>NZ_JACMYO010000114.1 GCF_020889685.1 Bradyrhizobium oropedii
CCGGCGGCCGTTCGGGCTCGGGAATGGCGCGCCAGCGCGCGAACTCGTCGGCGATGCGGGCAAACTGCAGTCTGGCGGCGGGATGCATCGAAGGCCCTTCCTTGGGCCGCGATGATAGCATCGCCCCGACTGCGCGCAACGCGGCTACTTCTGTTCCGCCTCCGTTGCGGTGGCCGGGCCTTCGCCCATGATCAGCAATACGGCGTCCTCGTCCTTGGCGCCGTCCCAATGCACCTGCTTGCCGAAATGGGTGACGAAGCTGCCCGCCGGCATCGCCACGGTGCCGTGATCGGGATCGAATTTCGGACCGGAACCGACCCACCAGGTGCCCTTGAGCACGACGATGTAGCGGTCGTTGGGATGGAAGTGCGGACGGCTGAAGTGATTGCCCTTGGTCCATTTGGTGTAGACCAAATAGAACCCGGGCTTCGAGGGATCGCCGACCACGACGGCGTTCTGCGCGCCGCGCGCGTCGACCGGGCTCCAGGGAATTTGATCCGGCAGCTTGTAGGTGACGGCAGCGGGATTGAGCTCGGCCGCAGAGCTGACGCTCAGCGTGCCGGCAAGGGCCAGCGGCATCATCAGATATCGCCAGGATCGGTTCGACGCCGTCATCGGATTCTCCCAGATCTGATTCCTCGGGCAACTGCCGCGCCCGTATGTCGCGTGATGGTAGTCGCTGTCGTTCGAGCGGAGCAAGACGCGTCCGCGCATGTCTGACCTCAAGATTGCGACAACAGTCCGTGACACAACGCAGCTGCAACATGAAAAACGATTTACGCCGCTGCGGACGATGATAGGTTGCGCGCCAACCAAAAGACGGGAGGACAACCTTGAAGAAGCAACTGTCGATACTGGCGGCGGGACTTGTGATCGGTGCGGCCGCGCTGCAATTCTCCACTAGTGCATCGGGTGACGACGGCTGGGTCACGCTGCTCGACAGCTCCAGGAAGGGCGACTGGGACGAGGTCGGCAAGGCCAATTGGGCCATGAAGGACGGCGCGCTGGTCGCCGACAAGCTCGACGGCAAGGATCTCTCCTATCTCGTCAGCAAGACCCAGTACAAGGACTTCCAGATCCGCGCCGAGTTCTGGACCGACGAGGACGCCAACAGCGGCGTCTTCATCCGCTGCGAAGGCAACAAGGTGATCGACTCCAAGGTCTGCTACGAGGTCAACATCTTCGACAAGCGGCCGGACCCGACCTATGGCACCGGCGCGATCGTCGACGTCGCCAAGGTCGATCCGATGCCGAAGGCAGCCGGCAAATGGAACGTCTACGAGATCACGGCGCAGGGGCCGCATTTCGTCGTGACGCTGAACGGCCAGAAAACCGTCGACGCCCAGGACTCCAAGCACGCCAGCGGCTACATCGCGCTTCAGTATGGCTCGGGTGTGGTCAAGTTCCGCAAGGTGCAGATCAAGGCGCTCTGACCCCGTAGGTCGAGCGAAGCCCGGTCGCGGCGCGGCCGGGCTCTGCCCTCGCAAGTCGTGCGCTATCGAGCGGTAGCCTTCGGATCGTCGCCTTGCGTGCGCAAATGATGGCCGAGTACGAGCCCGGTCAGGCACAGCAACAGCCCGAGCGCCGGCGGCGCGAACAGCGCCTCTTCCTGGAAGATGCCGTTCACCAGCACGACCATCGTGCCAAACGCGGCGAGCCCCTGAGTGAGAATTCCGGACGAGGCGTAGAGGCGCCAGGCCTTCAGCGCCATCGCAAAGAAGAAGCCGAGCGGCACCACCGCGCCGATCCCCATCTGATAGAGCAGGACGCCGACGGCGCTCTCCACCGCGCCGTCCATCGTGCCGGCCGCTTGCGCGGCGTTCCAGTCGATCGAGAAGTAGCCTTCGGAGAGATTGCCGCCGACGCCAAGCCCGCGGCCGATCAGGTTCTGCCGGAATCCATCCCAGCCGCCCATGAAGCCGATCACGTGGAAATCGCCGATCTGGAGTCCGATATGGATGGCTGCGATGGCATACACCGCCAGCCCGACCAGCGCGACGGCAAGGGTGATGGTGGCGCCGAACAGCCAGGTTGCCGTCCAGGCCAGGGCGACGAAGATCACCAGGACGAGCGCGCCCTTGACGCTGCAGAAGATCAGCAACGGGATCGCGGCCAGCGCCAGCCAGCGATACCCGACCGCGAACAGGAACAGGACGGAGAAGGCGATCCCGTAGCCGAAGCTGATCGGGCTCATATTTGGCCCGAAGATGCGCAGAATTGACGACAGTCCGAGATCCTCGAACAAGGGGCTGTTGAGAAAGCTGAAGCGGAAGCGGTCGATCAGATCGACGGGCACGTTGCCGGTTTGGCGCATCTCGGCTTCCCAGGACCCGGAGCGGGTCGCCTTCAGCTCGTCGAAGTGCCAGAACGTGTAGCCATTGGTAATGGTGAGCCAGAAATCGCGGAACAGCAGTTCGACATATCCGCAGACGATCAGCAGGATGGCGACCGCCACCAGGAACGGGGTGATACGGATATCGAAGGTTGCCGCGGTCAGCAGCGAGAGCTGGAACAGAAACAGCGGAAACGCAATGTTGCGCAGATAGACGAGCGATGCATGCGCGTCCTGCGTCGCGCCGAGCAGGAAGTACACCCCAACGACCGCGAGGGTCATCAGCCCCCATCTCATGATCCGGTCGATCTCGGCGGAGTGCCTGCGCTCGCGCAGCAGATACAGCGCCAGCGTGACCAGCCACATCACCGCGCAGATGAGGAAGTTGTAGCCCTTGACGAAATCCATCTCCTGCTCGGTCGCTATGTAGGACGACAGGATCGAGACGAAGAGATTCTGGAAGAAGATGATGAAGACGGCAATCGACGGCGCATAGGCCGGTGCCGCAAGCACGATCGCGCAACCGATCAGGCTTTCGACGACGATCGCTAGCCCGGCATTGGCGGCCTGCATGATCGGCGCAAACGCGATCGATGCCACGGCGATGCCGAGGGCAGGAACCAGGTCGCCGGCCAACAGCGGCCGCGGGGCTATCTCTGCTCGCACTGGCTCTGACCTAAATGACCGGACGTGTGGATATGCCACACCCGCATCGTCGATCTAGCCGCGCATTGTGTAAGAACGGGTTAACCAGCAGCCGCTAGCGCGTCCCGAGCAGCGCCTTCAGCGCCTCGCGGTCGGCCTTGCCGGTGGCGGCATCGGCCAGGCCGAAGCCCTGCGACATTTCCCAATGTGTCCAGCCCCAGCACTGTTGCCGGGCGTAGGTGGTGACGCCGGCGAGCCAGCGCAGCCGGCTGTCGCGCGGAGCCCCGGCCTTGAGCACCCCGAATTCATTGATGATGATCGGCCGCGAATGCTGCCGCTGCCAGGCGGTGGCGGGCTCGAGCCATTTGTCGATGCCGCGGTCGGGCGTCGCCCGGTCGACCATCGCAAGCGCCTTGCGCTGGTTCATCGCCGTGAGTTGCTCCCGCAACTGCTGAACCCTGGGATCGTCGGCGTGGACCGGATAGGGCAATCCGATGACGTCGTGGAGCGGCTCATTCGGGTCCCAGTGAGCCTGATGGGTGAAAACCATCGGATCGTAGAAGTGAATGGCATAGACGACGTTCGGATCGTCGAGCGGCATGAAGCCGGGCAGTGAATCCGCGCGCTGCCAGTTGACGGGACCCGTGATCAGCGTGGTTTGCGGAAGCAGTTTGCGAATGAAGCCGGCGAGCTCGCGGATTTCGCCTTGCCATTGCGCGGCATCGACCTCCGGCTCGTTCAGGAGTTCCGCAAAGACGCGATCGGACGGATAGCGCTGCATGACCCGCGCGAGCGCGGTCCATGCGCTTTTCATTTCGGCCATCGCGCCGGGCGGATCGTCCTTGTGCAGTGCGTTGAAGTGCTGGCCCGAATGCAGGTCGATCGACACGGCATAGCCGAGCGCGAGCAGGGTCTTCAGCGCGCCATCGATGGTTTGCAGGCGGCCGTCGATCTCCGCTTTCGCGGCGAAGCGCGGCATGACGAAGTCGGCCGGCACCGGCAACCGGATGTGGGTCAAGCCGGCCTTGCGCAGTTCGAGCAGCAGGCTGCGCGGCGGTGCAGACCGTGGATCGGCGATCCAGCCGTCGGCATTGACGCCGCGCGACAGCGCCGTGAGCCGATCCGACGCGACGCCTTCGATCAGGGCAGGACAGGCCCGTGCGGCCACGGACAGCAGGATGGAAGCGGCGGCGATGATGGCGGGGATCGATAGCCGGGCCATTGGACGATCAACTCGCGATCGCGGCAGGAGCAGGACACAACCCGGCGCGACCCGCGCGTCGCTCAGGCATATTGCTTGTCGTGTTGCCGGCTTGCGGCGGTCGATTGGAGTTCGTTGAGCACCACACCGGCGAGCTTGCGTTCGGCGCCACCGAGCGCGGTGATGATGTCTTCCATTGACGCGTTGATGTCGTGATCCACCGGCAGCGCCGCGATCAGCCCGTCCGCCATGTCGAACAGCTGCCGTTCGTCCGCACCCCACGGCATCGGCGGCCCGTCGAGGATGACGAGATCATGGCCGCCGGCGGAGCGGGCCTGCGCGATCGCCTTCCGGATCGCCTCGCTGGCCCTGGCGGGATTGCCGGGGATCGCCGGCAGGATCGCGATGCCGTTGGCGGTGTTGATGGCGCGTGACGCCTTGCTGCCGATGGTGAGCCAGTCGAGGCGGCTCGGTCTGCTCTGGACGGGATGCGCGACCCTGTCGGTCAGGCCGCGGACGCTCGCGTCCGCATCGATCAGCAGGACGCGTGCACCGTCGCGCGCGGCGACAAGCGCGATATTGAGCGCGACGACGCTGCGATCGGGATCGTTGGCTGTGCCGACCACGGCCAGCACGGGAACGCCGCCGGGCGCCGTCCGCGTTGCCAGCGCCGCATGGATCTGGCGCATGGTGTTGGAGAACAGCCCCAGTGCCGAACTGGTGCGCAGCGTCGGCCAGCCGAACCGCGTGACATCGGCGAGATTGTCGCCGGTCAGGATGCCGCCGAGCGTGCGCATGACGTCGGATTCCTGCAACTCGGCGATCAGCGGTTTCTCGATCACGGGCATGTCGACGATGCCGGCGGCCGGCTGCACCGCGGGCGACGCCTGCACGGGCGGCTTCGGCTTCGCGATCACGGGCTGCCGCTCCGATGCTGCTTCCTGTTTCGGCTGGATCCTGTGGCGGATCGGATCGGCGCCGGGCGCCAGCTGGCTGGCGGCCACGATCCAGGCTGCGGCGGCGAGGCCGCCGAACATGAAGCCGATCATCGCGAGCAGGGTCATCGCCGGCGGGAAGGTGCGCTGCTGCGGGATCGTGGCATCGCCGATCACGCGCGCGCTCGAGGTGTTGAGGCTCTCCTGCTCCTCGGTCTCGCGCGAGCGCTTGAGGAACGACTGGTAGACGTCGCGGCTGGCATCGACTTCGCGTTCGAGCTCGCGCAGCCGTACGGACGCCTGGCTCATCTGCACGCTCTGGCGCTTCTGGGCGTCCAGCGCCTTGTTGAGCGAGGCTTCGTAGTCGCGTGCCCGGGTCAGATTGTTCTTGGCGGCCAGTGCAACGCGGTCGACCTCTTCCTTGATGGTGCGACGCAGGTCCTCGACCTGCTGCTCGACCTTGCGCAGATCCGGATGACGCGGCCCCAGCTCACCCTGCATTTCCGCCTGACGCTTCTTCGCTTCAGCATATTGCGAGCGCAGATTGGCGATGGTCGGCGATTGCACCGCTTCGGGGATCGCGCCCGGGTCGGTCGCGCCGCGGCGGGTGGCTTCGATCTGGTCGTAGCTGGCCTGCGCGTCGAGCGTCTGGGCACGCGCTGCGGCCAGCCGCTGGTTGCCGCCCGAAAGTTGCTGGTCGGTGAGCAGATTGTCCTGCGAGCCGACGAAATTGTTCTGCGCCTTGTACGATGCGAGCGCCTCTTCGGCATTGCGCAGGCGTTGCTGCAGCTCCTTCAACCGGCCGGACAGGTCGCGGGTGGCGCGCCGTGCGGCCTCGGCCTGCGATTGCTTCGACTCGGTGAGATAGGCCTTGGCGATCGCATTCGCGAGCATCGCGGCCTTGACCGGATCGTGCGACCAGACATCGACATCGACGATGAAGGTGCGATCGGTCTTCTTGACGTTGATATGGCGGTTCAGCGTATCGAGCGTGTTCATCTCGATCTGCTGTTGCTGCTCCGCGCTGGTTCTCGGTTCGATGCCGAACAGGCCGAGCAGCGAGGCGAGCAGGCCCTTGCTCGCGGCGCCGCCGCCGAACTCGGGATCCCTGACGAGGTTGGTGTCGCGGATCACCTGCAGTAATACGTTGTTGGACGTGATGAGGCGCGACTGGCTTTCGACCACCATCGCGAGGCCGGAGACGTCCTGGGCACGCGGGGTCAGCTCGCGCTCGACGAGCTGCAGCTCGCGGGGATCGACATAGAGCTGGGCGCCCGCGGTGTATTTCGGCGTGAGGCTCTTGCCGATTGCGACCGCGATGCAGGCGCAGAGCAGCGCAGCCGACAGGATCGCAACCTTGCGCGCCCACAACAGCCGGATCAGCTCGAGCACGTTGAAGCCGGCCGGGATTGCGGTCCGGCGCGGCTCCGACTTGGCCCGGTCTATCGGCTGGTCATAGCTAAGCATCGACCCCAGCTTCCGTCTGAATGGCCGCACGCATCGGCTGAGGAGCACTCTTTCGGGCCACGCAACGCGCACGAGACGACGCGGAAAAAACGCAACACGAAAAATTAACCATACTCATTCGCCGACTATTCACCAGAAAGGCAAACAAAGGGTTTAAGCGCGGGCGCATCGGAACGCCTCCGCCATGGTCAGAACAGGGACATTCCGCCGCGCCGCGGCCTCCAGCGCGTAGGTCATGAGGTCGGGCGTGCAGCCATAGAGGCTCGGCGCGTCGGCAACGTCGTGGCTGTAGAAAATTAACCAGCCGTTCATGTTTGCCGCCTCGGCGAAGGCCGCATCGATCCGCTCGTGGGACATCTGGCGGTCGATCAGCGGCATGGCGCGGAGGAATTGCAGGTCGACCTCGCCGCTGTTCACACCCGGCACGATGCTGCGGCAGGTGCGGAATTCAGACCTCAACTGGTGTTTCCGCGCATAGGAGCCGTAGCCGAACGGGTAGGCGAAGGTCTCGACCGGCATGGTCGGATCGAGCGAGTGGAGATACGTGCGGTTACGCGCGATCTCCGCCGCCAGCGAGGTCTCGTCGAGATCGCAGGCGCGGCGGTGCGAGAAGGTGTGGCAGCCGACCTCATGACCGCGGCAATGCAACGAGACGACGTCGTCGGCGGTGCCGGTGCTCCAGTCGGGCGCGTCGAGCCCGACCAACCCGCCTGACACGTAGAACGTCCCGCGGGCGCCGTAGGATTCGAGAATGTCGGCGCCGAACGTCGCCGCACTCTTCGGCAGATCGTCAAAGGTGAAGGTCACCATCGGCGTCGCATTGTTCAGGCGGAAACGTTCGACCTGAACATGCATCGCCAGCCGGTGGCTGACCTTGACCCTGGCTTCCGACCACAATGCGTTCATGATCCAAGCTTCCGCAAGATCACATGATAGTCGCCGTGCCGAACGTCGATCTTGCCCGGCAGCAATGCGTTCATTGCCTTCGCCGCCGCGTCGATCACCGCGGCCAGAACCGGCTTGCGCCGGCGCATCTCGGGATAGCGCGGGCTCTCGTATTTCTTCCGGTAGATGACTTGCAATCCGCGGCCGGCCACGAACGCTTCGAGATTGCCTGGCGTCACCAGCGGATGGAAATGGGTCGGGAACGGCGCCTCGCCCGGCAGCCCGGCGTGCTTCTCGCCGCGGATGCGGCGGTAGAACCAGACGTGGAACCAGTGCGGGGAATATTTCGTGACGATACCCGACAGCGACTTCGGGTTCGGCGCGCCGATCAACAGCAGTCCGTTCGGCTTCAGCGCCTCGCAGAACCCGCTCAGCACGGCCTCCACATCGGGGATGTGCTCGATGACGTTGTAGCAGATGATCAGGTCGAAGCGCCGCGGCGGGAAGCGGTAGGTCTGGATGTCGCCGAGAACGGCTTCCTGCGCATAGCTGTTGTTGCGGATCTGATCAGGGTCAATGTCGACGACGGTCACATGCGAACGACGCAGCACGCCGAGCGGCAGATAGCTGGTCGAGCCGCCGCCGGCTTCGTAGATCGAAAGCGGACCGGCCGGCAGCCGGGCCTCGAGGATGCTGTGAACCGTGAGCAGGCTCTGCTTGGCCTTGCCGGGCGGCAAGGCGAGCAGCGATTCCGGATGGATTTCGGCAGGGATAGTCATCGAGAGCTCGGCGAGCGGGGCAGGACGCGTAGCAAGCGCGAGGGATTTCGTCATTGGTTCATCCAATGTTGCTGTTTGCGAATTTGGTACGGAACATGGCGATGCCCTGCTTCAGCCGACCGCGCAGGCGCGCGATGTCGAACAGCCAGCAGAACGCGGCGTAGACGGCGAACCCCGCTCCGACCAGCACGATGCTGGCGGGGAGATCGGCAAGGTACAGGACGCGATCCAGCGCGCCGACCGTGACTGCCATCGCGAGCGCGGCGATGACGATCAAGGCGAGGCGGCCGATCGGGATCGGAATCCGGAAGGCGAAGCGGCTCAGGATCAGGGCGCAGGCAAAGCCGGCAATGTCGGCGCCGAGCCGCGCCCAGGCCGCGCCGATGGTGCCGTAGAGGCTGACCAGCAGATAGGACAGGATCACATTGGCCGCGATGATCGATGCGGTGTTGATCAGATAGAAGGAATTGCGTCCCGACAGCAGGAAGCTCGCATGCAGATATTGCTGCGTCAGCACCTGGAACAGCACGGCGGCCGCGATGATCGGCATGATCTCGGATGCGAGCGCGCGGAAGTCGACACCGAGGATGATGTTGGCGATATGCGGGGCGATCAGGGCGAAGCCGAGACAAGCCGGCAGCGTGACGCCGGCGAGCAGTTCGAGGCAATCGGCGAGATGAGTCCTGATGGCGCCCGCCGCGTCGCCTTGCCGGGCCTGGATCTGCACGGCCATCGGAAAGAAGGCCGCGGCCATGCTCATCGCGGGCATCATCAGGGTCTGGCGAACCAGGTCCAGTGCCGCGACATATTTGCCGGCGTCGGCTGCGCCGATCAGGTTCGCGATCATGAAGCGGTCGGTCACGCTCGAGATCGCCAGCAGCGTCAGCGACAGGGTCAGCGGCAGGCCGGCGCGGGCGAGCGACCGCAGGTCGGCGCGGCTGAAATTGATGATGGTGCCGCGCCATGCGCTGCGCGTCTGCACTAGAACGGCGACGAGATAGGCCAAGCTGGCCGCGAGCAACAACAGGACGCCGGTCGGGCTGATTGTTGCGACGACGACGCCGAAGCCGAGCAGGGCGCCGGCGCGGACCAGGGTCGCCCTCATTACCGAGAGTGCCTTCAACCGTGCCCGCAGCAGGTCCTGCGTCAGCTCGAACAGGCCGATCGCAATGGCGAGGGCGACGGCGGCCAGCGCCGCAGTCGCATCGAGGCCGACGAGACGCGCCAGCAGCCAGGCGATCGGCGCGGTGAGGCAGGAGATCAGATAGCCCGACGCCACCAGGCCGCGGACGTCGGTGCCGTCATCGCGGGCATGGCCGCTCAGGATCAGATTGCGGAACCAGCCGACCAGGAAGACCGAGATGACGGAGGCGAAGCCGACACCCAACAGGTAGACGCCATAGTCATGCGGCGCGAACAGCCGCGTGAAGACGAACACGCTCAGAAGCCCGAGCAACGCCGAAAGCACGTTGGCCGTCAGGTTGATGCTGGCCTGTCCGATCAGCATGATGCGGCAAGCTCCGCCGGTCTTGCCGCCGCCGACGACGCCAGGATGGCGTCGCTCTCGGCCACGACCTCGCGAATTGTCGCGACCGGCGTTCCCGAGAACGATGCGATCGAGAACGCGACGTCGTCCCTGTTGGCCCGCAGCAGCAGCCGGGTGAGCTCGTCCTTGCTCAAGGTCGGGTCATCCCAGTAGCTGACGCATTGCGTCTTCGGCACCACCGAGTGACGCAGCGCCGACGCCTCATCGTTTTCGACGAAGAAGCCGTACAGCAGGTATTCGGAGAACTCGCGGGTCCGGCACAGCGCCTCGATCCAGTCCATGCCGGCGACGGCCTCGATGCGCTCGGCGAGCGCGCGAGTGGTCTGCTTGTCCCAGAAGATGATGTGTCCGATGAAGTCCGGCGCCGGGAATGGCGGCGTCGGCAGGCCGATCAGCTGATGGCTGGTCTCGAGCCAGCGCGAATGGCGCGGCTGGTCGGCGGTGACCGCGTTGGCCATCTTCAGCAGCGGGATCGTGTTCGGATACCGGAAGCGCGCCAGATCGAAATCGCGGAAGAACACGATGTCGGAATCGAGGATGCAGAACCGCTCATAGGGCAGCGCGATCGTCGCCGCGATCTTCAGGATCTGTTGCACGTGCCAGCCGTTCACCGGCTTGGCGCGCAACGACCACCAGAACTGGCGGCGCTTGCGCTGGATCATGCGCGGCAGCGGCCGCAACCAGTCGGGCAGGAAGGAGGAGGCCGGAATGATGATGCGGCGCTCGCTTGCGAGTGGCGCGAACAGCGACAGGTCGCAATCCGGAACCAGCAGATAGTGCCTGGAGAAGGACGTGACGTGGCGATCCACGCTTTCGCAAAGCAGCGTGCAGATTTCCAGATCGCGCCCATAGGTCGGGGTCAGCAACGCGACAGGGTTCATCTCGTAACACTCTCCGGCGACACCGTTTCACGGCGGAACAATGCGGCCGCCGGACTTCGTCCTGAACCTCAGTTCAGCAAGATCGGTGCCGGAGTGTTTTGCGCGTCCTGCCCGCGGCCTTGATGGTTAAGCAATGGTAAATGCCGGCGCAGCGCGGCCGTTAACGGATCGGAAGTCATCGTTCGGTTGCGTGATTTTGACGCTGGATCGGGATGTTGCCCGGATATTGCAGTGTTCACGCCTCGAATGCCGACGCGGTCGGCGCAGGTGAGTGCGTATGCGGATTCGGTGGCATTTCCGATCGGTAAGCGGCACGGCCGAACGGCGGGCCGTATTGTCAGTCCATTTCGAGACAGCCTTGCCGTCAGCGCTGTGCGTTTTTGGCACGCGCGGCGCGGGCGAACCAGCCGGAGCGCGCGATGTCGGTTGATCGCGGAATCACGCGACGCCGCGCCCTCGCATTCGCGGCGCTCGCCGTCGGCGCATTGCCGTCCGTGCGGGCCGCACCGTCAGCCCGGTCGCGGCTCGGTGCGAATTCCGCGCGATTCGCCGGCGCCTTTGTCAACTGGGGTGAGACCGGCCGCGAGCACGTGCTGCAAGGCTGGGAGAAGTGGCTCAACCGGCCGCGCTCGTCGGTGCTCGGCGTCGACTTCTACGGCCAGAACAGCTGGGACGACTTTCACAAGCTGGACTGGGTGCCCGGGCTCTGGAAGAAGCTCAATCCGGCGCGCAACGTGGTTTGGTCGGTACCGCTCACCATCACCGAAACGCCGCTCGCGGATGTCGCGGGCGGGCTGCATGACGCCGAGTTCGAAGCGGCCGCGCGCGCGATCGGAGACGCACATCCCAAGGCGATCATTCGCCTCGGCTGGGAGATGAACATCTCCAATATGGGCTGGTTCGCCAAAGGACATGAGGACGACTACATCAAGGCGTTCCGCCATGTGGTCGCGATCTTTCGCGGTCGCTCGGAAAGCTTCAAGTTCGACTGGTGTCCGGGCTGGGGACTTCAGGATATGCCGGCCGACGCCGCCTATCCCGGCGATGATGTCGTCGACACCGTCGGCCTCGACGTCTACGATTTCAAATCGGATGCCAGCGCGGCGGAGCGCTGGACCAACTCCTATCTCAAGGCGCCGTTCGGCCTGGAGTGGCAGCGCGCGTTCGCGGCGAGCCATGGCAAGCTGATGAGCTATCCGGAGTGGGGCGTCGGCCAGGCCGGCGACAACGCATTCTTCGTGCAGCAGATGCACGACTGGTTCGCAGCAAATCAGGCAGCGATCGCCTATGCCGCCTATTTCGATGTCGATGGCCTGTGGCCGACGCAGATCGATAACGGCAAGTTTCCGCAAGCCGCGAGCCTGTTCCGCAAATTGTTCGCGGGCTGACCAGACGCGTCTATCCGCTCAAGCAAGCGCCCGGCCTGTCCTCCGACTGACCGGGCTTAGTCATTACTCGTTGCCGCGTCAGGCGGCCTTGGTGTTGGTCAGCAGCGTCAGGCCCATCTTCAGCTTGTCCTGCAGCGTGCGCTGGGCGAGGCAGGTGAACAGGCACAGCTTGTCACAAGCAATGGTCTCCTTGCGGCGGGCCTGCGCTTCCTCGCTGTACCAGATCTCGCGTGCGGTCTGGGTGCGCACGTTGCCGATCGGCTTGAAGAACCAGCACACTTCGAGGCGGCCGTCGGAGCGGATGAAGTAGTTCCGCATGCCGACGCGGCAGGGCATCACTTCCTTCGGCGCCTTCTCGCGGCGGAAATGGTTCGGCCAGGCGCGCAGCACGGCCTCCCCGTTGAGGATCGGCGCGCCCGCACGCTTCAAGCGCAACAGCTCGTCGCGCACCTTGATCAGATCGTCCAGCTCGCGCTCACCGATCCACAGCTCGTCCTCGACCTCCTGGGTGCCCTGCTCGACGGGCTGGAAGCTCAGCGCGGTGGCGCCGATCTCCTGGATCCAGTCGACCATTTCGGGCAGGCGGCGGAAGTTCAGCCTGTGCACGACCGGCTTGATGATGATCGGAAAGTCCAGGCCTTCGGCACGACGCTGCTCGGCGACATTGCGGATGCCCTGCACGATGTCGGCCAGCGAGTTCTCGACGCCGCGCGAGTAGTTGTGGATCGTGGGGTCGGTGGAGTCGATCGAGATATTGATGTTGAACGGGTGCGCTTCGACGGTCTGCGCCACGACCTTCTTGTTGAGATAGGCGCCGCCATTGGTGGTGACGCCCCAGTGGATGTCGTTGTCGCGGCAGAACCGCAGCAGGTCGAGAAAGCCCTTCTTGATGTAGGGCTCGCCGCCGGCGAATTCGACATGATAGGCCCCGATGAATTCCTTCAGGCTCGCGAGGGCGCGCTGCCACTCCGGGATCGTCATCTCGTCGCGATAGTTCGGACGGCGCCAGTAGTCGCAGTAGCGGCATTTGTAATTGCAGCGTTCGACCACCTCCGCGAAGATCGCCGCCGGGCGGGTGACGTCGCGTCCGGTACGCAAATAGAGCTCTTCCGAGAGGGCGTTGCGGACATGCTTGGTGCCGAGCGAGACGAGATCGAGCGCTTTCAAGGTGAACCTCAGTCTTTTTTGTGTTGCTGCGATCGGATCGACGGATGATTTATGGGTCGATCAGCAAATTGGATGCCAGCCCGGACGCGGAGCTTGTGTCGCGCGTGCGCGAGGGCTCTTAACCCTAAGGGTTCGCTAACGGCGCGGCCCCGGTCACGGGGCGGCGCTCCCGCGCGCCCGTCATTCCAGCAAAATCACTTCGCTAGACTTCAAATTAACCTTGCGACGAAGTTGGGCTAACGCGCCTCTCGCCTGGAGCGGATTTTGCCATGAGGTCGCCGTAACGTTCGTTCCGCGACCGTATTGCCGCCTGTGTCGGTCACTTTGGGACGGCCATGTCCCATTCCGATCCGTGCCGGGATGATGCGTCTTGCGGATCGCGATTGCCAGGAGGGCATGGAGATGTCGACCGAGCTTGCTGTAGCCGACCGCGCCTGGGTCACGACGTCACCCGTGCTCGATTGCTCCATTGAGACCGTCATCTGCATTCCGAGCTTCCGCCGGCCGAAGCACCTGCGGCTGACGCTGGAGTCCATCGCGGCGCAGCGCACCCAACGCAGCTTCGCGATCGTCGTGGTCGAAAACGATGCCGCGCATTGCGAGAGCGCGCCGGTCGCGGCCGAGTTTCTCAATTCCGGTAAGGTGCGCGGCGTCTGCATCGTCGAGCCCCGGCAAGGCAATTGCCAGGCGATCAACGCGGCGTTCGAGACGGCGCTCGAGACATTCCCGAACGCCCAAAATTTCCTGATGATCGACGACGACGAGGTCGCCTCGCAGGATTGGCTGGAGCGGATGGTGCAGGCGACCGAGACCACCGGTGCCGAGATCATCGGCGGGCCGGTGTGGCCGAATTTCGATGACAAGCACAAGGGCGGCCTCAAGCGTCATCCGGCATTCGCGCCGGCCTATCATGCCAGCGGTCCCGTCCCGGTGATCTATGGCTGCGGCAACTGTCTGATCCGCCGCGCGGTGTTCGAGCGGCTCGGACATCCTGCCTTCGACCTGCGCTTCAACTTCCTCGGCGGCGGTGACCACGACTTCTTCGCGCGGGCACGCCGTGCGGGCTTCCGCTTCTTCTGGGTGACGGACGCCGTGATCAGCGAGACGGTTCCCTCGGCCCGGACCAATCTCGGCTGGATCGTGCGGCGCGGCTTGCGGATCGGCGCGATCAACTATCACATCGAGCGCAAGGCGGCGCAGACGATGTGGTCGCGCGTGGCCGTGAAAGCCAAGATGTTCGGCCTGGTGCCGTTTTCGCTGTATCGCTTTACGCGGATCGTACTGAGCGAGCATCAGGCCGTGATCGCGATGCATCCGATGGTGGTCGCAGTCGGCAGTGCGCTGGCGGTGCTCGGCATCGAGCCGCAGCCTTATGCGGCGTCCAAGATCGCGTCGTGAGCGATTTGTCCGTCACCACTGATAGCCGGGCGCTGCTTGCCGACATCGCGCGCCGGCCGGTGATGGACATCGTCCGCTGCGCGCTCTTCATCGGCATCCTGCTTCTGGCCTGGATTTCGCTGCGTCCGTTCGAAGATCTGAGCGGCTTCTATGTCGGCGATGTTGTCTCCGGCAAGGACGCGTTTCTCTACGGCCTGTTCGGCGTGCTGATGGTCGCGATGCTGGCGCTGACCCTGCGGGACAATCTGCCGGCGCTGCAATCGCTGATGACGCCGGCCTTCCTGCTGTTTGCGGGCTGGATCTGCGTCACCGTCGTGCTGTCGTCCGACCCGGCGACCTCGCTGCGCCGTCTGGCGCTGTCGGTGTTCGTCATCGTGGTGACGGCAACGCTGCTGCTGCTGCCGAAGTCGCAGGGCGAATTGATGCGCTGGTTCGGCATAGCCGCGCTGGTCCTGCTCGTCACCTGCTATCTCGGCGTTTTCCTGGCGCCGCATCTGTCGATCCATCAGGCGACCGATCCGCAGGAGCCGGCGCTTGCCGGCAATTGGCGCGGTGTGTTCGGCCACAAGAACGTCGCCGCAGCGATGATGGCGATGCTGATCTTCGTCGGCATCTATTTGATGCGGGCCGGCGGCTGGCTCTCCGGCATCGCCGTGACCGGGTTCGCCGCGGTCTTCCTGTTCTTCACGGCCGGCAAGAGCGCGATCGTGCTGTGCGTCGCCGTGCTGATGCTGACGTCGCTGATGCCGGTGATCCGCTCGCGCCTGGGCCGCGCGCTGCTGTTGCTGACCCCGCTGCTGCTGCTCAACCTGTTCAGCGTCGGCACCGTGATGAGCGACACGCTGGCTGCGATCGCCAACCGGATGCCGATCGACACCTCCTTTACCGGCCGCGCCGACATCTGGGCATTCGCGCTCGAGTCGCTGCACCAACGCTTGTGGACCGGCTACGGCTTCGAAGCGTTCTGGGGCACCAGCGCGATCCAGAATTTGCAGGAAGGCAAGGAGTGGGCGGGCTACGCCTCGCATAGCCACAATGGCTATCTCGACACCGCGCTCGGAACCGGCCTGCCGGGTCTCGCGCTGCTGATCGCGGCAATCGTCATCAAGCCGCTGCGCGATTTCCAGGCCGCCGATCTCGGCGGCAACGACACGCCGCTGACGCTGCTATTCCTGCGCATCTGGCTGTTCGGCCTCTATCTGTCGTCGATGGAGAGCTTCTTCCTCGATCGCGCAGACACCATCTGGGTGACGTTCCTGATCGGGGTGTGCGGGCTGCATTATCTCGCCCGGTTCCGGATGCGGAGCTAGAGCTGCGCGCGGACCGCGTTGGCGACGTCCGTCCACCAGCCATCGAAATCGAACGGGATGGGCACGTTCGGGCGCTTCAGCGCCTTGACGATCCGGTCGGCATATCCAGCACTGTCGGCGTCGCGCGGCACCAGCAGGATAGCGCCGCGGTCGATCAATTCCTTGAAGCGCGGGTGATGGTCGAACTCGTCCGGCAATGCCGGGCCGGTGACGATCAGCGGCCGGCCGGACTGCACGCAGGCCAGGATGCTGGAGCGCCGCGCCGTCAGGCCTTCGGCCAGCGAGTAGCAGAACACGTCGATCTCGCCGAGCAGGCCGAACACCTCGTGATCGGAGGCGACATAGCCGGAGACGATGACGTCGCCCTTCAACCCCAGCTCGGCGACGCGGGCATAGAACTTCTGCTCGATATTGTCGGTGCCGCGGATGAAGGAGCCGACATAGACGATCAACGGCTGCAGGCCCCGCTGCTTCAGGATGGCGCCGATCTCGAGCAATCCATTCGGCTGCTTGCCCGGATAGATCGAGCCGAAATGCCCGACGATGAGCTGGCCATTGCCGCGTGCCGCGACGAGCCGATGCAGCAGCATCGAATCCGCGAAGCCGGCGGGCGCCGCGATGTTCGGCGGCAGCGGCGCGAGCACGCATTTGCGGACCATGCCGCGCATGATCGAATCGTCGGCGAGCTCGCGACGCACCAGCGGCGAGAACATCACGATGGTATTGGCGAGCCACAGCGCCGGCATATAGGTCAGCCGGCGGATGCCGTTGAGGCCCGCCCATTCGTGCTGGATCAGGACGACCTTCCGATGGCGGAGCCGGGCGAAGAGAAGGGCGAGCAAGGGCCGCGCGATCACGCGCTTCCAGGCCACGATCGGGAAGTTGCAGACCACGCTGTCGGCGCCGCCGACGGCGCGCCAGATCTCGGCGATTGTGCCGTCGGTCTGCGTCAGGGTTAACGCTGTGCCGGCACCGGGCTCGAGCTTCTCGATCGTCTCCTGCAGCAGGCGCGTGAATTGCCCGACGCCGCAGTGCATCTTTGGCCCGGCGCCAAGGAACAGCGCACGATATCGGGGTTTTTCACTCATCGTGCTCAGATGGTCTTGGCTGCTTGTTCTGGCGACCGGTTCCGGAGACATCGCGGTTAGCCATATCGGCGAGACATTAGCTTTGGGTAACCCGGCGCGCATACGCGACGGCATCGTTCTTGCCAATTCCTGCTCAAGAGCAGCCCGCTCGTCCCGGAACGGGACATCGGATGAAGCGAAACGGCGCAGCTGCCAGGAGCGCGACCATGACGACAGGCAGGATCTTCACGAATTGGGATGACAACCATTCCAGGCTCTGGAGCCGTCAGCCGATCCGGCTCGAGCACACCATGCACAAGCAGCCGGCGTTTTCGATGGACGATCTCGCCAGGCTGATTGAGCACTATCCGCGCGAGCATTACAGCCTGGTCAAGACCGGCGCCAAGGGATCGAGCCGCGTCTGGCGCGAGGGCGAGATCGGCAGGCTGCGCGGCCATCAGGTGATCGAGGCAATTTCGCGCGGCGGCCTGTGGCTGAACCTGCGTAACGTCACCGCGGTCGATCGCCGCTACCGCGACATGATCGAGCAGATGTTCGGCGAGATCGCGGCCAAGGTCCCCGGTTTCGACGCGCCGACCCATCAGGCCGGCATCCTGATTTCGTCGCCCGACGCGCAAGTCTACTACCACGCCGATCTGCCGGGGCAGGGCCTGGTCCAGATCGCCGGGCGCAAACGGGTGTACATCTATCCCAACACGCAGCCGTTCATCCGGCCCGAGCATCTGGAGAACATCGCGCTGTTCGACGTCGAGGTCGATATCCCCTACGAGCCCTGGTACGACTGGCACGCGCAGGTGATCGATCTGGAGCCCGGCCAGATGCTGAACTGGCCGCTCAATGCGCCGCACCGTGTCGAGAACCTCGACACCGTCAACATCTCGATGACGATTTCCTATGTGAACGACGACATCCGTCGTGCCCAGATCCTGCATCTCGCCAACGGCATGCTGCGTCATCGTTTCGGCTACGCGCCGCGCAGCCGCAGCATCCGCGGTCCGACCTTCTTCGCCAAGCAGGTGATGCAAAAGCTGCTGCGCGACGGCAAGTGGGTGAAGCGCGAACGCGCGGTGCGCCGCCCGATCGACTTCCGTCTCGACGAGAGCGATCTCGGCAAGATCGTCGATCTGCCCAAGGTGGCGCTGGAAGCGGCGTAAGCGAACTTGCCGGGTGCAGGTACTGACATGACGGTCTTGACGACAGCGGTTGAGAAATTCGGGGCACGGGCCGCGTCCTATGCGGTCGGCTATCGCGTCGAGCTGGTTTCCGATTGGGCGCAGGCTGTCGCCCGCTGGGGCGCATTCGAGCCGCTCACCGCGTTCCAGCATCCGCAATGGTATGCGTCATGGTATCGGGCCTTCGCGTCGACCGACGGCGTTTCGCCGCTGATCGCCATCGTCAGCGATGCCGCCACCGGCGAGCGGGCTGCGTTGCTGCCGCTGATCTGTCACCGACAGGGCGGCCTGCGCATCGTCGAATTCGCCGACCTCAATCTCACCGACTTCAACGCGCCGTTGCTCGGCCCCGCCGCACCGCGCGACGACGTCACTGCATGGCAGTTCTGGCGCCATCTGCAGGCCGCGCTGCGCAAGGTGCACGGCGGAGCCGATCTGGTTCGCTTTCGCAAGATGCCGGTCAGGCTCGCGGGGCGATCCAATCCGCTGGCGCTGCTCGATGGCGTCGGGCCGTCGGTCGTCAACGGCAATTTGCTGACCGTCGGCGATGACTACAATGCGTGGCGCTACGAGCTGGACCGCAAGGTTCGCAAGGAGTTGGGACGGAGCTGGCGCGTGTTCACGCGTGAGCGGACCGCGGCCTTCAAGATTGCTGCCGATACCGACCAGGCGCTGGATCTTCTGTCCATCACGGAGGTGCAGCAGGGAGCCCGGCTGAACGGCCTTGGGCTCAACTACGTGCTCGACGACCCGGACTGCGCCGCCTTCTATCGCGACCTCGTGCGCGAAGGCGCCGATCGCGGTTATGCCGTCATGACCGCGCTGACCACACGCGACGAGGTGGTGGCGACGTTGCTCGGCGTTCGTGCCGGCTCACGCTACGTCATGCTCCGCATCAGCAATGCCGGCGAAAAATGGTCGGCGTGCTCGCCGGGCCGACTGATCATCGATCGCACCATCGAGGCACTGCACGAGGACGGTGTGCGCGAGTTCGATTTCTCGATCGGCAATTACAGCTACAAGCGGCGGTTCAATCCGCAGCGTACGCCGCTGGTCGATCTCAGTGCGCCCTTGAGCTGGCGCGGGCAGCCTCATGCGCTGCGGGATCTCGCCGTGCTGGCGCTGCGTCACTATCCAAAGCTCACCGCGCGACTGAAGCGCGCGCTGGGCAAAGCGTCGCCGTCGCGCGAAGAGGACTGAGTCAAGCGCTCGGTGCGCCGGCGCTATGTCGCCCTGACCACGCCCGGCCGGCCTGGTGCGCATTCAAGGGCATCGCGGTCCCAGTTCGCGTTGATGGCCGCGGCCTCATAACTCGATTGCAGGAAATCCAGCAGCGCCTTGTCGGGATCAACGGCCGTGCGCACAGCATCATAGGGCAGGATGAATTCGCCGAGCGCCTCGCTGAAGAATGCTGCATCAGGGCGGACCGATGTGCTGCGATAGCCCGCGGGCTCGGGATAGGCGTAGGAATAGAATGCCGGATAGTCGATCGCGCCGCCCGGCCAGAAGCCCGCGCTGCTCACCTCGTGCGAATAGGCTTCGTGCGCCACCGCGTCGGGCAGATGCGGCACGCCGCCGGGATGCTGCGGTGCTGCGCGGCCGGAGAAACGCGTCACCGCGAGATCGAAGCTGCCCCAGAAGAAATGCACCGGGCTCGCCTTGCCGAGAAAGCCGGTCCGGAATTGCTTGAACACGCGGTCGCAGTTCACAAGGATCTGGTGAAAACGGCGTACGGCGTCCGCATCGTAGGCGGCATGCTGCGTATCCTGCGAAAACCGGATCGGGTCGGCGACTTCGTTCGGCAACTCGTCAATGGCGATTTCGATGCCGAGCCGCTTCAGGTCGGCCATGACCGTTGTGTAAAAGCTTGCGACCGATTGCCCGGCCAGCGCGAATTGCCGCTCGGCGCCGTCGCTGGTCGAGATGCGGAGCAAATGATCGATGAAGTCGAAGTCGATCTGGAATGTGTGGTCGCCGTCGGGAATCGGCGAGGTGGTCAGTCCGCGCGCGGTGACATAGAGCGTGACGTGCCAGGAGTGATTGAGCCAGGGCGATTTCGCCAGCCGGATCTTGCCGGCGATCTGGGTGAAGAGCTGGAGCGTGGCGCTGCTGTCGCGCCAGGCCGCGGTGGGCAGTTCCGGCCAGCGAGTCTTCGCAGGGGTATTCATGGCAAACCTCTGGGCTGCGGGACGTGATCTTGACGGCCAAGCGCACTAACGCGCTTTGCCGTCAAACCGCATCTAGGTGAGTTCGGGGCACAAGCTCTGCGGCTCTCACCGGCGGCATATCGTCGAGCGCGGCAATCCGGCGGTCAATCTCACGGATCACGTGTTTCGAGAATGGCCCGAAATGCAAATACAGCGCCATCAACATCACGATGTAACGCAGCGCGCCTGGATTGGACTTGGCGACCTCGACGAAAGTCTTCCAGAACGGCTCGCGGACCTCGGGCAGGACACGCATGATCTTGTGTACGCTCTCGATGCCGCCAAGCCTCTTGCGTATGTCGCCATCCGGCAGGTCGCGGCGCCGGTCGGACCGGTCGAGCATGGCGGCGAGCCGCGACAGTCGTCCTGCATAGGCGGTCGAGCTGAAGACGTGCCCGAGCACGGTCTTGTAGTCCTCAAGGATGTCACGAAGCGGACGTATAGTGTCGAAGTTGCACCCGAGTGTGCATTGGTCGCCCGCCTGCTCGACCTTCATGAGATCATGGCCTTCGTGCAGGCGGCCTTCTTTCGCCAGACGCCGCGTCAACTGTGTGCCGGGCAGCGCATAGAGCAGTCCAATCATGCAGACCGGAATGCTCGCCTCCTCGATGAAGTCGATCATCGCCCGCCCCATCGAGGCTTTCTCGGTATCGAACCCGACGATGAAACCCGCGGTGACGAACATGCCGTAGCCATAGATCTTGTGAATGCATTCGGCGATATTACGCCGGGTGTTCTGCTTCTTCTTCATCTGCACAAGGGTCTCCGGATCCGGGCTCTCAATGCCGACGAAAATCCCGAAGAAGTTCGCGTCCTTCATCGCCTGCAACAGCTCGCTGTCGTCAGCGATATTGATCGAGGCTTCCGTCGAGAACTCGAACGGATAGTCTCGCTCCTCCAGCCAGGCTTTGAGCTGCGGCAGCAGGATGCGGAGGTTTTTCTTATTGCCGATGAAATTGTCGTCAACAAAATCGACATGTCCGCGATAGCCGTGATCGTAGAGCGCTTGCAACTCAGCGAGAATCTGATCGGCGGTCTTGGTGCGCGGCACACGACCATACAGCTCGATAATGTCGCAGAACTCGCAGGTGAACGGGCAGCCACGCGAATATTGCACGCCAATGAAGAGATAATGGTCGAACTTGATCAGGTCATAGCGGGGCATCGGGCTTAGCGTGACGTCGATCTTGAACTTCTCGGCGACGAACACGCCCTTGCGCTCGCCGCTTTCCCAGGCAGCGACAAATTGCTGGATGATTTGCTCTGCCTCGCCGATCACCTGGAAGTCCGCGTCGGCGTAAAGATGCGGGCTGGAGGAGACGTCAGGCCCGCCGACACATACCGGCTTGCCGTGCTGGTGGGCGAGATCGATCAGGTGGAGAAAATCGGGCTGCTGGTTAAGCATACCGCCCATCATGACAAGATCGGCCGAGTTGAGGTCGGCGTCCGTCAAGGGCTCGGTGTTACGGTTGACGAGGCGAATGTCCCAATGCTTGGGCAGCATGGCGGCGACGGTGATCAGTCCGAGTGGTGCCGCCGGATACTTCGCGCCGACGAGTTCACAAGGTTCCGTGTAGTTCCAGAAGGACTCCTCAACGAACTTCGGATAGATCATTAGGACGCGACAGGGAACCGTCATGTTGCTCCAGCCTAGACATTGACGGTCACGATGACACGCGGCTTGCCGCGGCTCAAGGGTTCGCTTCGCGGCCAATTGTCAGGCGATCTTGGGCAAAGAGCCGATTACGTCGCTTATCGGCCTTTCTTGGCGTTCGTGCAGCGACCGCACTTGCGCCGCTCTCCGGGGAGAACGTCGCGACTTGGGCAGGGGCGGCAATCCCGAACGAGAATGCCACCCCCATCGCATCAGCCGTGCAGCTTGTTCGCGGTCTCCGCGATTGCGCGGCCCTGATAGCGGGCGCCGGCGAGCTCGTTTTCGCTGGGCTGACGGCTGCCGTCGCCGCCCGTGATGGTGGTGGCGCCGTAGGGCGCGCCGCCGGTGACCTGGTCGAGCTTCATCTGTCCGGCGAAGCCGTAATTCAAACCGACCACCGTCATGCCGAAATGAAGGAGGTTGGTGATGATCGAGAACAGCGTGGTCTCCTGGCCGCCATGCTGGGTCGCGCTCGAGGTGAAGGCGCCGCCGACCTTGCCGTTCAGCGCGCCCCTGGCCCAGAGGCCGCCGGCCTGGTCGAGGAAATTGGCCATCTGCGAGGACATGCGGCCGAAGCGGGTGCCGGTGCCGACGATAACAGCGTCGTAATTGGCGAGATCGTCAATCTTGGCAATCGGCGCGGCCTGGTCGAGCTTGTAATACGACGCCTTGGCGACTTCGGCCGGCACCAGTTCGGGCACGCGCTTGATGTCGACAGTGGCGCCGGCTTCGCGCGCGCCTTCCGCAACGGCATTCGCCATCGCTTCGATGTGACCGTAGGCGGAGTAATACAGAACGAGAACCTTGGCCATGATGGCCTCCATTTGGGTTGGGTAGGTAGGGACGTTTCGGGGGAGGGGCATGCGCGGACAGCCGTCCGCGCATGCAGGGGTGAGAGGTGATCAGGCCGCGTCGACCAGGACGAGTTCGGCATCCTCGAGCGCGGTGATCTTCAGCTTGGCCTCATCGCGGATCGCCGCGCCGTCGCGTGCATTGACGCGCACGCCGTTGACCTCGATGCTGCCGGCCGCCGGCACCAGATAGAGGTGACGGGCCTTGTCGGCGGAATATTCCGCGCTCTCGCCGGCTTTCAGCGTGGTGGCGAGCACCCGCGCATTGGCACGGATCGGCAGCGCGTCTTTGTCGCCGTCGATACCGGAGGCGATGGTGACGAGCTTGCCCGAGCGGTCCGCCTTCGGGAACGGCTTCGAGCCCCAGGTTGGGTGACCGCCCTTCGTCGTCGGCTCGATCCAGATCTGGAAGATCTTGGTCTTCGCCGGCTCCAGATTGTATTCGGAGTGACGGATGCCGCTGCCGGCGCTCATCACCTGCACGTCGCCGGCTTCAGTGCGTCCCTTGTTGCCGAGCGAGTCCTGGTGCGTGATCGCACCTTCGCGAACATAGGTGATGATCTCCATGTTGGCATGCGGATGCGCCGGGAACCCGGAGTTGGGCGCGATCTCGTCGTCGTTCCACACACGCAGCGCGCCGTGGCTGACATTGGCGGGATCGTAGTAGCTCGCGAATGAGAAGTGATGCTTGGCCTTCAGCCAGCCGTGGTCGGCGCCGCCGAGCTTTGCGAATGGTTTCAGTTCGATCATGGTCATTCTCCTTGATGTCGATGTTGCGGAGAGGCGGGGCGCATTCCGCCCCGGCATCTCCCGAAAAATTGCGATCAGGCGCCGAAGCCGCCGTCGACGTTGAGCACGGTGCCGGTCACGAACGAGGCTTCCGGGCTTGCCAGGAACACGACGCCGGCTGCGACCTCCTCAGGGCGGCCGAAGCGCTGCAGCGCGTGCTGCAGGCGTTGCGTCTCGGCAAACTCGCCGCCGTCCTTCGGGTTCATGTCGGTGTCGATCGAGCCGGGCTGCACTACATTCACCGTAATGCCGCGCGGTCCGAGGTCGCGCGCCGCGCCCTTGGTGTAGCCGACGACGGCCGCCTTGCTGGCGACGTAGTCGGCAAGCCCCGGGAACGAGGCGCGATCCGCCAGCATGGAGCCGACAGTGACGATGCGGCCGCCTTCACCCATCAGCTTCGAGGCGGCGCGGATCGCGGTGATCACGCCGTCGACGTTGATCGCCTCCTGGCGGGCCAGCGTCGCGGTGTCGGCCTTGGGATCATCCACCGCACCGCCGGATGCGACACCGGCGTTGTTGACGAGGATGTCGAGCCGGCCAAAATCCTTGGCGACGGTCTTCACCAGCTGATCGACGTCGGATGACGAGGCCTGGTCGGCCTTGTAGGCACGGGCATTGACGCCCTTGCCCTTCAACTCGGCGACGACGGCTTCGGCCTTTTCGGGAGAGGCGACGTAGCTGATCGCGACGCTGGCGCCTTCCGCGGCGAGAGCGCGGGCGCTGGCCGCGCCGATGCCGCGTGAACCGCCGGTGACGAGAGCAACCTTGCCTGAGAGCTTCTTGGTCATTGGATTTCTCCATCGAGTGGATTTGCGTTTGAATTCGATGGACTTGGATATGCCTCCGGCTGTGGTATAGAAATAGAAACTATTGAAACTCATTGTTTCCAAAATGAACGATCGAGGATAGCTGCCCATGTCGAAACTGCCGGACTTCGAGGCGCTCGCGATTTTCGCAAAAGTCGTGGAATTACGGTCGTTTGCGGCGGCCGCGACCGAGCTCTCGCTGTCCAAGGCGACGGTGTCGAAAGCGGTCAGCCGGCTTGAGGAGCGGCTCGGCGCGCGGCTGTTCAACCGCACCTCCCGCCGTCTGGCGCTGACCGATGCCGGCCAGAAATTGTCGGAGCGCGCCGCGCGGCTATTGGCCGACGGCGAGGCCGCCGAGAACGAGGCGCTGGCGCAATCGACCACGCCGCGCGGCCTGGTGCGGCTCGCGGTGCCGATGAGCTTCGGCATCAAGACGGTGGCGCCGGTGCTGCCGGAATTCATGGAGGCCTATCCGGAGGTGGCGATCGATCTGCATCTGAGCGATGCGACGGTCGATTTGATCGGTGAGGGCTTTGACGCCGGCCTGCGCATTGCGCGGCTGCCGGATTCCTCGCTGATCGCGCGGCGGCTGTGCGGCATGCCGCGCTATACGGTGGCGGCGCCGTCCTATCTGAAGCGCCACGGCCGGCCGACCCATCCGATGCATCTCGCCGAGCACAAATGCTTCGGCTACGCCTATCTCTCGACCCAGGGCGTCTGGCACTACACCAACGCGTCGGGCGAGCAGGCGAGCGTGCGCCCCGCCGGCCAGCTGCGGGTCAACAATGGCGAGGCCGTGATGCCGGCGCTGCTTGCCGGGCTCGGCATCGCCGATCTGCCCGACTTCATCGTCGGCGACGCGATCGCGCGCGGCGAGGTCGAGGTGATCCTGAAGGGCTGGAAGCAGCCGGAGGGCGCCGTGCATCTCGTTACCCCGCCCGGCGGCCCGCGGCCCGCCCGCGTCGAGGTGCTGGCGGATTTCCTCGCCAGCCATTTCGCCAAAGGTCGCGCTCAGCGCAAATAGATCGAGGTTCGTTGCGCGGGCGCAGCCGAACGCCGGGCGACCCGTCACATCAGTGTCATCCCTTTTAAATTGTATAGATTGTGTGAACTAACCCACGATCGTGGGCCGACGCGATCGTCTATTCCTGCGTCCTGAACCGGTGTTGCCGCCAAGCGCATTTTCGGAGGAACCAGATGATTGACCTGACCAAGCACGATTTCACGTCATTGTCGGTGAAGGACCTGCTCGATGCCCGTGAGGCCTATCACGTGCATCTGGCGCATCTGCAATCGGTCTACGCCACCGCGATCGGTCGCTATCTGATCCGCGACAACGACCGCAACGCGACGGAAAGGCGACACTACTCCAAACCGCAGGCGCTTGGACCACGCACGCTGTTCAACTCGTCAGTCAAGGACTGGTCGTGGCCCTGCATTCTCGTCTTTGTCCGCGACTGGATGAAGCGCTCCGAGCTGAAGAACCATCCCGAGAAGCAGGACCAGCTGGTTCCTCCGTTCCTGTATTTGCCCGACGGTCGCGTCGTGCCCACCTGCGTGATCAAGGTCGATCCGAACGAGGGCAGCCCCGGCACGGTCGACCCGCCGATCTTCAAGAGCGATCTGGTCGGTGGCGGCTTTCCGGTCCAGACCACGATCCAGGGCAAGATCCACCGCGGCTCGATCGGCTGTCTCGTCACCAACGGCGAGACGGTGTTCGCGCTCTCCAATCGTCACGTGGTCGGCACGGCCGGACGCGAGATCTTCGCCGGCTTCAAGAACACCGACCGCCGTCTCGGCGTCAGCGATGCGCTGCAACTCGGCAAGCGCGCGTTCAGCGACGTCTATCCCGGCTGGCCCGGCTCGCGCGTGGTCGCCAATCTCGATGCCGGACTGATCCGCGTCGATGACGTCAAGGGTTGGACCGCGCAGGTCTACGGCGTCGGCCAGGTCGGCGATGTCGTCGATCTCAATGTCGGCACCTTCCGCCTCGACATCATCAACCAGCTGCTGATCGCCTTCGGTGCGACCAGCGGATTGATGAAGGGCAAGATCATTGGCCTGTTCTACCGCTACAAGACCGTCGGCGGCATGGAATATGTCAGCGATTTCGTGATCGGTCCGCGCGACGGCGACACGCCGCTCAACAATTATCCCGGCGACTCCGGCACGGTCTGGTTCCTCGATGACCCGGACGCGCCGAAGAATGCCAGCGGTGCACGCATCCTCAATCCACTGGCGCTCGAATGGGGTGGCCAGGAATTGTTCGGATCAGGCGGCAGGATTCCGATGCAGGTCGCGCTCGGCATCTGCATGGCGACGCTGTGTCGCGAGCTCGATGTCGAACTGATCGGCGACTGGAACGCAGGCCATACCGAGTATTGGGGCGAATGGGGACACGTCAAGATCGGCGCCTACGCGACCGGCCTGATCGATGCGAAGCTTCCCAAGCTTTCGACCATGATGGACGCCAATTCCGACAATATCGGCCTCGACGACAAGCTGCTTGCCGACCTCAAGCCGTATCAGAGAGGCGCATTCGCGCCGCTTGCCGACGTCGCCGACCTGGTCTGGCGCTTCACCCGGCGCACCGACGAAAGCAACCATTTCGCCGACATGGACAGGCCGGGCAAGGACGGCAAGACGCTGCTGGATCTCTGCGCGGAGTCCACGCGCAACGTCGATCCAAAGGTCTGGAACGACTATTACGAAGGGATCGGCGAGGACCGGCGCGGCGCCTTGCCGTTCCGGGTCTGGCAGATTTTCGACGAGATGGTCGAGTACGCCGCCGCCAACAAGAAGCTGGAGTTCGTCTGCGCCGCGGGCATCGTTGCGCACTATATCGGCGATGCCTGCCAGCCGCTGCACATCTCGCAATTCCACCATGGCCTCGATCCGAACGACAAGACGCATGCCAAGGTGCACAGCGTGTACGAGACGACGATGATCGGCCGGCACGGCAAGGATCTCATCAAGATGATCCCCGATGCCAAGACGAGCGACGTCGCGGAGATTACTTCGGGCGGAACGCCGACCGGCCGTGACGCCGCGGTTGCCGTGGTCGCGCTGATGCAGCGGACCGTGAAGCGGCTGCCGCCGATGACGATCGTCAATTTGTTCAACTCCAATATGGGGGGCGGGCAGGTCGACGTGATGTGGTCGAAGCTGAAGGACGCCACTGCGGCCTGCATGCAGGACGGCGCCAAGACCCTGGCTCGGGTCTGGGAAGCGGCCTGGCGCGCCGGTGCCGCCGAAGATCGCGGGCAGGGCGGCAAGTTCGACCAGGGCAGTCTGAGCAAGCTCTACAACGATCCGAGCTTCCTGCCCGCGTTTCAGCTCCAGCAGCTCACACTGGATGCCGACGATCATATCGTTCCGATCGGGGGAAGCAGTGCACGACGCCGGAGCGTGACGTCGGTCCGCCGCTCGAGCTCGCCAGCAGCGAAGAAGGCAACCAGGAATACGGCCAGGAAAGCACCGAAGAAAGCGCCCAGGAAGGCGGTGGCGCGCAAGCGCCCGGCTGCAGCC
>NZ_JACMYO010000115.1 GCF_020889685.1 Bradyrhizobium oropedii
CGCCGCTGCGGCAGCGGCGGCGGGCGCAGCAGCAGCCTTGGCCGGAGCCGCGGCAGCAGCCGGCTTGGCCGCAACAGCGCCGTCATTGATCTGGCCGAGCAGCGCGCCGACGGCGACGGTCTCGCCATCCTTGGCGATGATCTCGCCGAGCGTGCCGGCGACCGGCGCGGGCACCTCGATGGTGACCTTGTCGGTCTCCAGCTCCACCAACGGCTCGTCCACCGCGACGGCCTCACCGGCCTTCTTGAACCAGCGGCCGATGGTGGCCTCGGTTACGGATTCGCCGAGCGTTGGAACGCGAATTTCAGTCATGGTCTTTTCCTCGATAACCTTGCGGTCGAAAAATTTATCCGGCCACCACCCGCCAAAGCGGACGACCCGGTATTCCGTGACGACAGCCATTTCGCTGAGTGACGCGGGATATCGGATGCCCCGCTCCAGTGCGCAATTGCGCACAAGGCGGGGCAGGGCTTCAGTGAAGGTCGTTAGTTCAGTGCGTCGTCGAGCAGCGCCTTGAGCTGCGCGAGATGTTTCGACATCAAGCCGGTGGCGGTCGCCGCCGATGCCGGACGGCCGGCATAGCGTGGACGCTTGTTGGCTGCGTTGACCTGGTTCAGCACCCATTCCAGATAGGGCTCGATGAAGTGCCAGGAGCCCATGTTGCGGGGCTCTTCCTGGCACCAGACCATCTCCGCGTTCTTGAAGCGGCCGAACTCCTGCACCAGCGCTTTCAGCGGCACCGGATAGAGCTGCTCGATGCGCATCAGATAGATGTCGTCGATGCCGCGCTTCTCGCGCTCCTCGTACAGGTCGTAATAGACCTTGCCGGAGCACAGCACGACGCGACGGATCTTGTCGTCCGGCACCAGCTTGATCTTCTCGTCCGGCAGCATCTGCGCGTCATCGTACAGGATGCGGTGGAAGGTGGCGTTCTTGCCGAGCTCGTCGAGCTGCGACACGGCGCGCTTGTGACGCAGCAGCGACTTCGGCGTCATCAGGATCAGCGGCTTGCGGATCTCGCGATGCAGCTGGCGCCGCAGCACGTGGAAGTAGTTCGCCGGCGTGGTCGGATTGACCACCTGCATGTTGTCCTCGGCGCACATCTGCAGATAACGCTCGAGGCGCGCGGAGGAATGCTCCGGTCCCTGGCCCTCATAGCCGTGCGGCAGCAGGCAGACGAGGCCCGACATACGCAGCCATTTGCGTTCGCCCGAGGAGATGAACTGGTCGAACACCACCTGCGCGCCGTTGGCGAAATCGCCGAACTGCGCTTCCCAGAGCGCCAGCGCATTCGGTTCGGCCAGCGAGTAGCCGTATTCGAAGCCGAGCACCGCCTCTTCCGAGAGCAGCGAGTTGATGACCTCGTAATGGCCGGTGTCTTCGCCACCGAGATGGTTGAACGGTGTGTAGCGGCTCTCGTCCTCCTGGTCGATCAGCACCGAATGGCGCTGCGAGAAGGTGCCGCGCTCGGAATCCTGGCCGGACAGGCGCACATGATGGCCTTCCTGCAGCAGCGTGCAGAACGCCAGTGCCTCGCCGGTCGCCCAATCGATCCCGACCCCGCTATCGATCGCCTTGGCGCGATTGTCGAGGAAGCGCTGGATGGTGCGGTGGACGCGGAAGCCGTCCGGGACATTGGTGATCTTGCGGCCGATGTCCTTGAGCACGGCGACATCGACGCCGGTGACGCCACGGCGCGCATCTTCTTCCTGATCGGCCGACTTGAACCCGGCCCATTTGCCGTCGAGCCAGTCGGCCTTGTTCGGCTTGTAGCCCGAGCCGGCTTCGAGCTCGGCATCGAGCCGCGCGCGCCAGTCGGCCTTGGCCTTCTCGACCTCGCCGTCGGTCAGCACGCCGTCGGCGACCAGCCGCTTGGCGTAGATCTCCAGCGTGGTCGGATGCGCGGCGATCTTCTTGTACATCACCGGCTGGGTGAACGCCGGCTCGTCGCCCTCGTTGTGACCGTGGCGCCGGTAGCAGAACATGTCGATGACGACCGGCTTGTGGAATTTCTGCCGGAACTCGATCGCGACCTTGGCCGCGAACACCACCGCCTCCGGATCGTCGCCGTTCACGTGGAAGATCGGCGCATCGATCATCTTCGCGACGTCCGACGGATAGGGCGACGAGCGCGAGTAGCGCGGATAGGTGGTGAAGCCGATCTGGTTGTTGACGATGAAGTGCAGCGAGCCGCCGGTGCGGTAGCCCTTCAGGTCGGACAGGCTGAAGCATTCCGCCACCACGCCCTGGCCGGCGAACGCCGCGTCGCCGTGCATCAGCAGCGGCAGCACCGAGATGCGCATATCAGGCGGATCGCCGTGCTGGTCCTGCTTGGCGCGCACCTTGCCCATCACGACGGGATCGACGATCTCGAGATGCGACGGGTTCGCGGTCAGCGACAGATGGATGTTGTTGCCGTCGAACTCGCGGTCCGAGGACGCGCCGAGGTGATACTTGACGTCGCCGGAGCCTTCGACCGAGTCCGGATTGGCCGAACCACCCTTGAATTCATGAAACAGCGCGCGATGCGGCTTGCCCATCACCTGGGTCAGTACGTTGAGGCGGCCGCGATGCGGCATGCCGAACACGATTTCCTTCACGCCGAGATTGCCGCCACGCTTGATGATCTGCTCCAGCGCCGGGATCAGCGATTCGCCGCCGTCGAGACCGAAGCGCTTGGTGCCGGTGAATTTGATGTCGCAGAACTTCTCGAAGCCGTCGGCCTCGATCAGCTTGTTGAGGATCGCGCGGCGTCCCTCGGGCGTGAAGCTGATCTCCTTGTCCGGACCTTCGATGCGCTCCTGGATCCAGGCCTTCTGCGCGGCGTTGGAGATGTGCATGAACTCGACACCGAGCGTCTGGCAGTAGGTGCGTTCGCAGATCTGCACGATCTCGCGCAGCGTGCCGTATTCGAGGCCGAGCACGTGGTCGAGGAAGATCTTGCGGTCGAAGTCGGCCTCGGTGAAGCCGTAGGAGCGCGGATCGAGCTCCTCGCGGTCGCGCGGCGCCTCGATGCCGAGCGGATCGAGCTTGGCGTGGAAATGGCCGCGCATGCGATAGGCGCGGATCAGCATCAGCGCGCGAACCGAATCGCGGGTGGCCTGATGCACGTCGGCGTCGGAGAGCTCGGCGCCCTTGGCCTGCGCCTTGGCTGCGAGCTTGGTGCCGACCGCCTTCTCGACCTGGGCCCAATTGCCGTCGAGCGCCGAGGTCAGCTCGTCGCGTGGGGTGACCGGCCAGTTGGCCCTGCCCCACGAAGCGCCCTCGGCGTTCTTCTGGACGTCGGCCGGGGTGTCCTTCAGGCTCTTGAAGAAATCCTGCCATTCGGCGTCGACCGACGACGGATCCTGCTCGTAGCGGGCGTAGAGGTCGTCGATATAGGCGGCGTTGGTGCCCTGCAGGAATGAGGAGAGAGCAAAAGCGGCGTTCGCGTCTTGGCGAGACATGGAGCAGTCCTGGTGATTTTTTTCGGTTCGCGCGTAGGAGACGGCGCTGGTGCCGGTCTGGAAGTGCGCCGGCTGGATAGATACCCTTTACCCTATCTAGGTCGGATATTCCTGCCTAAAAGAACTAAGAAATGAATCAATTTTCATGTTTTATTGATTGGCGTTCTGTCGGCAAAACGCATAAAAGATGGCGGGTTCTCCTTGGAGAACCCGCCCGAAATCGCGCCAAATCTCGAAGGGAACCTCTCCTGACGGCGGTTACTTCAGCATCTCGGCGAGCGTGTGCCCGAGGCGTGCCGGGGACGGCGACACCTTGATGCCTGCGGCTTCCATCGCCGCGGTCTTCGAACCGGCATCGCCCTTGCCGCCGGAAATGATCGCGCCGGCGTGGCCCATGCGGCGGCCGGGAGGTGCGGTAACACCGGCGATGAAGCCGACCATCGGCTTCTTGCGGCCACGCTTGGCCTCGTCCTTGAGGAACTGGGCGGCGTCCTCTTCGGCCGATCCGCCGATCTCGCCGATCATGACGATCGACTTGGTCTTCTCGTCGGCCAGGAACATCTCCAGCACGTCGATGAACTCGGTGCCCTTGACCGGATCGCCGCCGATGCCGACCGCGGTGGTCTGGCCGAGGCCCTCCTGGGTGGTCTGGAACACCGCCTCATAGGTCAGGGTGCCGGAACGGGAGACGATGCCGACCGAGCCGGGCTTGAAGATATTGGCCGGCATGATGCCGATCTTGCACTCGCCGGCAGTCATCACGCCGGGGCAGTTCGGCCCGATCAGCCGCGACTTCGAGCCCGACAGCGAGCGCTTCACGCGCACCATGTCGAGCACCGGGATGCCCTCGGTGATGCAGACGATCAGCGGGATCTCCGCGTCGATCGCCTCGCAGATCGCATCTGCCGCGCCCGGCGGCGGGACATAGACCACGCTGGCGTCGGCACCGGTCTTCGCGCGCGCTTCGGCGACGGTGTCGAACACCGGGAGGTTGAGGTGCGTCGAGCCGCCTTTGCCCGGCGCCACGCCGCCGACCATCTTGGTGCCGTAAGCGATCGCCGCTTCCGAATGGAACGTGCCGTTCTTGCCGGTGAAGCCCTGGCAGATGACCTTGGTGTTCTTGTCGATCAGAATGGACATGGTTCGAGATGCTTTCGCGAGACAGCGGTGAAGGGTTTAGTGGATACGCCGGTACACGCCGGTGAGCACGTCGGCCCACCCTTCCGCGTCAGGCGAGAACTGGATTTTCATGCTGTAGGTGTTGTCGTCGACGACCTCGTACACGTGACGGGCGTTGCCGCGCAGCGAGCCGCGCACCAGGATCAGCGACTTGCCCGCCCAGCCGCCGGACGCCGGCGACGGTGGGTAGTAGCCGAGTGAATCGTGCCAGAACAATCGGTAGGCCCGATCGTCGCGGTCGTAGGTGAAGACGCCGTGAGTGGCGAAGCTCTCCTTGCCGTCGCGGGTCTGCACGCTGTCCTGGATCAAATAGAAGCCGTTGAGCGCGATGCGCGCGACGACATGGGAGGTCGCCGGACCGCCCGCGGTCCAGCGCGACGGATAGGCCATCTCTTCGCCGTTCCACTCGCCCGCGAAAACCGCGAGCTTGCGGTGTTCGTCCAGCGGTGTCGGGGCATCGAGATGATCGGCCATCGTTAGCCTCCCTTGACGGCTTTCACGATCTTCTGTGCGGCGTCATCGAGGTTGTCGGCGGGCAGAACGTTGAGACCGCTGTCGCGGATGATCTTCTTGCCCTGCTCGACATTGGTGCCTTCGAGACGCACCACCAGCGGCACCTTGAGCCCGACCTGCTTCACCGCGGCGACCACGCCCTCGGCGATCACGTCGCACTTCATGATGCCGCCGAAGATGTTGACCAGGATGCCCTTCACGCTCGGATCGGCAGTGATGATCTTGAACGCGGCCGCGACCTTCTCGACGCTGGCGCCGCCGCCGACATCGAGGAAGTTCGCCGGCTCCATGCCGTACAGCTTGATGATGTCCATCGTCGCCATCGCGAGGCCGGCGCCGTTGACCATGCAGCCGATCGTGCCGTCGAGCGCGACATAGTTGAGATCGTATTTCGAGGCCTCGATCTCCTTGGCGTCCTCCTCGGTCTCGTCGCGCAGCGCGACCACGTCCGGGTGACGGTAGAGCGCGTTGCTGTCGAACGACACCTTGGCGTCGAGCACACGGAGCTGGCCCTGCTTGGTGACGACGAGCGGATTGATCTCGAGCATCGCCATGTCCTTGGCGGCGAACGCCGTATAGAGCTGGGCCGTCAGCTTCTCGGCCTGCTTGGCGAGGTCGCCCTTCAGCTTCAGCGCCTCGGCAACGGTGCGGCCGTGATGCGGCATGATGCCGGTGGCGGGATCGACCGAGAACGAGACGATCTTTTCCGGGGCCGAATGCGCGACGTCCTCGATGTTGACGCCGCCTTCGGTCGACACCACGAAGGAAATTTCCGAGGTCTCGCGATTGACCAGGAGCGAGAGGTAGAACTCCTTGTCGATGTCGGAGCCTTCCTCGATGTAGAGGCGGTTGACCTGCTTGCCGTGCGGGCCGGTCTGCACCGTGACCAGCGTCGCGCCGAGCATCTGCTTGGCGAATTCGTCGACCTCGGCGATCGACTTGGCGATGCGGACGCCGCCCTTGTCGCCGGCCGACGCTTCCTTGAACTTGCCCTTGCCGCGACCGCCGGCATGGATCTGGCTCTTCACCACCCAGATCGGACCGGGGAGCTGCTTCGCTGCGGCGTCGGCTCCTTCCGGCTTCAGCACGACGACGCCGCGCGAGATCGGCACGCCGAATTCATGCAGCAGAGCCTTGGCCTGGTATTCGTGGATATTCATGGAAAGACGCTCCCAAACCCTCGTGCGGCGAACCTACGTCAGCCTTGACGCTGGCATACCATATACCAAAGCTCGCGCAACTACAAAATCCGCCGGAATTTCATCATCTTGCACCCGATAGGCGATTGAAATCGCCTATCGGGTCATTGCCAATTGAGATTACTTGCCGAGCAGATCGGGCGCGATCTTCTTGCAGGCATCGACCAGGCCCTGCACCGCGCCGACCGACTTGTCGAAGGCCTCACGGTCCTTGCCGGCCAGCTCGATCTCCACGATGCGCTCGACACCCTTGGAGCCGATCACGGTGGGCACGCCGACATACATGTCCTTCACGCCGTACTCGCCGTTGAGATAGGCCGCGCAGGGCAGCACGCGCTTCTTGTCCTTCAGATAGCTCTCGGCCATCTGGATCGCCGACGCCGCCGGCGCATAGAAGGCGGAGCCGGTCTTGAGCAGATTGACGATCTCGGCGCCGCCGTTGCGGGTGCGATCGACGATCTCGTCGATGCGCGCCTGCGAGGTCCAGCCCATCTTGACGAGGTCGGGCAGCGGAATGCCGGCAACGGTCGAGTAGCGGGTCAGCGGCACCATGGTGTCGCCATGGCCACCGAGCACGAAGGCGGTGACGTCCTCGACCGAGACGTTGAATTCGTCGGCCAGGAAATAGCGAAAGCGCGCGGAGTCGAGCACGCCGGCCATGCCGACCACCTTCTTGTGCGGCAGGCCCGAGGCCTTCTGCAGCGCCCACACCATCGCGTCGAGCGGGTTGGTGATGCAGATGACGAAGGCGTCGGGCGCGTATTTCTTGATGCCGGCGCCGACCTGTTCCATGACCTTGAGGTTGATCGACAGCAGATCGTCGCGGCTCATGCCGGGCTTGCGCGGCACGCCTGCGGTGACGATGCAGACCTTGGCGCCGTCGAGCGCTTCATAGGAGTTGGCGCCGACCAGGTTGGAGTCGAAGCCGTCGACCGGCGACGACTGCGCGATGTCGAGCGCCTTGCCCTGCGGCACGCCCTCGGCGATGTCGAACAGCACAACGTCTCCGAGTTCCTTGAGGCCAACGAGGTGCGCCAGCGTGCCGCCGATCTGTCCGGAGCCAATGAGTGCAATCTTGTCGCGTGCCATGGGAAATCAGTCCTTTGAACTGGATGCAGGAGGGAGGGAAGTCGGTTGCAAGGGTGGTTATCCCTTTCGAATGATCCATTCAAGTCAGGGCCTGCAAGTCGCGCCTGCCCGATTGCAGGCCCTGCCTGGAATTCGGTCAGGCATGCCAGCAACATCCGCCCTAGAGACACGAAAAGTTGCTCCGAACCGGACCGCGCGCAAGAGTGAATTTCGAGCTGAATTTCAGGTCTCGACCAGGCCGGTCGACGCGCCGCTTGCGGAGGAGTCCTTCCGGCCGTGCGGCAGCGCCAAATAGGATTCCGAACTCATTTCGATCAGGCGCGAGGACGTGCGCTTGAACTCCATCGCCTCGATGCCGTCCTCGGCAAGGTACAGCGACACCGGATCGGCCTCGGCCGAAGCCATCAGCTTCACGGCATTGTCATAGAGCGTGTCGATCAGCGAGATGAAGCGCTTGGCGGCGTTGCGCTCGGCGTAATCCATCACCGGAATGTGGTCGATCAGGATGGTGTGGTAGTCGTGCGCGAGCCTGAGGTAGTCGGAGGCGGCAAGCGGCTTCTCGCAGATGTCCATGAAGCTGAAGCGCGCGACGCCGTGCGCTGAACACGGCACGTTCAGGATGCGTCCCTTGATCGGAATGAGGCGCGCCTTGCACGGCGCATTACCGGTCATCTTGCGCCAGGCCGCGTTGAGCGCGGCATCGGCCGCGTCATCCGCCGGCACCAGCCACATCTTCACGCCGACGAGCTTCTCCAGCCGGAAGTCGGTGCGCGCGTCGAGCCGCAGCACGTCCATATGGTCGGAGATCTGCGCGATGAACGGCAGGAACAGCGCCCGATTGAGACCGCCTTTGTAGAGATCATCGGGCGCAACGTTCGAGGTCGCAACCACGACGGTACCGAGATCGAACAGTTTTGCGAACAGCCGCCCGAGGATCATCGCATCCGCGATGTCGGTGACGTGGAATTCGTCGAAGCAGAGCAGCCAGGCTTCGTCGAAGATCGCCTGCGCGGTGAGCGCGATCACGTCGCCGTCCGCGATCTCGCCGCGCGCGATCTGCTGGCGGTAGCCATAGATGCGCTCGTGCGCCTCGGCCATGAATTCGTGAAAATGCGCGCGGCGCTTGTGCTCGACCGGGCTCTGCTGGAAGAACAGGTCCATCAGCATGGTCTTGCCGCGACCGACCTCGCCATGGACGTAGAGCCCGCGCGGCGGCTTGTCGTCCTTGTCGCCGCCGAACAGCCGTCCAAGCAGGCTCTGCTTGTGCTGCGGCTTGTAGCTGGCGAGCCGTTCCTCCAGCGCGCCGAACGCTTCAGCGGCGAGCGCCTGCGCGGGATCGGCCTCGATCGCGCCGGAGGCGACCAGGGACTTGTAGTGATCGAGGAACGAATTGGGCGAGGTGGACAACATGAGCCCACCTTACGGCCCTAGTGCGCGGCAAATTGCAAGCCGTGAATTGTGCCAGTGGGGTATGCAAGCGGGCTTGCAAACGCAAACCCTTGCATACCACGGCCGACCGCACGAGCAGTGCCGGGTGCCTCAAACCGCGATCTGCGAGACCCTACGCGCAGAGGTCGTAGGAATCCTCGACCACATAGGGGCCGCCGCCTGTCGACGCGCGCGACGAGAACAGCACGAAGCGGTCCGCCGTGAAGGTGCGGCTCGGGAAGTAGCCGCGCACGGACAGATAATCCGCGACGTCCTGGCTCGAGGCGTCGTGCAAACGCGCGAGCGTGACATGCGGCGTGAATTTCCTGCCCTCGGGATCGAGCCCCATCCGCTGCATCATCCGCTCGAGCTCGGCCTGCAGTTCGATCAGCGGCCGACTGGGCTCGACGGCGGCAACCACCGCGCGCGGCTTGCGTCCACCGAAGCTCGACAGGCCCCGCAATTTGACCTCGAACGGTTTTCGGTTCACCCGAAACAGCATCGTTGCGATCTCGTTGGCCCAGAGGCCATCGATATCGCCGATGAAGCGCAGCGTGACATGATAATTTTCGGGATCGATCCAGCGTGCGCCGGGAAGGCCGCCACGCAAATTGGAAAGTGTCTGGCCGATCTCGGCCGGAATTTCCAGTCCAGTGAAGAGACGCGGCATCGCATTAATCCTCGATGCTTGGCGCGGGTTTTGGGAGCCCGCCCCTGTAACAAGCCCGGCGACGAATCACCGATGCCTATTTGTACCCGAGATATGTGACTCTGCGAAGCATGACCCGTTAACAGCTCGTAAACCTACGGGCACAACTCGGCGCGCTGCCTGCATTTCAACTGCGTTGCCCTGATAATGCGCCGAGAAATGCCTCCACCGTGGGCAGCATATTCTTGACGACGATGTCCACACCTTCCGCCGTCGGATGCATGCCGTCGGCCTGATTGAGCTTGGCATCGGCAGCCACGCCATCGAGGAAGAACGGATAGAGCGGCACGCCGAGGGACTTCGAGAGATCCGGATAGATCGCGTTGAACTTCGCTGCATACTCACTGCCATAGTTCGGTGGCGCGAGCATGCCGCACAAGAGCACGGCGATCTTGCGCGCCTGCAACTTTGTGATGATCTCGGAGAGCGCGGTACGCGTGACCGCGGGATCGATGCCGCGCAACGCATCGTTGGCGCCGAGCTCGACGATCACGGCGTCAGTTCCGTCAGCCACCGACCAGTCGAGCCGCTCACGGCCCCCTGAGGCGGTATCACCGGATACCCCGGCATTGGTCATACTGACCTTTATCCCCTTGGTTTCCAAGGCTTTTTGTAGCCGGACCGGAAATGCCGCCGCGGCCGGAAGGCCGTAACCGGCGCTCAGGGAATCGCCCAGAACCACCATCTTGATCGGCTTTACAGAACCTTGCGCCGGGCCGTTCTCAGGTCCCTTGTCCACACTTGGCGTCTGCGCACTCGCCGCCGTCATCAAGCCCATAAGCAACACGAGTATGTGCACGAAGATTCTCAACCGGCCCTCGACCGCAACCGCGGAAGTGCCATATGACCGAACCATGGACAGTCTCATCGCATCCTCTTCACTGACCGACGTCGAGCCGGACACCATTGCCGTCAAGAACGTCAATCTATCGCTCGGCACCGGCGCGGCACGGGTTCATATCCTCAAAGATATCAGCCTTCGTGTGGCAGCGGGTGAGGCCATCGGCCTGATCGGCCCGTCGGGTTCGGGCAAGTCGACCTTGCTGATGGTGATGGCGGGGCTTGAACGTCCTGACAGTGGAGAAGTGGTCGTCGGCGGCACGTCGTTCAATGCCCTCGACGAAGATGCGCTGGCGCGCTTTCGCGGCCGCCAGGTCGGCATCGTCTTCCAGTCCTTCCATCTGATCCCGACCATGACGGCGCTGGAGAATGTCGCGGTGCCGCTCGAGCTCGCCGGTAGTCCCGATGCGGCTGCGCGCGCCGCGCAGGAGCTGCAATCGGTCGGGCTCGGCGAACGCCTGCATCACTATCCGACGCAGCTTTCCGGCGGCGAGCAGCAGCGCGTCGCGATCGCGCGTGCGCTCGCGCCCGATCCAGCGATCTTGGTTGCCGACGAGCCGACCGGAAATCTCGACGAGACGACGGGCAAGCAGATCGTCGACCTGCTGTTCACCAAGCACGCCGAGCGCGGCATGACGCTGGTGCTGGTGACGCATGATCTCGCGCTTGCGCAGCGCTGCGACCGCGTCGTACGGCTGCGCTCCGGCCGCATCGACGGACAATCCCCCACATGAGCATTGCGTCCGAAGTCGCGGTGCAGGGCCGCGCGTCGTCGCTTGCCTTCCGCTACGCGCTACGCGAACTGCGCGGCGGCCTGCGCGGCTTCTATGTGTTCATCGCCTGCATCGCGCTCGGCGTGATGGCGATTGCCGGCGTCGGCTCGGTCGCCGCGAGCCTTGGCGACGGTCTGTCGCGTGAGGGGCGCACGCTGCTCGGCGGCGACGTCGCGTTCTCGCTGATCTCGCGCGAAGCCAAGCCCGACGAGGTCGCCTATCTGCGCACCCGTGGCGAGGTTTCGGTCGCGGCCACGCTCCGTGCGATGGCGCGCAGCGGTGACGGTAAGCTGGCGCTGGTCGAGCTCAAGGCGGTCGACGGCAAATATCCGATGCTCGGCGAGCTGACGCTCGAGCCGAGCCTGCCGATCGCCGACCTGCTCGCCGAACGCGACGGCGTTTTTGGCGCGGCTGCCGACTCGACCCTGCTGGCGCGGCTCGACCTCAAGCTCGGCGACCGCGTCACCATCGGCAGTGCGACCTACCAGATCCGCAGCGTCGTGGCGGCAGAGCCCGACAAGCTCGCCGGCGGCGTCGGCCTCGGCCCGCGCTTCCTGATCAGTGAATCCAGCCTGCGCGCCACCGACCTTTTGCAGCCCGGCAGCCTGGTGCGCTGGATCTACCGGGTGAAGCTGCCCGACGGCGCCAACGACGACCGCGCCACCACCGCGCTGATCGACGGCGCGCGGGCTGCTGCGCCGGAGGCGGGCTGGGAGGTCCGCAGCCGCAGCAACGCCTCGCCGCAGCTTGAGCGCACCATCAGCCGCTTCACCCAGTTCCTGACCCTGGTCGGCCTCGCCGCGCTGCTGGTCGGCGGCGTCGGCGTCGCCAACGCGGTGAAGAGCCATATCGACCGGCGCCGCGACGTCATCGCCTCGTTCAAGGCGCTCGGCGCCACCGGCCGCGACGTCTTCACGATCTACTGCACGCAAGTGGTGGTGCTGGCGGGGATCGGTTCGGTGATCGGGCTCGCGCTCGGCGCCGCACTGCCCTTCGTCATCGTCGGCCTGTTCGGCAAGCTGCTGCCGCTGCCGGTGGTGCCTGCCCTGCATCCCGACGAGCTCGCGCTCTCCTTCCTCTACGGACAGCTCACCGCGCTGGCGTTCGGGCTGTGGCCGCTCGGTCGGGTCCATGACGTGCCGGTGGCGGCGCTGTTCCGCGAGACCGTCACCAGCGAGTGGCACCGCCCGCGCTGGAGCTATCTCGCGCTGATGGCCGTGGTGATCGCGCTCCTGATCGGTGTCGCGATCGGGCTTGCCTACGACAAGCGCGTGGCTGCCGTATTCGTCGTCTCATCGATCGCGGTGTTTCTGCTGCTGCGCGGAATCGCCGAGATCCTGATGGCGGTGGCGCGCCGGCTGCCGCGCAGCCGCATCACCATGCTGCGGCTGGCCATCGCCAACATCCACCGGCCGGGCGCGCTGACGCCGTCGGTCGTGTTGTCGCTGGGGCTCGGGCTCGCGGTGCTGGTCACCATCACCCAGATCGACGGCAATCTGCGCCGGCAATTTTTGGCCGCGCTGCCGGATCGGGCGCCGTCGTTCTTCTTCATCGACATCCCCTCCACCGAAGCCGACCGCTTTGCCGCCTTCCTGGGCCAGATCGCGTCCGGCTCGACCGTCGAGGACGTGCCGATGCTGCGCGGGCGCATCGTCGCCGCGCGCGGCGTCAAGGCCGACCAGCTCAAGCCCAATGTCGATTCGGAATGGGTGCTGCAGAGCGACCGCGGCCTCACCTACACCGGCGAAATCCCCAAGGGCTCGAAGATCGTCGAGGGCGAATGGTGGGGACCGGACTACAGCGGACCGCCGCTGGTCTCGATGGAGAAGAAGATCGCCGACGGGCTCGGTCTGAAGATCGGCGACGAGATCGTGGTCAATGTGCTCGGCCGCGACGTGCCGGCGAAGATCGCCAATCTGCGCAACATCGACTGGCAGGGCCTCGGCATCAACTTCGTGCTGGTGTTCTCGCCGAATGCCTTCAAGGGCGCGCCGCACAGCCATGTCGCGACCCTCACGGAACCGCATGCAAGCTCAACCCAAGCGAGCTCTAAAGATGACGCGCGCATCATCAAGCAGGTCGCCGACGCGTTTCCGATGGTGACCAGCGTGCGGGTCCGCGAGGCGCTGGAGACCATCGGCAGCGTCGTCAGCAACCTCGTGCTGGCGATCCGCGGTGCCAGCGCCGTGACCCTGATCTCGGCGATCCTGGTGCTGGGCGGTGCACTTGCGGCCGGACACCGCCACCGCGTCTACGATGCCGTGATCCTCAAGACGCTCGGCGCCACGCGGGTGCGACTGCTCGGCGCCTACGCGCTGGAGTATCTGATGATCGGTTTTGCAACCGCCATATTCGGGGTGATCGCCGGTTCGGTCGCGGCCTGGCTGATCGTGACGCGGCTGATGACGCTGAGTTTCATCTGGCAGGCCGGCAGCGCCGCGCTCGTCGTGGTCGCCGCACTGATCGTCACGGTTGGACTTGGGCTGGCCGGAACGCTGCTGGCGCTGAACCAGAAACCGGCCTCGGTACTGCGGAATTTGTGACAATTTGTAGCGGCGGCGGCGCCGTTTTGCCTATAAATGCTAGGCTAGAGCGACATTCGGCCGCGCGTGGAAGCTTGCGTCGGATGTGTTAATTTCCCACATACCAATCAGGTCGGATGGTCGGCCGAATGACACGGAATTAATGTTCCGCAAACCGAGCCATCTGAGATAGATTTACGACCGGCGCCGCAAATCCCTTGCGCTCCACCGGGACCAACCACGGGAATTCGACCATGTCGGACCTAGACCGCAATTACGCTTCTCCTTTCGGCCGGGCCGCCGGGCGCATTGACGCTGCGGCCGTCGACGCCGGTCTGCGCGCCTACATGCTGCGCATCTACAACTACATGAGCATCGGCCTCGCTATCACCGGCCTGGCCGCGCTCGGCGTCTACATGGCGGCCGTGGCCGATCCGGCTACTGCCGTCGCTCACTTTGGCAAGGTGCCCCTGACGCAATTCGGCGTCGCGATGTTCGTGAGCCCGCTGAAGTGGCTGTTCATCCTCGCGCCCCTGGCGATGGTGTTCGTCATCTCGGCCGGCATCAACCGCCTGCAGCCCGCGACCGCCCAGATGTTGTTCTGGGTGTTCTCCGCGCTGATGGGTGTGTCACTGTCGTCGATCTTCCTGGTGTACACGCACACCTCGATCGTGCGCGTGTTCTTCATCACCGCGGCGACGTTCGGTGCGCTGAGCCTCTACGGCTACACCACCAAGCGTGACATGAGCGGCATGGGCTCGTTCCTGTTCATGGGCCTGATCGGCATCATCATCGCGAGCCTGGTCAACCTGTTCCTGGCGAGTTCGGCGCTGCAGTTCATCGTGTCGGTGGTCGGCGTGCTGGTGTTCGCGGGCCTCACCGCCTGGGACACCCAGCGGCTGAAGAACGACTACATCTACGGCTACGCCTCGCAGGGCGGCGTGATGGCAGAGCGTGCGGCGATCACTGGTGCGCTGTCGCTCTATCTGAACTTCATCAACCTGTTCACGCTGCTCCTGCAGCTGCTCGGCCAGCGCGACTAAGCGCCGCGAGCGAGAGCAGATCGATCCGAGCCCCGGCCATGCGGCCGGGGCTTTTCTTTTGCGCGGAGCAGAATGTGGCGTAGCCCAGATGGAGCGCAACGCAATCCGGGGGAAATCTATCAGTGATTTCGGCAGCCCCGGATTTCGCGGAGCCTGTCATCGGGCGCGCGTTCGCGCGACCGGTTGGCTGCATCCGGGCTACGGCAGTCGAACCAGGCGCCTACACCACCGACAGCTTGCGGTCGATCGCGAACAGCACGCGTTCGAGTTCGTGGCCGCGGCGCAGGATCAGGCCGGTCGCCGAAATCACGCTGTACATCCCCTGCTTGCGCGCCAGCCGGGGATCCTTCTCGATCCGGTAGATCGGCACTTCGGACGCGCGCCGGAACACCGAGAACACGGCGCGGTCTTTCAGGAAATCGATTGCATAGTCGCGCCATTCGCCATCGGCGACCATGCGGCCGTAGAGATTGAGAATGCGGTTGAGCTCAAGTCGATTGAATGTCACGCAATTGGACTGTGGGGTCGCGGCGACGGGACGCGCCGCGGCGCGATTCCCGCTCGGATCAGTGTCCTCCGAGATCAAACTCATCGAGCGCCTCCTGTCATCTCGGCGACGATCGGGTTCCGAAGGCCCCACTTCGGCATCGTCACGAGAGTGACATGATTGCGCTAAGCGAGGGGGCCTGCAAGGGGCCATTCGCAACGCAAACAACCCTTAACCACGGTCAGCCGCGGCGGATTGTCCGGAAAACCGCAGAGTCACGGGAACGTTAGCGGAATCATATTGCTGCCCCACTTCCGCCCATCGCCTGCCCCGCTGCCCTGCGAAAAGATAATCCTGCGTTGGCCCGGTCCTTTCGGTTCCGGATTCCTCAGCCCCCAGCCCCCCGGGGCCGTCGGGATCGGGCCTGTTCGCAGGGGAGTTAAATCCCAACACTGGGCCAACGAAAGTTGGTCCTTTTTGTTTTGGGGACCCTGCTCGATCCCGCGCGGTCGAGATGCCCACGCCGAGCCCCGGCGAGCCCCGGCGCGTTCCTTTCAGCACAACATTGGATGCACGTTTGTTGCCGGGCCAGGCGGCGGCACGACATGCGTGCGGCCCAACGACGCGACGGATGCAGGCTAACGCATGATCCGGAAAAGTGCGAAGCGGTTTTCCGAAAAGATTATGCGCAAACAAAAGGCTAAAGCGCGATGACGATTCAACCCAATCTCATCGCGCTTTAGCGCAGTAAACGCGCTAGCGAAGCGAGGTGAAGGCCGCGCCGAGCATCGGGCCCGGCTTGTCGCGATTGCCGTCCTGGACGTACACCGCCGCGGCATCGACGCCGTCGCGCGTGATGTTCTCCAGCGGTACGGTCCAGCTTCCGGACGAACCGTTCCAGTCACCGACCTTGAGCAGATTGCGCACCACGTTGTGGTAGGTGATCTCGTGGCCGCGGTTCTCGCCACGCGCGATCGAGATCGGCACCGACTTCGAGATCGAGCAGATCCAGACTTCGCCGCGCGACACTGCGGGCGATTTCGATGCGGCGACCGACACGTTGATCTGCTTGCCGGTCAGCGTCATCGTCACCGGCACCGACATCACGCTGCCGCTCTTCTCAGTGTCCTTGATCGCGCTCTCGATGCTGGCGCGGTCGCTGCCGATCACATGCGCGGAGCCGTTGATGACGGCCTGCGGCGTGTAGACGTCGCGATCGCCGCGCATATGCGAATAGGCTTTCTGGCGCGCGCTGAAGCGGGAATCGGCCAGCGTGTCCTTCCAGCCGAGATAGTCCCAATAGTCGATCGGCATGCTCAGCGCGATGACGTTGGGGTCCTTCGCGAGCTCACCGATGATCTTGTCCGCAGGCGGACAGGACGAGCATCCCTGCGAGGTGAAGAGTTCGACGACAGCACGCGGATCGGCGTGAGCGGGGCGGATGATTGCGACGATCGCGCAGATACCGAGCGCGCTGGACCATCGCGAGATAGAATTATAGGCCATCATCGCTGTCATACTGCGAACCAGTCGTGATGATTTCTATCCGTAATTGTACGGAGCATGAAGTTTGTCCCTGAACTTGCGTGCCCCAAAACGCGAGAAAGCGGCCTTTTCATAGGCCGCCTTCTTTTTAGCCGCTACTCACTAAGCAGTGAGGCACCGATCACAAATCCGCGTTAGAGCACGGTCCCTCGCAACAGACGCGAGGCGTTTGCGCGGAGACCATGCTCAAACAAAGGGCCTTAGGCCGCGAGTTTGCGCAGCACGTAATGCAGGATGCCGCCGTTGCGATAGTAATCGAGCTCGTCCAGCGTATCGATGCGGCAGAGCAGCGGAACATCCCGCTTGCCGCCGTCGGCGGAGACGATCTCGGCGGTCAGCGTCTGGCGCGGCTTCAAATCGCCCTGCAGCCCGCGGATCGTGACCTTCTCGTCGCCCTTGAGGCCGAGCGAGGACAACGAGGTGCCGTCCTGGAAGGTGAGCGGAAGCACACCCATGCCGACCAGGTTGGAGCGGTGGATGCGCTCGAAGCTCTGGCAGATCACCGCGCGCACGCCAAGCAGGCGGGTGCCCTTCGCAGCCCAGTCGCGCGACGAGCCGTTGCCGTATTCGGCGCCGGCGAACACCACCAGCGGCACGCCCTCGGCCTGATACTTCATCGCGGCGTCGTAGATCGACATCTGCTCGCCGTCGGGCCAGTGCTTGGTCAGACCGCCCTCCGGAATATTGCCGTCGGCACCCTTCAGCATGAAGTTCTTGATGCGGATGTTGGCGAAGGTGCCGCGCATCATGACTTCATGGTTGCCGCGCCGCGTGCCGTACTGGTTGAAGTCGGCGGGGCGCACCTGGTGCTCGCTGAGGAACTTGCCGGCGGGCGAGGTCAGCTTGATCGAACCGGCCGGCGAGATGTGGTCGGTGGTGATCTTGTCGCCGAACATCGCGAGGATCCGCGCGTCGATCACGTCGGTGACCGGCTCCGGCTGCTTCTTCATGCCTTCGAAATAGGGCGGGTTCTGCACATAGGTCGAGCTCATGTTCCAGCGATAGGTCTCGCTTTCCGTGGTCTTGATCTTGCGCCAGTTGGTGTCGCCCTTGAACACGTCGGCGTACTTCTTCTTGAAGATCGTCGCGGTGACGTACTTCTTCATGAAGGCGTTGATCTCCTTGGTGGTCGGCCAGATGTCCTTGAGGAACACCGGCTTGCCGTCCTTGCTGATGCCGATCGGCTCGACTGCGAGATCCTTGGTCACGGTGCCGGCAAGCGCATGCGCGACCACCAGCGGCGGCGAGGCGAGGTAGTTCGCCTGCACGTCCGGCGAGACGCGGCCTTCGAAGTTGCGGTTGCCCGACAGCACGGCGGCGGCGACGATGCCGTTCTCGTTGATCGACTTCGAGATGTCTTCCGGCAGCGGGCCGGAATTGCCGATGCAGGTCGTGCAGCCGAAGCCGACCAGGTTGAAGCCGACCTTGTCGAGATCGGCCTGCAGGCCGGAATTGGCGAGATACTCCGCCACCACCTGGCTGCCCGGCGCGAGCGAGGTCTTCACCCACGGCTTGGCCTTCAGGCCCTTGGCAGCCGCCTTGCGCGCCAGCAGGCCGGCTCCGATCAGCACGCTGGGATTCGAGGTGTTGGTGCAGGAGGTGATCGCGGCGATCACGACGTCGCCATGGCCGAGATCGAAGTTGCGGCCTTCGACCGCGAAGCGCTTCGTCTCACCCTCGGGCTTCTTGTACTCGCCGACCAGTGCGGTCGCGAACCCGGTCGACACCGCCGGCAGCGCGATGCGGCCTTCGGGACGCTTCGGTCCGGCCATCGACGGCACGACGTCGGCGAGGTCGAGCGTCAGCGTGGTGGTGAACACCGGATCGGCCGACTTGGCGGTGCGGAACAGGCCCTGCGCCTTGGCATAGGCCTGCACCAGCTTGACGCGATCGGCCTTGCGGCCCGAGGTCTTCAGATAATCGATGGTCGCGGCATCGACCGGGAAGAAGCCGCAGGTCGCGCCATATTCGGGCGCCATGTTGCCGATGGTCGCCTTGTCCGCGACCGACAGGAAGTCGAGGCCGGGGCCGAAGAACTCGACGAACTTGCCGACCACGCCGAGCTTGCGCAGCATCTGGGTGACTGTCAGCACGAGGTCGGTCGCGGTGACGCCCTCCTTAAGCTGGCCCTTGAGCTTGAAGCCGACCACCTCAGGCAGCAGCATCGACAGCGGCTGGCCGAGCATGCAGGCTTCCGCCTCGATGCCGCCGACGCCCCAGCCGAGCACGGCGAGGCCGTTGACCATCGTGGTGTGCGAGTCGGTGCCGACCAGCGAGTCGGGATAGGCGACCTCGAAGGTGCCGGTCTTCTTGCCGACCGTCATCTTCTCCTTCTTGGTCCAGACCGTCTGCGCGAGATATTCGAGATTGACCTGGTGGCAGATGCCGGTGCCGGGCGGCACCACCGAGAAGTTCGAGAACGCCTTCTGGCCCCACTTGAGGAACTCGTAGCGCTCCTGGTTCTGCTTGTATTCCTCGATGACGTTCTTGCCGAACGCCTTGTTGTCACCGAAGAAGTTGACGATGACAGAGTGGTCGATGACGAGATCGACCGGCACCAGCGGATTGATCTTCTCGGCATCGCCGCCGAGGTTCTGCATCGCGTTGCGCATCGCGGCGAGATCGACCACCGCCGGAACGCCGGTGAAGTCCTGCATCAGGACGCGCGCCGGGCGGAACGCGATTTCGTGCTCGAGCTGGCGCTTCTTCAGCCACTTCGACACCGCAACGATGTCTTCCTTCTTGACGGTGCGGCCGTCCTCGTTGCGGAGCAGGTTCTCGAGCAGAACCTTCATCGAATACGGCAGCTTCGAAATGCCCTTCAGTCCGTTCTTCTCTGCCAGGGGCAGGCTGTAATAGACGTAGGACTTGGCGCCGACCTTCATGGTCTTGCGGCATTTGAAGCTGTCGAGCGAGGTCATGCGAGGGATCCCAATTTTCAGTTATACCCGGCAAGGGTAACTAAACACCGGCGACCGACACGGGCCGAGGGGATGGCCTGGATGGCTTGCGGCCGCCGATTGTGTGTGCTGCATCAAGTTCCGGGCTTATAGAACCTTTCTAGAAGCGCCGCCACACCGACAAGCGTGCGACAGCGTTGCGCGACCCAAAAATTCTCACGCGGTAGCGAAAGATTTCAGAGGGCTGTGACAAGACGAACCATGCGGCTCTCGGGACGAAATCTGAAATGCGTGCGCGGCGGACGCGAGGTGTTTTCCGGCCTCGATCTGTCGACCACCTCAGGCGAGGCGCTCGCCGTCACCGGCCCCAACGGCGCGGGCAAGACCTCGCTGCTGCGGGTCCTCGCCGGGCTGCTGGTTCCCGCCGAAGGGTCGATCGCACTGGAAGGCGGCGACGCCGAGCTCAGCCTGCCCGAACAGGCCCACTACCTCGGCCACCGCGACGCCCTAAAGCCGGCGCTAAGCGTTATGGAAAATCTTTCCTTCTGGCGGGAATTCCTTGGCGGCGAGACCATGGATGGCGGCCAATGCCTTGCCGCCGTGGCACTCGACCACGCCGCGCATCTGCCAGCGGCCTACCTCTCCGCCGGCCAGCGCCGCCGCCTGTCGATCGCGCGCCTGCTTTCGGTGCGGCGGCCGGTCTGGCTGCTGGACGAGCCGACCTCGGCACTCGACGCAGCAGGACAGGCGATGTTCATCGGCCTGATGCGCGACCATCTCGCCAGCGGCGGCCTGATCATAGCGGCGACGCATCTGCCGCTCGGCATCGATGCGCATGACCTGCGGATGGGAGGCGCAGCATGAGACGACGAACCTCCCCGCCACTTTGCCGCGCTCTCTCCGTCCCCTCCCCCCTTGCGGGGTTCGAGGCGAGCGAAGCTCGCTCTCGAGGTCAGGGAGAGGGGTGCCACACGGCAGACTCTATCCGTCGACGCCTCCGCGAAGCAGGGTCGAGATTGAAGGAGCAAAGTCCGCGTCAAACATCTCGCCCGGGGCCACCCCTCTCCCCCGCCCTCCCCCAACGCAAGTCGGGCCTGCCCGACTTGCGCAAGCTTGCGATGCGCAACCGGGGTAGACCCCGGTTGCGGGCAGGGCAATCGCATGTGACTCGGAGATACAGCCCACAACTGAATCGGATCGCGAACGAAGCGGAATCGAATGCAGAACGATTCCCCCATTTTCCTTCGGAAGGTCCGAATTTCCTGCCACATGCGATTGCCCTGCGGTTGCGGGGGGGAGGGAGCGCAGCGAGCACGCAGCAAGATTTTGGACGCCTCCTGCAAAGTGGATTTCTCACATGAGCGCCCTTGCCGCATTGATCCGCCGCGACATCCGGATCGCGCTGCGCGTCGGCGGCGGCGCGCTGATCGGGGTGCTGTTCTTCCTGACCGTCACGGTGCTGATGCCGTTCGCAGTCGGGCCGGATTTGGCGCTGCTGTCGCGGCTCGGCCCCGCCATTCTCTGGCTCGGCGCGCTGCTGGCGAGCCTGCTCACCCTCGACCGCCTGTTCACCGCCGACCATGAGGACGGCTCGCTCGACCTCATTGTGATGAGCCGGACGCCGCTGGAACTCGCCTGCGCCGCCAAGGCGCTGGCGCATTGGCTCGCCGCCGGGCTGCCGCTGATCATCGCCACACCCGTCCTCGGCCTGCTGCTCAATCTCGATGGCACGGCGACGCTTGCGGTCGCAGCGACCCTGCTGGCGGGAACACCGGCGCTGACCTTCACCGGCATGATCGGCGCGGCATTGGCGGTGACATTGCATCGCGGCGGGCTGCTGCTGGCTGTGCTGGTGCTGCCGCTGTCGATCCCGGTGCTGATCTTCGGGGTTGCGGCCTCGCAGGCGGCGATCTCGGGCCCCCTGCCCTTTGGAACACCTTTCTCGATCCTCTGCGCGCTGTCGCTGGCGAGCCTCGTGATCGGCCCGTTTGCCGCGGCCGCGAGCCTGCGGCACGGGCTGGACTGATCAAATCTCGCCGAGGGGAATTCGGCCGATTGCCTCGCTCACACCGGACGACTATCAGGGTGCCATGAAGCTGACCGAGACGCTGACCGACCTCGCCAATCCGACCAGGTTTCTGGCGCTGACCGCCCGCATCCTGCCATGGCTTGCGGGCGTGACCGCGATCCTGCTCGCGATCGGGCTCTACCAGTCGGCGATGGCGCCCGACGACTACCAACAGGGCGCCACGGTCAAGATCATGTTCATCCACGTACCGAATGCGTGGCTGGCGATGTTCGTCTGGGGCGTCATGAGCGTGGCCGCGCTCGGCACCCTGGTGTGGCGGCATCCGCTCGCCGACGTCGCCGCGAAGGCCGCCGCACCGATCGGCGCCGCCTTCACCTTCCTGGCGCTCGTCACCGGTTCGCTGTGGGGCCGGCCGATGTGGGGCACCTATTGGGAGTGGGATGCGCGGCTGACCTCGGTCTTGATCCTGTTCCTGATGTATCTCGGCCTGATGGCTTTGTGGCGCGCGGTGGAGGACCCTTCGCGCGCGGCGAGGGCTGCTGCGGTCCTCACTCTTGTGGGTGCGATCAACATCCCGATTATCAAGTTCTCGGTCGACTGGTGGAACACGCTGCATCAGCCGGCATCCGTGATCCGGATGGGCGGATCGACGCTCGACAAGGCGTTCCTGTGGCCGCTGCTGGTGATGGCGATCGCGTTTTCGCTGCTGTTCGTCACGCTGCACCTGGCGGCCATGCGCAACGAGATCCTGCGGCGGCGCGTGCGCAACCTGCAGATGATGCAGGCTAGTCAACGAGCGGCGTGAAACGATGTCGCTCGGTCCCTACGCCTCCTTCATCGTGACGTCCTATGCGCTGGTCGCCGCCGTCGTGCTGCTGTTGATCGTCTGGATCATCACCGACTATCGCCGGCAGCAGGCGCGCCTCAAGGAAATCGAGGCCAGCGGCGTCACGCGCCGCTCCGGCCGCAGCGCGGCGGATATTTGATGAGCGACCAGGCGACAAACAGCCCGCCGCAAGCCCGCCGCCTGCTGGTGGTGTTGCCGCTTGTGGTTTTCCTCGCCCTCGCCGGGCTGTTCCTGCTGCGGCTCTATGGCGGCGATCCCTCGAAAATCCCGTCGGCACTGATCGGCCGGCCGGCACCGCAGACCGCGCTGCCTGCGCTCGACGGCCTGGTGAAGGACGGCGCGCCCGTCCCGGGTCTCGATCCCGCCGCGTTCAAGGGCAAGGTCTCGGTCGTCAACGTCTGGGCGTCGTGGTGCGTGCCCTGCCATGACGAAGCGCCGCTGCTGACCGAGCTCGGCCGCGACAAGCGCTTCCAGATCATCGGCATCAACTACAAGGACTCGCCCGAGAATGCGCGGCGCTTCCTCGGCCGCTACGGCAACCCGTTCGGCATCGTCGGCGTCGACGGCAACGGCCGCGCCTCGATCGAATGGGGCGTCTATGGCGTGCCCGAGACCTTCCTGGTCGGGCGCGAGGGCAAGATCGTCTACAAGCTGGTCGGCCCGGTGACGCCTGACAACGTCAACAGTGTGCTGAAGGCCGAGATCGAGACGGCGTTGCACGCCGGACAGTAAGCGCATCGTCATTCAGCGGTGCTGTGAACCGCTGCTGAATGACGAGCGAAATGCCTGCGACAAAATACTGCGTCGCATTTATCTGCGGTTCATTTCGCGGCCACGGCAACGCCACGAACGCAACCCCAACTCAGCAGCGTTGGCATCAACGTTCCTCTGGAGGGGACAAATGCGCAAGACCAGACTCGCTTCACTTCTCGCCACCGCGCTCACGCTCGGCATGCTGACGGCGACGCCGTCGATGGCCCAGGGCGTTCAGCCGGCCACGCCCGCCACCAAATCGGAAGTCAACAAGATGGCTCCCGCGCCGAAGGCTGTGACGCCCGACGCGAAGACGACGGGGATGGCCAAGGACGACCTGCTCGACGTCAACAGCGCCACCGCCGACCAGCTCGACGCGCTGCCTGGTGTCGGCAAGGCCTACTCGGCCGCAATCATCAAGGGTCGTCCCTACAAGGGCAAGGATGAACTGGTGCAGAAGAACATCCTGCCGCAGGCGACCTACGACAAGATCAAGGACAAGATCATCGCCAAGCAGAAGAGCTGAACACTGAAGAATTGATCTCTGAGACCTCGGACGCAGCGCGGCGCAATCGCCCGCGCTGCGTTTCGATCTACTTCCGCAGGTCGCCGGCTTCCGCCTCGCTGGTCTCCAGCGAGACCGGTTCGAGGTGATAGCGCTTGGTCAGCGGCATCTGGGCGATGGCGAAGATCATGGTCAACGGCGTCACGCCGAACACCTTGAAGTTCACCCAGAAATCCGTGGTCTGGGTGCGCCAGACGATCTCGTTGAGGATGGCCATGCCGGCGAAGAACAGCGCCCAGCGCATGGTCAGGATGCGCCAGCCCTGCGGCGTCAGATTGAACATCTGGTCGAACATGACCGCGATGAAGGAGCGGCCGAACAGCAGGCCGCCGCCGAGCACGGCCGCGAACAGGCCATAGATGATGGTCGGCTTGACCTTGATGAAGGTCTCGTCGTGCAGCACCAGCGTCAGGGTGCCGAAAACAAGCACGATCACGCCGGTCACGATCGCCATGATCGGCACGTGCCTGGTCACCACATAGGACGCGATCATCGCCGCGACGATCGCCACCATGAACGCGCCAGTGGCGACGAACAGATGGTACTTGGCGTTCGCGACAAAGAACACGAGCAGCGGCCCGAGTTCGGTTGCAAGCTTGAACAGCGGATGCGGCTGGGTCTTGTCCATCAATTCAGTCCATTGAACTCGTGTCTTGTGAACTCGTGTCTTGGTCATCCTTCGAGACGGCGCTTCGCGCCTCCTCAGGATGACGACCTTTCGTATCCCACCGTCATCCCTGCACAACGGCTTTGCCGTTGTTGCCCGAGGAGCCCGCATTTGCGCGCGTCGCGAAGGATGAATTACTCGATCCCGGCAATCGCCTTGGCAAAATCCTTCGCGGTAAAGGGCGCGAGATCCTCGACGCCTTCACCGACGCCGATGAAATGCACCGGCAGCTTGTGCTTCTCCGACAGCGCGACAAGGATGCCGCCGCGTGCGGTGCCGTCAAGCTTGGTCATCACGAGACCGGTGACCCCTGCCGTACGATGAAACGCCTCGACCTGCGACAGCGCATTTTGTCCCACGGTGGCATCGAGCACCAGCAGCACCGCGTGCGGCGCCGACGCGTCGACCTTCTTGATGACGCGCACGACCTTTTCAAGCTCGTTCATCAGCTCGGACTTGTTCTGCAAGCGCCCCGCCGTGTCGATCAGCAGCACGTCGCGCTGCTGCTCCTTCGCGGCGGTCAGCGCGCTGAAGGCGAGGCTGGCCGAATCCGAGCCCTGGGCGCCGGCGATCACCGGCGACTTCGTACGCTCGCCCCAGACCTTCAGCTGCTCGATCGCCGCGGCGCGGAAGGTGTCGCCTGCGGCGAGCATGACCTTGCGGCCTTCGGCGGCAAATTTCGCGGCCAGCTTGCCGATCGTCGTGGTCTTGCCGGAGCCGTTGACGCCGACGACCAGGACGACGAACGGCTGCCTTGCCGCGTCGATCTCGAGCGGCTTCGCCACCGGCGCCAGCACCTTCTCGACCTCGGTCGCAACGACGTCCTTAACCTCGTCGGCGGAGATCGCCTTGTCGTAGCGGCCCTTGCCGACCGCCTCCGCAATGCGGACCGCGACATCGGTGCCGAGATCGGCGCGCAGCAGCACATCCTCGATGTCATCGAGCATGGCCGAATCGAGCTTGCGCTTGGTGACGAGGTCGGCGACCGCGGTCCCGATCGAACTCGAGGTCCGCTTCAGGCCGCCTTTCAGCCGCTGCCACCAGCTCTGTTTGGGAGTTCCCGCAGTGGTATCGTTCATGGCGCGGGTGTGTTAGCCGTTTCGGCTCACAAACGAAAGTCTCGACGAATTGATCGATGTTCACCAATTGACCGCGGAAGAAATCCTTGCGCGGGTGCTCCACCGCGACGGGCTGATGCTGGTCATCGACAAGCCGGCCGGTCTGCCGGTGCATCGCGGCCCCAAGGGCGGCCCCAATCTGGAAGCTTCCTTCGACGCGTTGCGGTTCGGCCTGCCGCGGCCGCCAGTGTTGGCGCATCGGCTGGACAAGGACACCTCCGGCTGCCTCGTCCTGGGACGCCACCGCAAGGCGACCGCCTCGCTCGGGCTGTTGTTCAAGCACAGCAAGATCGCGAAGACCTATTGGACCGTGGTCGAGGGCGGCCCCACTGAGGATGAAGGCACCATCGACATGGCGCTCGGCCGGCTCAACGCCGAGCGCGGCTGGTGGCAGAAGCCGGACCCGGATGGCCAGAAGGCGATCACCAACTGGAAGGTGCTGGGACGCGGCAACGGCCTCGCCTGGCTCGCGATGGAGCCGGTCACCGGCCGCACCCATCAGCTTCGGGTGCATTCGTCGGCGATGGGCTGGCCGATCGTCGGCGACAATATCTATGGCAATGGTCCGCGGTTCGGCGAGCCGACCCTGCACCTGCATTCCCGCGAAATCGGCATCCCGATCTCCCGCAACAAGGAGCCGGTCCATGTCGTCGCGCCGACGCCCGAGCACATGCAGGAGCGGCTGAAGGCCTGCGGCTGGAACGGCGAGTAGCCTAGGGGATTCTACGGAGCATTATCCTTACGAAACGTTCAGGTAAGCCCGATAGAGCTGCAAGCTGGCTTAGAACAAGCAATCGGGACGGGCTCAGGACGAGCAATGCTGAATGACGGGCAAGCAATTGCCGACGAGGTCGAAGCCGCGATACGCGCCGGCTCCGCCGAAAAATGCATCGCGACGACAAAGCGCGTCACCAGCCTTTTCCTCGCATCCGCCGGCAGCTTCAACAGCGAGCAGGTCGAGCTGTTCGACAACGTACTCGAGCGCCTGGTGAAGACCATCGAGTTGCGGGCGCTTGCCGACATCAGCGCCCGGATGGCGCTCACCGACATCAGCGAGCAGCTCGCACCGGTCGCCCAGGCACCGCCCGCGATCATTCGCCGCCTCGCCGGCAATGACGAGATCAGGATCGCTCGGCCGATCCTTCAGGAATCGTCGCGGCTTAGCGCGGACGACCTGGTCGAGATCGCGCAGACCAAGAGTGAGCAGCATCTGCTCGCCGTCGCCGGCCGCTGGTGGCTGAAGGAAGTCGTCACCGACGCGCTATTGGCCCGCAGCTTTGCGAGCGTGAGCCACCGCCTGGTCAGCAATCCCGGCGCCAAGCTGTCGCCGGGTGGATTTGCAGTCATCCTCGCGCAGGCCGAGCACGATCCAGCCCTCGCCGTCCAGACCGGCATCCGCGCGGATCTGCCCTCGGAGCTCCGCCTTCAGCTCCTGCGCGACGCAACGGAAGAAGTTCGCAGCCGTTTGCTGGAGCGCGCCCCGCCATATCTGTTCGAGGAGATCCGGCACGCGATCGCCGCGGTGGCCGCCGGCGTCGAGCGCGACATGTCGCAGGTCCGCGATTTCACCGCAGCCAGGCTCCTGGTCGCAAGGCTGAAGGACAGCGGCGAACTCAACGAGGCCGCCCTGCTCGGCTTCGCCAGGCAGCGAAAATATGAAGAGACCATCGTTGCGCTGGCGGACCTTGCGCCGTCGAGCATCGAGGTGATCCGCTCCCTGATGCAAAGCCTGCGCAGTGAAGGCCTGCTGGTGCCGTGTCGGGCGGCAGGCCTGAGCTGGGAGACCACCGCCGCGGTGATGGAATGCCGTTACACGACCGGCTCCATGGGACCCGTCGAGATCGCCAGCGCGAGGAGCCAGTTCACGAAACTGACCCGCGAAAACGCCGATCGCCTGCTGCGGTTTTGGCAGGTTCGTGCGACCCAGCCTGCAAGGCCCGGCGGACGTGCGCACTGAGCGCGTCATGCGCGATGCGCGACTGGTAGAGATACAACCTGTCAAGCAGCGTGTTCGGTGTCAGCATGTCGTCAACGCACGCTCCTCCAGTGTCGTCCCTGCGAAAGCAGGGACCCATACTCCGCGGCAGATGTCGCGAACCGGGCTCGTCGTTCCAGACGTCGCTCAGCAATGCCTAATCGTGGTTGGGTCCCTGCTTTC
>NZ_JACMYO010000116.1 GCF_020889685.1 Bradyrhizobium oropedii
CTGGCCGCGCGGGCGCGCAGCAGCGACGGCCTGCTCGCGCAGCGTCTGGCCCGCACCGTCGACGAGAGCACGTCGACGCCTGATTTCACCATCGTCAATTCCGGCACCGCCGAATATCACGCGCGACAGCTTGTCCGCATCATCAAGGGCGAACGCTGGGACGAGTAGCCTCGCCACAAAGGAGAACAGCACGAATGTCGGTGATTTCCACGATCGAGCAGCTTGAGGCGATCTACGGCTTTCCGAACGACGCGTCGACCGTGAAGGTCGCCGATCACGTGACGCCGCTCTATCGTGTGCTCATCGAGAAGTCGCCATTCGTGTCGCTTGCGACCTCGGGCCCGGAGGGGCTCGATTGCTCGCCGCGCGGCGATCTGCCGGGCTTCGTGCGTATCCATGATCCGAAGACGCTGATGATGCCGGATCGCCGCGGCAACAATCGCTGCGATTCGCTGCGCAACATCGTGCGCGATCCCCGCGTCGGGCTGCTGTTCCTGATTCCGGGCTCAGGCAGCACGCTCCGCGTCAACGGCCGTGCCCATGTCACGGCCGAGCCGGAGCTGCTCGCCTCCTTCAAGATGGAGGGCAAGGCGCCGCGCACGGTCATCGTGATGAATGTGGACGAGATCTACTTCCAGTGCGCCCGCGCGATCGTGCGTTCCGACCTCTGGAATCCGGACAAGCGGGTTGATCCGAGGACCCTGCCGACGCCGGGCCAGATTCTCGCCGAGATGAGCGAGCACACCGTCGGCGGCGAGAAGTACGATCGCGAATGGCCGGAGCGCGCGCGGCAGACGATGTGGTGAGGCTAGGCTTCGGCCCGGTCTTCCCGGTCATCCCAGGTCACGTCACCATTGATCTCGAGGTAGCGCGAAACGGCGCCGCCGATGGTCGGGAAGAAGTTGGTCTCGCCAAGCTGAGCTAACAGGCCGAATTTCCTCAGCTTGTCCTTGACGGGATCCTTGAGCTCGGCAAAGCACAGCTCGATTTTCTGTGCGTGCAGTGCCTCGTCCAGCTCGGCGAGAATGTCGCCGGCGGTCACGTCCACGCTGGTAACCGGCTCGGCCGCAACCACCAGCCAGCGCACCGGCGTCGGTGATTTTGCCACGGCGTCGAGCGCGCGTTCCTTGAAGAACTCGGCATTGGCAAAGAACAGCGGCGCATCCCACCGGAACAACACCAGCCCGGGAACCTGACGCGCGCCCGGATATCGCGTGATGTCGTGGTAACCCTTCACGCCGGAGGCGCGACCGAGCACGGCGGAATGCGGCCGCCAGCCATCCCACAGGAATTCGACGATGGCGAGCACGATGGCGAGGCCTATTCCCGGGATCACACCCAGTACGGCCACGCCGACAAAGCAGACCATCGATAGCCAGAACTCCCACTGCTGAATGCGGTAGATCCGCATGAGGTCGCTGATCTCGAACAGGCCGAGCGCCGCGGCGATGACGACGGCGGCCAACGCGGCGTTGGGCAGGTGCTGGAGCAGGTTCGGCGCCATCAGGAGCAGGAAGGCGATGGCAAGCGCGCCGATGACGCTGGTCAATTGGGTGCGCGCGCCGGCAGCTTCGGCGACGGGCGTGCGCGAGCTGCTGCTGCTGATCGGAAATCCCTGAAAAAATCCAGCCGCCAGATTGGCCGCGCCGAGCCCCACCATCTCCTGGTTGGGATCGACGCGATCGCCCAATCTTGCAGCGTAGGACCGCGAGAGCACGCTGGTGTCGGCGAACGACACCAGCGCGACGGCGCATCCGCCGATCAGCACCTGCACGATGTCGCCATAGCCGATCCAGGGAATGGCGAAACCCGGCAGGCCCTGGGGAAGTTGGCCCAGAATCTTCACGCCATAGTGCGCCCCGAGACCGAGCACACCGGTGACGACCGTCGCCGCAACAACGGCAATCAGAATGCTCGGCAACCGCTTGTTGCGGGCGAGCAGCAGGATCGCCGCCAACGTCGCAAGGCCGATCGCGAGCGTGACCCAATTTGTCTTTCCGTCAAGGATCGCGCCGACGATCGCCCAGAGGCTGCGCAGCGGTCCATCGCCGTCGATGGAAAAGCCGAACAGCTTCGGCAGCTGGCTGATCAGAACGGTCAAGGCGATTCCGTTCATGTAGCCGTAGCGGATCGGCTTGGAGAGAAGCTCAGTCAGGAATCCCAACCGCGCGATGCCGGCAACGATGCATATCGTTCCGGAGACGATCGCCATCATGGCGGCCAAGGTTACCGCGCGCATGGGATCGCCGCCCGACAGCGGAGCGACGACGCCAAGGATGACGGCTGCAAGCGCCGAGTCCGGTCCCAGGACGAGGATGCTGCTCGGCCCGAACAATGCGTAGGCGAGGAGCGGGAGGATCGTGGCGTAAAGTCCGTAGATGCCGGGCAGGCCCGACGCTTCCGCATAGGCGATCCCGACCGGCACCAGCATGGTCGCGAGCACAAGCCCGGCGAAAATGTCGTGTGGAAGCCAAGCCCCTTGATATCGACGGAGCGTGTTGAGACCTGGCAGCCAGCCGGTCCAATGATTCATCGCCGGTCACTCCCAACCCCGTTGGAGTTCGCATGCGCTTGACGTGAACAGCTTTATCCTTTCGTCTGCTCCTCGAACGCCTTCAGCGACACCGCCGCGATCTCACGTAGCGTCTCGCGGGTCGCACCTGAAGAGGCCATCACGCACATGCCTGACGTCACCGCGGAGAGATAGCGCGCAAGCGTGGTTGGATCGACGTTCTCGTCGAGGTCATGTTCGGCCTTGGCGCGGACAAAGCGTTCACGCAACTGGTCCTCGGTGCGGGTGCGACGCGCCGCCAGTTCAAACGGAACGTTCTCCGAGCCGGTGCCGCAGGCGAGGCCACCCTGGACCAGCAGACAGCCGGGCGGGTTGGCGGGGTCGGTCTGGGCGTCCGCGTGCTCCATCAGAAAGCGTTCGGCCACCTCGTGCGCGGTCTGGGCATTGAGCACCTTGTCCATCCAGGCGTCGCGCTTTTCGGTGTAACGATCCAGCGCGGCCTTCAGCAGGCCTTCCTTGCTGCCAAAGGCAGCGTAGAGGCTGGGAGGATTGATGCTCATCGCCTCGGTGAGCTGCGCGATCGTCGTGCCCTCGTAGCCGTGGCGCCAGAACACGTCCATGGCCCGGTCCAAAGCGGCGTCCGCATCGAAGGCGCGGGGGCGTCCCATTCCCATTTCTCGTTACTCCGTAAGCCGGGTGCCGTTTCTTTGACGGATTGTCCCTGGCTTATCCTCTTGTTGCACGTGATGTTTTTCCGCGACTTCCCATTTCCCCATGAATGAGATAATAAATTCATAGTGCTCGATACATAAGCATCTTGCGAACCGGCGTCCAGCTCCACATCTGTAGCGAACACTACAGATATGTGGAGCGCGTGAATGCCCTCGTCAACCCAAAATCCCCGTTCCGGCCGATTCCGACGCGTTGTCGGCGGTGTCGTGATCCTTGGCGCCCTCGCGGTGGCCGGTTCGATCGCGACCGGCCATTATTTCCATGCCGCCCAGGCCACCGCTGCCGCCGCGGCTCCCGAACCGGCGGTGCCGGTGACCGTAGCGGTGATCCAGCCCCGCCCGACCACCCTGTTCGACGACTTCTCGGGCCGGCTCGAGGCCGTCGACCGCGTCCAGCTCCGGCCCCGGGTGGCCGGTGCGATCCTTTCGACCAACTTCACCGAGGGCGCGCTGGTGAAGTCCGGCGATATCCTGTTCAAGATCGACCCCGCGCCCTATGCGGCGGAAGTCGACCGGGCCCAGGCCCAGCTCGAGGCCGCCAAGGCCCGCGTCGTCTTCACCACGAGTGAGGTCGAGCGCGGCGCACAGCTGGTTGGCAACAACATCGTCACCAAGCGCGATTTCGACCAGCGCGACAACGCCAATCGCGAGGCGATCGCCAACGTCAAGGCCGCCGAAGCCGCGTTGCAGACCGCAAAGCTCAATCTCGATTACACCGAGGTCCGCGCGCCGGTCGACGGCCGGGTCGGCAGGATCGAGGTCACCGTCGGCAATCTCGTCGCAGCGGGCACGTCGTCGCCGGTGCTGACCTCGCTGGTGTCGGTCAATCCGATCTATGCGAGCTTCGATGCCGACGAGGAAGTCGTGCTGCGCGCGCTGAACTCGATCGCGGACGCGTCCGGCAAGCGCGGCAATCTCGACCAGATCCCGGTCGACATGGTGACGTCGGGCGGCCTCAGCGCCAAGGGGCACATCCAGCTGATCGACAACCAGGTCAACGGGCAGAGCGGCACCATCCGGGTTCGCGCCGTGTTCAAGAACGATGACGGGCGATTGATCCCGGGGCAGTTCGCCCGCGTCCGCATGGGCCAGCCCAGGCAGCAGACGATGGTGCTGATCGACGAGCGCGCCGTCGGCACCGACCAGGACAAGAAGTTCGTCATGCTGGTCGGCGACGACAGCCGCGCGGTCTATCGCTCGGTCACGCTTGGCGGCGCGGTCGATGGCTTGCGCATCGTCACCGCCGGCCTGAAATCCGGCGACCGCATCGTCGTCAACGGCCTGCAGCGCGTGCGCCCCGGCGCACTTCTGAAGATGGAAGTCGCCGAGATGGGCGCCCGCGGTATGCAGCAGGCATCCACTGAAACCAACCAGCACGTCGTGCAGCGCTAAGCGCTGCACGCGGGGGTGGAGCCATGAATCTCTCAAAATTCTTCATCGACCGGCCGATCTTCGCCGGCGTGCTATCGATCCTGATCTTCCTGGCCGGCCTGATTTCGCTGCTGGCGATGCCGATCTCGGAATATCCCGACGTGGTGCCGCCGTCGGTCGTGGTGCGCGCGACCTATCCCGGCGCCAATCCGAAGGTGATCGCCGAAACGGTGGCAACCCCGATCGAGGAGCAGATCAACGGCGTCGAGGGCATGCTCTATATGTCGAGCCAGGCGACCACCGACGGCGCGATGACGCTGACGGTGACGTTCCGTCTCGGCACCGACCCCGACAAGGCGACCCAGCTGGTGCAGAACCGGGTGCAGCAGGCCGAGCCGCGCCTGCCGGCCGTGGTGCGTCAGCTCGGCATCATCACCAAGAAGAGCTCGCCCGACCTCACCATGGTCGTGCATCTGCTGTCGCCGAACAACCGCTATGACATGACGTATCTGCGCAACTACGCAGTGCTCAACGTCAAGGACCGGCTGGCGCGGATCGACGGCGTCGGCGACGTCCAGCTCTATGGCGCCGGCGACTATTCGATGCGGGTCTGGGTCGACCCGCAAAAGGCTGCCGAGCATGCGCTGACCGCGAGCGACGTGGTGCGCGCGATCCAGGCGCAGAACGTCGAAGCCGCCGCCGGCGTGGTGGGCTCTTCGCCCAGCGTCAAGGGCCTCGATCTCCAGCTCTCCGTCAACGCCGAGGGACGACTGTCGACCGAGGAGCAGTTCGGCGACATCGTGGTCAAGACCGGCGCGGCCGGCGAGGTGGTACGGCTGCGCGACGTCGCCCGGATCGAGCTCGGTGCCTCCGAATACGGACTGCGCTCGCTGCTCGACAACAAGCAGGCGGTTGCGATCCCGATCTTCCAGGCGCCGGGGTCGAACGCGCTTGAGATCTCCGATCATGTCCGCGCCACCATGGCCGAGATCAAGAAGAACATGCCGGAAGGCGTGTCGTATCAGATCGTCTACGATCCCACGCAGTTCGTGCGTTCCTCGATCGAGGCCGTCATCCACACGCTGCTCGAGGCGATCGCGCTCGTCGTGCTGGTCGTGATCCTGTTCCTGCAGACCTGGCGCGCCTCGATCATTCCCTTGATCGCGGTCCCGGTGTCGATCGTCGGCACCTTCGCAGTGATGCATGTGTTCGGCTTCTCGATCAACGCGCTCAGCCTGTTCGGCCTGGTGCTCGCGATCGGCATCGTGGTCGACGACGCCATCGTCGTGGTCGAGAATGTCGAGCGCAACATCGAATCCGGCCTGTCGCCGCGCGATGCCACCAACCAGGCGATGCGCGAAGTGTCCGGCCCGATCATCGCGATCGCGCTGGTGCTGATCGCGGTGTTCGTGCCGCTCGCCTTCATCTCCGGCCTCACCGGACAGTTCTACAAGCAGTTCGCGCTGACGATTGCGATCTCGACCGTGATCTCGGCGATCAACTCGCTGACGCTGTCGCCGGCGCTGTCGGCGCTGCTCTTGAAGGGACATGACGAGCCGAAGGACTGGCTGACCCGGGGCATGGAGAAGTCGCTGGGCTGGTTTTTCCGCGGCTTCAACAAGGTCTTCACCAAGTCCTCGGAGAGCTACGGCCGTACCGTCACCAAGGTGATCTACGGCAAGGCCGTGGTGATCGGCCTCTATGTGCTGCTGATCGGCTTGACCGGCGTGCTGTTCAAGCAGGTGCCGAGCGGCTTCGTGCCGGGCCAGGACAAGCAGTATCTGGTCGGTTTCGCACGGCTGCCTGACGGCGCCACGCTCGACCGCACCGAGGAAGTGATCCGCAAGATGAGCGACATCGCGCTGACCCAGCCGGGTGTCGAGAGCTCGGTGGCGTTCCCCGGCCTGTCGATCTCCGGCTTCACCAACTCCTCCAATGCCGGCATCGTGTTCTCGACCCTGAAGCCGTTCGACGAGCGCAAGGATCCCTCGCTCAGCGGTCCGGCGATCGCGGCCGCGCTCAACAAGAAGTATGCCGGCATCCAGGACGCGTTCATCGCCATGTTCCCGCCGCCGCCGGTCAACGGCCTCGGCACCATCGGCGGCTTCAAGCTGCAGATCGAGGATCGTGCCGGCCTCGGCTATGAGGCGTTGAACGATGCGACCAAGGCATTCATGACGGCGATGCAGAAAGCGCCGGAGATCGCCGGCGTGTTCTCGAGCTTCCAGGTCAATGTGCCGCAGCTGTTCGCCGACATCGACCGCACGAAGGCGTTGCAGCTCGGTGTGCCGGTGACGGAGGTCTTCAACACGCTGCAGATCTATCTCGGCTCCTACTACGTCAACGACTTCAACAAATTCGGTCGCACCTATTCGGTCTATGTGCAGGCGGACGCGCCATTCCGCGCGCGCGCCGACGACATCAGGCAGTTGAAGGTGCGTTCGTCGTCCGGCGACATGGTGCCGCTGTCGGCCTTGCTGAAGGTCCGCCAGAGCGCCGGTCCGGAGCGCGCGATCCGCTACAACGGCTTCCTGTCGTCGGACATCAACGCCGCTGCGGCGCCAGGCTATTCCTCCGGCCAGGCGCAGGAGGCGGCAACGCGGATCGCCGCCGAAACGCTGCCGCCGGGCTTTGCATTCGAATGGACCGACCTGACCTATCAGGAGTTCATCGCCGGCAATTCCGGAATCTGGGTATTTCCGCTGGCGATCCTGCTGGTGTTCCTGGTGCTCGCCGCGCTCTATGAGAGCCTGGCGCTGCCCCTCTCGATCATCATGATCGTGCCGATGGGCCTGTTGGCGGCGATGTTCGGGGTCTGGCTGTCGAAGGGCGACAACAACGTCTTCACCCAGATCGGCCTGATCGTGCTGGTCGGACTGTCGGCCAAGAACGCCATCCTGATCGTCGAATTCGCGCGCGAGCTCGAATTTGCCGGGCGTTCACCGATCAGAGCCGCGATTGAGGCGAGTCGGTTGCGGCTGCGCCCGATCCTGATGACATCGATGGCGTTCATCATGGGTGTGCTGCCGCTGGTGCTCTCGACCGGTGCGGGCTCGGAGATGCGGCGCGCGATGGGCGTCGCGGTGTTCTCCGGCATGATCGGCGTCACGGTGTTCGGCCTGTTCCTGACGCCGGTGTTCTATGTGCTGCTGCGCAGCCTCACCGGGATGAAGCCGCTGACGCAGCACGGCGAGGCGACCATTCCGGGAAAAGCACACGCGGCATGATGCCGCGTGTGTAAGCTTGATGTCAGCTTCGAAGGATCAGGCTGCGATATCGAGCAGCAGAAGTGACGAACCGCGGACCAGCACCTTGCGGCCCGCGGGCGTGAGTTCAAACGAATCGCCGCGCACGGCGACATAGCCGAGCGTGATCAGGCTTTCGACGGCGAACCGGTTCAGCCGTGACGGGTTTGCTGCGGGAGCCCGCAGCGCTTTCAGCGCATCCCACTGATCGGGTCTGAGTTCGAATTCTTCGCTCATCGTTCCAGGCACTCCAGAAGTTCTTGGCGTGCGAGATACAGAGCGCAGATGAATTTCGTGCGACCACAACGAGTCAGGATTTCGATTTATGTGGACACACCGTCACATCGCCGTGTCATTGGAATACTTCAATTTTTTCGAATCATTGCGGTGCAATGACGCGTGATTGCGTCACAGAGATTAACCGCACGTCGTCACATAGGTTAATCGAGACGATTAACCGGGTTAATCGTCAGGATTAACCGGGCTAAAGCGGCCGGTTAACCGCGCCGTACGCTTGCACCGCCGTCGACCGGCAACGTGACACCGGTCACGAAATTCGCTTCATCGGATGCGAGAAACAGCGCGGCATTGGCGACATCCCAGCCGGTGCCCATCTTGTGACGCAGCGGCACTTTGCTGTCGCGCTCGGCCTCGACCTCGGCGCGGCTCTTCTTGAATTCGCGGGCGCGCGTGTCCACCGCCATCGGTGTGTTCATCAACCCCGGCAGGATCACGTTTGCGCGAATGCCATATTGCGCATTCTGGTAGGCCAGCTGTTCGGTGAAGGCGATCATCGCCGACTTGGTCGCCTTGTAGGCGACGTAGGGATAGGTCGTGATCGCGGCCATCGATGAGATGTTGATGATCGAGCCGCGCTGCTGCCGGCGCATGATCGGGATCACATGCTTGGCGGCGAGGATGCAGCTCTTCAGGTTGATCGCCACGCAGCGGTCGAACGCCTCCTCGGTGATATCGAGCAGCTCGGCATCGCCGCCGGAGAGGCTGACGCCGACATTGTTGTGCAGGATATCGACGCTGCCCCAGCGGTCATGCGCGTCCGCCACCATCGCCTTGATGTCGGCATTTTGGGTGACGTCGGCCTTGAAGGCGACGGAAGTACCGCCCTTGGCCGCGATCAGGTCGACGGTCTCCTGGGCCGAATCCAGATTGTGATCGACGCACAGCACCCTGGCGCCTTCGCGGGCGAAGGTCAGCGCGGTGGCGCGACCGTTGCCGATGCCCTCGCCGGGGCTCTGCCCGGCGCCGACGACGATGGCGACGCGATCTTGCAGGCGCATGTCACTTCACTCCCGGGATCGGGTACTGTTGCAGTACCTCTTTGTAGGCTGGCTCGTTGTCGATCTGCATGGTGGCGAGCACGCGCACCACGGCGCAGTAGAACGCGATCGTCAGCACCAGATCGGTCATGTGCTCGTCGGACAGCTCTCGCTTGATCTCGGCGAAGGTCGCCTCCGACATTGCAAGCTCGCGCACCATCTCGCGGGCGCCCCTCAGGATCGCCTTCGCCAGCGGCTCGAGTTTCGACGGCTTGCCGTCGGTCTCCGCGATCACGCCCTCGATGTCTTCGTCGGTAACGCCGAACTCCTTGCCGATCTTCACATGGTGGGTGAACTCGTATTCCGACTTCTCGAGCCAGCCGACCTGGAGGATCGCCAGCTCGCGCAGCCGCGGGTCGAGCTTGCTCTTGAATCGGATATAGCCGCCGATGCCGTTGAAGGCGCGCGCCATGTCCGGCGAGTTCACCAGCAGCTTGTGCAAATTGGTGTTGCGCTTGAGCATGTCGCGATATTCAGGGGCGACCTGGTCGGCTTCGAGATAGGGCAGGCGGGCCATTTGTTCTTGTCCTTGTTGCGGCGGCTTGCAAGAGAGGCGTCGTCGGGAGAGACGGCTGTCGCGTCAGCCGTAGAGGGCTTTGTGCTCGCTTTCATAGTCGGCGTAGGAGTCCTTCATACTGGCGCCGTTCAGCAGCATGGTCGCAACCTCTGCGTTGTCGGCATCGAACACGGTCGAGCGCACCCACATGCTCTCGGTGCGCTTGCTGCCCGAAAGCGCGACGACCTCCCGCTCGACCCAATAGGTCTCACCGGGGAATAGCGGCCCGCGCTGCAGGCGGATCTCCTGATCGGCGAACAGCCCGACGGCGGGGCCACGGACCGGCAGCCGGTCCTCGCGGGCACGGTACTGGAACAGCACGCTCAGCATCTCCATCGGGATGATGGCGCGGCCCCAGGGATTGTACTCCAGCGAATAATAGTCGGACGGCTCGGTGATCACCTTGAGCTTGTCGGCCAGCGAAAACGGATAGAGATCGCCCATGTTCTGGTCGAAATCCATCTTGATCGCCTGCCGCGGCGTCTTCATGCCGACCTTGATGTCGGCGAGGATCACGGGATCGGCCAGCGGCTTCAGTTCGCCGAGCCGGCGGGCGAGCGCCGTCTCGCTGCCGTCACCGTCGATCGAGGCGGTGCCGCGCAGGATCTCGGTGCCGTCGCGCTTGATCATCCCGATCGTGCAAACGGTCTGCCCCGGCTTCGGCTTCTCGATCTGGGCCTGTACCTCTTCGCCTTCGAACACCGGGTTGCGGTAATGCGCCGACAGGCACCCGGTCATGAACCAGGCCCGGCCCCAGATCCGCTCGCACAGCGGCGCGAACTGGCTGAAATGGGTCGGTCCCTCGATCGTGCCGCCGCGGAAGCCGAGCTTCTGCGCGGTTGCGTCGTCGTGGATCGACGCGTGAGAGTCGTAGGTCTGAGTTTGAAGCATTTGCTTCGGGCTGCGCCAGGGACCCACCAGCAGGTCGCCGTTCTCCAAGATTTCCGTCGTGAACGCGGATTCGACTTTAATCATCCTTGGTCTCCCTTTGCGCGCCACCGTTTCAAAGATGCCGGGGTTCGGCAAGCCTCGCAGAGCAACAAGGCCTCGCAGAGCTACAAGGCCTCGCAAGCGCAGCACGAGATATGTGCTGCGGCCATGGAACGGGGCTGTTCATGCATAACAAAATCAGTGCATGCTGATGCATGATCATCGGGAAGATAACGAGACCGGTCCGGGCCGGCGTGACTGATTGACGGGGAAACTGATGGCGTTGATGGAAGTTGGACTGGACGACAAGTACCGGTTGGATACGAAACGAATCTTCCTCTCCGGTACCCAGGCTCTGGTCCGATTGCCCATGTTGCAGCGCGAACGCGACCGCGCACACGGGCTGAACACCGCCGGTTTCATCTCCGGTTACCGTGGTTCGCCGCTCGGCATGTACGACCACGCGCTGTGGCGGGCGAAATCGTTCCTCAGAGAGCACGACATCGCCTTCGTTCCCGGCCTCAATGAGGATCTGGCGGCGACCGCGGTGTGGGGCAGCCAGCAGGTCGGCATGTTCCCCGGCGCCAAGGTCGATGGCGTATTCGGCATCTGGTACGGCAAGGGCCCCGGCGTCGACCGCTCGCTCGATGCGCTCAAGCACGCCAATTCGGCCGGCACCTCGCCGAACGGCGGCGTGATCGCGCTGGCCGGCGACGACCATGGCTGCCAGTCCTCCACGCTCGCACATCAGAGCGAGCAGGTGTTCGCCTCCGCGCTGATGCCGGTGGTCAATCCGGCGACGCTGCAGGATTATCTCGACCTCGGCATCCTCGGCTTTGCGCTGTCGCGCTATTCCGGCTGCTGGGTCGGATTCAAGGCGATCTCGGAGACGGTGGAAAGCTCGGCCTCGATCGTCAGCGATCCCGATCGCATCAAGATCATCATGCCCGACGATTTCGAGATGCCGCCGGGCGGGCTTTCGATCCGCTGGCCGGATCCGCCGCTGGAGGCGGAGCGGCGTCTGCATGGTCCGAAGATGGACGCGGTCGCGGCGTTCGCGCGCGTCAACCGGTTCGACCGCATCATGCTGGATTCGAAGCCGGCACGGCTCGGCATCATGGCGACCGGCAAGGCCTATCTCGATCTGCGCCAGGCGCTCGCCGATCTCGGCATCACCGATGCCGATGCGCAAGAGCTGGGCCTGCGCATCTACAAGGTGGCGCTGACCTGGCCGCTGGAAGCGCGCGGCGCGCGCGCCTTCGCCGAGGGCCTGCAGGACGTGCTGGTGGTCGAAGAGAAGCGCGGCTTCATCGAGGATCAGCTGGTCCGCATCCTCTACAACATGGACGCGTCGAAGCGGCCTTCGGTGGTCGGCAAGCGCGACGAGAGCGGCGCGCCCCTGCTGCCGAGCGAGGGCGAGCTGACGCCGACCATGGTCGCCGCTGCCGTGGTGGCGCGGCTGCGCCGGCTCGGCCACCGCAGCCCGCTGCTGGAGCAGCGTTTGGCAAAACTCGAAGCGTTCGACCGTCCGGCCGAGGGCACCGGCATTGCGAAGCTGCAACGCACGCCGTATTTCTGTTCGGGCTGCCCGCATAACTCCTCGACCAAAATTCCCGAGGGCAGCCGCGCCATGGCCGGCATCGGCTGCCACGGCATGGCGCTGTCGGTGCCGAACCGCAACACCCAGACCATCTCGCATATGGGCGCGGAGGGCGTGAGCTGGATCGGGCAGGCGCCGTTCACCAGCGAACAGCACGTGTTCCAGAACCTCGGCGACGGCACCTACACGCATTCCGGTCTTCTGGCGCTGCGCGCGGCGGCCGCGGCCGGCGTCAACATCACCTACAAGATCCTCTACAACGACGCGGTGGCGATGACCGGCGGCCAGCCCGCCGAAGGCGGCTTTACCGTATCGCAGATCGCGCATCAGGTCTGGGCGGAGGGCACCAAGAAGCTCGCGATCGTCTCCGACGATCCCGATAAATATCCCGCCAATTATTTCCCGTCCGGCGCCACCATCCACCATCGCCGCGAGCTCGACGCCGTGCAGCGCACTCTGCGCGAGATCGAGGGCCTCACCGTCCTGATCTACGACCAGACCTGCGCCGCCGAGAAGCGCCGCCGCCGCAAGCGCGGGCTGTTTCCCGATCCGGCCAAGCGCGTCTTCATCAATGAGCGCGTCTGTGAAGGCTGCGGCGACTGCTCGGTGGCCTCGAATTGCGTCTCGGTGCAGCCGCTGGAGACCGAACTCGGCCGCAAGCGCCGCATCGACCAGTCGAACTGCAACAAGGATTTCTCCTGCATCGAGGGCTTTTGCCCGAGCTTCGTGATGGTGCAGGATCCCAAGCTGCGCAAGGCCGACCGCACTGCGGCCGATCCCAAGGCGTTGTTCGCGGATTTGCCGACGCCGCCTGTGGCTGCGTTGAGCAACCCCTACAACATCCTGATCACCGGCATCGGCGGCACCGGCGTCATCACCATTGGCGCGCTGCTCGGCATGGCCGCGCATGTCGAGGGCATCGCCTGCTCGACGCTCGACTTCACCGGCCTGTCGCAGAAGAACGGCGCGGTCATGAGCCATGTCCGGCTGGCGCCGACTTCGGACATGCTGACCACGGTCCGCATCGCGCCCGGCAATGCCAACCTGATCCTCGGCTGCGACCTCGTGGTCGCCACCAGCGTACCGGCGCTGAGCCGCGCCGAGCGTGGCGTCACCCGCGCCGTCGTCAACGCCGATCTGCTGCCGACCGCGAGCTTCGTGATCGATCCCGATATCGATTTTGAAGCCAGCTCGATGCGTGATGCGCTGAACGGCGCAGTGAGACCTGATGATCTCGACATCCTCGACGCCACGGGGCTTGCGACCGCGCTGATGGGCGACAGCATCGCGACCAACGCCTTCATGCTCGGTTTCGCATTCCAGCGCGGTGCGATCCCGCTGTCGCTCGAGGCGATCCTGAAGGCGATCGAGCTCAACGGCGCCGCGATCGAGATGAACAAGACCGCGTTCTCGTGGGGCCGGCTTGCCGCGCACGATCTGCAGCGCGTGGTCAGCGCCGCGCGCTTCAAGAGCGCAGGTGCCGCACCGGCCAAGAAGACGCTCGACGAGACGATTGCGTTCCGCGCCAAGTTCCTCACGTCCTATCAGGACGCGGCTTACGCCAAGCGCTATCTCGACGACGTTGCGCGCGTTCGTTCAGCCGAAGCCGCGGCGGCTCCGGGCTCGCAGGACCTGACCGAGGCCTTTGCGAAGGGCCTGTTCAAGCTGATGGCCTACAAGGACGAATACGAGGTCGCTCGGCTCTATTCCGATGGCGAGTTTGCGAAGGCCTTGCGGGAGCAGTTCGAGGGCAATTCCGGTTTGAAGGTCCTGCTGGCGCCGCCGTTGCTGGCGCAGCGCGATCCCGTCACCGGGCGTTTGCAGAAGCGCGAATTCGGTCCATGGATATTCAAGGCGTTCGGCATGCTGGCGGGGCTGAAGGGCCTGCGCGGCACCGCGTTCGACATTTTCGGCTACACCGCGGAACGCAAGATGGAGCGTGCGCTGCCGGTGGATTATTCGGCGATGATCCTGCGTCATCTCGACGGCAAGAAGCCGCTCGATTTGCCGCGCCTCGTGGCGCTGGCCAAGGCTGCGGACCTCGTGCGCGGCTATGGCCACATCAAGGAAGGCAACGTCGCCCGCTACCGCACCGAATGTGCGCGGCTGGAGCGCGCGATCGGCCAGCCGCTGGCACAGGCGGCAGAGTAGGGCAGGGCGTTTTCAAGCGGAGGGGGTGCCGGGTTCCGATTCCATCGGAACGGGCTCTGGGAACTTTCCACGGCCGCCTTGGTTGACCGGTAACCCTGCCCGCAACCAACGGCTGGATTCGCGCGGCCGGGTCCCTACATGATGGCTGTGCCGTTCGAGTGATTTCAGGAGGCCCTTTTGACGGTCCTGAAAAGTGTTTTGGTTGCAACTGTTTGCACCGCGTGGCTGGCTTTGGGTGGCGTGGCGTTTGCCGACGACTATCGCCCGAGCGAGTTCTTCAGTCTGGATCTCTCCCAGGCGGTGCTGTCGCCGAAGCGGCTTGGCCCGCCGGCGCAGTTCGAGCCGGTACCGGTCGAGGCGAAGACCGACCGCAGCCCCGATCAGCACGCCAATGCCGAACCGAAGGTCGAAGAGCCGAAGGTCGCGCCGCAGAAGGCCGTGCGGACGAGCAGAGTGACCGCTCAGCCTGAACCGAAGCGCGCGGCCGCACGCGTGCCCGCCCGCGCCAAGCTTGCACGGCGGCACTCGAACCCGCTCGATGCGGAAGCCCGCGACGTCAGGATCCAGACCTGGCCGTGCCGCACCGGCGGCATCTGCAACTGGCAGCGGTGAGAGGCGGTGTCGCGTCGCTTTCATCTTGACCCGCGCGTAACATCAAACCCGTCATCCTGAGGAGGCCGCGAAGCGGCCGTCTCGAAGGATGAATCGGTCACGGGCGGGGCCGTGCATCCTTCGAGACGCGCGTTCCGCGCTCCTCAGGATGACGGGTCTGGCCGAGCGCCAAGCGCCAAGCGCCAAGCGCCAAGCGCTTCAAACTGTTCCGATCTCCATCACCCCCGCGAGTCATCCCGCCGTCGCAAAACCGTCGGCGGAGAGTCAAGAAACCGTAAGGGCGGAGTCAAACAGCGCAGGCAAAACCTTCGTTACGATTCGACGAAGGTTATTCGATGCCGACAGCGATCTCCGCGAGGAGGCGAGGCCTTACCCGGCGTCAGCTTCTGGTGCGCTCGGCGTCGACGGCCGCGTTGGCGGGATTGGGCGCGCTGGCAAGGCCTTATCTGAGCCGGGCCGCGGATCGACCAGCGATCGCGGGCATCCAGTCCGGCGACGTCGCCAGCGATTCCGCCGTGATCTGGGCCCGCGCCGATCGCGCCGCGCGCATGCGCATTGAGTGCGCAGCCGTCGAGAGCTTCGCAACCATCCTGCGCAGCGCCACCGCCGATGCGCTGCCCGAGCGAGACTTCACCGCAAAGCTGCTGCTCGACGGCCTGCCGCCGGGCCAGGATCTGTTCTATCGCGTGCACTTCGAGGATCACGAGGGCACATCAGGCGAAAGCCGCGTCGGGCATTTCCGCACCGCGCCGGCCGACCGCCGTTCGGTCTCCTTCGTCTGGTCCGGTGACGTGGTGGGGCAGGGCTGGGGCATCGACCCCGCGCGCGGCGGTCTGCGCAGCTACCGCACCATGCTGAACGAGCGCCCGGATTTCTTCATCCATTCCGGCGATCACATCTATGCCGATTGCACGGTGCCGGCGGAACAGCAGCTGCCCAACGGCGAGATCTGGCGCAACATCGTCACCGAGGAGAAATCCGTCATCGCGCACAGCCTCGACGAGTTTCGCGGCAACTACAAATACAACTGGCTCGACGAGAACTTTCGCGCCTTCCATGCCGAGGTGCCGATGTTTGCGCAATGGGACGACCATGAGGTGGCCGACGACTGGTCGCCGATCGGCACCGCTGATGCGACCGGCTACGATGCGGACGGCAGCTCGCGCCTGGTGGCGCGGGCGCGCCGTGCCTTCCACGAGTTCATGCCGATGCGGCTGATGCCGGAGCGCGACGGCCGGGTCTATCGCAAGATCGCCTACGGGCCCTTGCTCGACGTCTTCATCATCGACATGCGCTCCTACCGCGATTCCAGCTGGAACAAGCAGGGCGATCCGGACCAGGCGTTCATCCTCGGCGAGAGCCAGCTCGCCTGGCTGAAGCGGGAGCTCGTGGCGTCGGACGCAATCTGGAAGGTGATCGCAGCGGATCTGCCGATCGGCCTCGTCAGCCTCGATGCGGTCGCGCTCGGCGACGGGCCGCCCGAGCGGCGCGAGCACGAGATCGCCGATCTCCTGTCCTTCATGAAGCGCGCGGGTGTCCGCAACACGGTGTGGCTCACCGCCGACATGCACTACACCGCCGCGCATCGCTATGATCCGAACCGCGCGGTGTTCCAGGAATTCGAGCCGTTCTGGGAGTTCGTCTCGGGTCCGCTGCACGCCGGCACCTGGTCGCCGGGTGAGCTCGACAACACCTTTGGCCCGAAGGCGATGTACCAGAAAGGCTGCTCGTCCGAGCAGGGCGACAATCTCGCGCCCTGCTTCGGGCTGCAGTTCTTCGGCCGCGTCGATATCGACGGCAAGACCGGCGTGATGACGGTGACGCTGAAGGATGCCGATAACCACGACCTCTGGTCGGTCGACATCGAGCCGCGGCCGGACGCGCGGCCCGGCCAGATCATGGCGCAGCACATATAGGCCGGCCCCCAACCCCGTCGCGACATCTTGATCGCCGCTGCCTTGCCCGAAGGCCCGGTTTGCGGGCACAATGTGCGTTGGCAGTCCTGCCAATTTCATTCCCACGAAACGATTTGCTGGCGTGACGTCGTCGATTTCATCGGCGTCCCACGCGTCAGGAGCTATCCATGGAAAATCTGCAGACACAGGGCATCAGCCTGCCGCAGCTCGGCCTCGGCACTTTCCGCATGCAGGGCGATGCCTGCCGCGGGGCGGTCGAGAGCGCGCTCGGGCTTGGTTACCGGCACATCGACACCGCCGAAATGTACGCCAACGAGGAGGCGATCGGGGCTGCGATTGCGGACTCGAAGGTCGCGCGCAAGGACCTGCATGTCACCACCAAGGTCTGGCACGAGAATTTGGCGCCGGATGCGATCCGGACGGCGTTCGACGCGAGCCTGAAGAAGCTGCGGCTCGATCATGTCGATCTCTATCTGGTGCATTGGCCGTCGAAGAGCATGAAGCTGCCGGCCGTGTTCGAGACGCTGATGCAGCTGAAGGAGGAGGGCCGCGTCCGCGCGATCGGCGTCGCCAATTTCACCACCGCGCTGCTCAAGACCGTGGTCGAGGACATCAAGGCGCCGATCGCCTGCAACCAGATCGAATATCACGCCATGCTGGAGCAGACGCCGGTGCGGAACTATCTCGCCGCGAAATCGATCCCGCTGGTCGCCTATTGTCCGCTCGCGCAGGGTCGTTTCGCCACCGACGAGACGCTGGCGAAGATCGGCCGCAAGCATGATGCGACCGCAGCCCAGGTGGCACTGAAATGGCTGCTCGATCAGGACGGCGTTGCGGCGATCCCGAAAGCCTCGCGCGCCGAAAGCCAACAGGCCAATCTCGACGCGCTGAAGGTGACGCTCGACGACGACGACCGCAAAGCGATCGCCGCGCTGCGCAAGGACATGCGCTGCGTCAATCCGGGTTTCGCGCCAGCGTGGGATTGAGCTCCTTGAACATGTGATCAAGACGTAGAACAAGAAAATGGCTCCGCGAGGAGCCATTTTCCGTTGTTTCGGTCTCTTGGATGTGTCGGCGTTTTAGAAGCGACGCTTTAGTAGCGATCCCGCCTGATCACGACCGCTCGGTCATGGTCGTGATGCCAGCCGCGATGCCAGCCACGGTCATGGCGCATCTCGGCGCGCGCGCCCCAGCCACGATCCCAGTGATGATGATGGCCGCGCTTGATCACGACGGTCTCGGCGCTCGCGATCGACGGAACGGCCACTGCGAGCGTACCAATCGCCGCAAGAACAAAACCAATCTTTTTCATCTCATCCTCCTCAAATGATGCGGGGAGAAAACCGTGCAGGCATCGGAACGTTCCTCAGGAACCGGCAGGAGTTTTCTGAACGGCTGTTCAGGCGGCCTTGCCTAACCACTGCGCCCGACGCATCATCGCGCCATAAAAATCAATGTTCGGGGGGACGTTGCCGTGAGTGGATTTTCACGCCGGGATTTTTTGAAAGCTACGGGATCGGCCGCCGCTAGCGCCATTGCGGGGCCGGCATCTGCGGCGATGGGGCCGGACGACAAGTTCGACCTCGTGATCAAGAGCGGCGACGTGATCGATCCCAGCCAGTCGCTGCGCGGCAAGCGCGACATCGGCATTCGCTGGGGCCTGATCGAGGCGATCGAAGACGAGATCCCGGCCGCGCGCGCCACCAAGACCATCGACGCGTCGGGCAAGCTCGTGATGCCGGGCCTCGTCGACCTGCACTGCCACGTCTACCCCTACGGATCGGCGATCGGCATTCCCGCCGACGAGCTGGTGCAATTTCAGGGCACCACGACGGTGGTCTCGGCCGGCGATGCCGGCGTCAACAATCTCGCGGCACTGCGGCGCTTCATCGTGGCGCAGTCGCGGGCGCGGATCTACGCCTTCGTCCATATCGCCAACAACGGCCTGTCGGCCTTCCCGGTCGCCGAGCTCTACAATATCGACAACGCCCAGGTCGAAGCCTGCGCCATGGCGCTGGCCGAGAACCCGGACTTCCTGATCGGGGTCAAGGTGCGGATGTCGGAGAACGTCATCTTCAAGCACGGCCTCGAGCCGCTGAAGCGCGGCATCCAGGCCTGCGAGATGTGCGGCTGGCCGGCGCGGATGATGGTGCATATCGGCGGCGTCGAAACCAAGGAGCTGATGTCCGACATCCTCAATCTGCTGCGGCCGGGTGATATCCTCACCCACGCCTATTCCGGCGCGCCGAACATGTCCGGCGCTTTCACCAACATCGTGCAGGACGGCAAGCTGTTGCCGGCAGCGCTCGAGGCCAAGCAGCGCGGCGTGCTGTTCGATGTCGGGCATGGCGGCGGCAGCTTCGATTTTACGGTGGCCGAGATCGCCATTCCGGGCGGGTGCACGCCCGACACGATCTCCTCCGACATCCACGTCCTCTCGGGCAACTCGCCCGGCATCCCGTTCCTGCCGAATGTGATGAGCAAGTTCCTGGCGATGGGCTCCTCGCTGGATCAGGTCGTCGCGATGGCGACCTCGGTGCCGGCGCGGATCATCAACCGGATGCCCAAGATCGGCACGTTGCAGCGCGGCGCGCCCGGCGACGTCGCGATCATGGACCTTGTCGAAGGTCCGGTCACCTTCGTCGACACCCGCAACAACAAGCGCGACGGCAATCAGCAGCTGAAGCCGGTGCAGACCGTGGTCAACGGCGTACCGTTCGGCCGGCCCTATCAGGCGCCGTTTTCGGTGAGGTGAGGGGCGAGTGGAGAGATGGATTGCTTCGCGGAGCCTGTCATCGGGCGCGCGTTCGCGCGACCCGTTGGCTCGCAATGACGCCTTAACCAGCCGTCATTGCGAGGAGCGGAGCGACGAAGCAATCCATCTTGTTGCCGGGCGGAGCGCTACCCGCGCTTCTCGACATTGCTGCTGCGCGCCGGCACGCCGAACTCCTTGCGGCACACCTCGGCCAGCACGGCGACGCCCTCGCGGATCTGCTCGTGCGAGGGGCTGGCGAAGCAGAGACGCAGCCGGCTGCCGGAATGCGCCTTGCTGGTCGACCATTCCGGGCCGGGATTGATCGAGACCCCGGCGGCGAGCGCGGCCTGGTAGAGCTTCAAGGTATCGACATTGTCGGGTAGCTTGACCCAGAGGAAGATGCCGCCCTTCGGCGCCTCGAATTCGGCCGCGGTGCCGAACTGCTCGTTCAGCGCCTCCATCAGCGTATCGAGTTTTGCGCGCAGTCCTCGCGTCAGTTTGGGCACATGGGTCGCAAAATGCGGCGCGCAATATTCCGACAGCACCATCTGCTCCAGCGCGCCGGAGCCGGCGTCGGTCTTCAGCGGCAGCATCCGCGACATGATTGCCCAGGGCGCGACGATGAAGCCGACCCGCAGCGCCGGCGCGATCGACTTCGAGAACGAGCCGATATGGATCACGCCGCCATGCGTGCTCATGGCATAGATCGCTGGCGGCCGCTCACCGTTCCAGATCAGATCGGCATAGCAATCGTCCTCGAAGATCGGCACGCCGTATTCTTTCGACAGTTTCAGCATCTCGGCGCGGCGGCTCTCGGGAAGGATCGAGCCGGTCGGGTTCTGTACGGTCGGGATGGTGTAGATGTATTTCGGCGTGATGCCGCGCCGCTTGTGATCGGCGAGCGCTGCGGCCAGCGCATCGATCCTTATGCCCTCGCCATCGAGGGGAATGCCGACCGCATTGACGCCGAGCCGCGTCAACCGGTTCAGCGAGCCCTGATAGGTCTCCTGCTCGATCAGCACGGTGTCGCCCTTGGCGAGCAGTGTGTGATTGACCAGATCGAGCGCCTGCAACGAGCCGGAGACGATCATGACCTCGTCCGGCGTGCAGGCAATTCCAGCGTCGCGCTTCAGCTTCTCGGTCAGGAACTGGCGCAACGGCAGATAGCCCTGTGGCCCGTGCGCGAGATTATAGGTCGCGAGATTCCTGCCCTCGCGCTTCAGCACGGCGTTCATGGCCTCCAGTAGCCCGTCGACCGGAACCTGGTCGGGATCATTGTTGCCGCCGACGAAACTGTACTTGGCGAGCCCGGTCCAGCGCGCGGCCGGCGCAGGCAGGCCGGCCGGGAGCAGCGGTGCAAAGTCGAACTGGGCTGAGGTGGACATGGACGTTTCGCTCCGTGTTGTTGTCGTTGAGAAGGACCGTGGAAGGGCCTTCCGTGAAGTCAGTTCTTGCCCACCAGCCGGACCGGGCGGCCCTGGCTGATGAAGGCGTAGTGCCCGGCGCCGACGCTGCCGACCATCAAGGCCTCGACCGCCGGTTCCGCGATCTCGCCGGCAGCCGCCCAATCGACCACGAAATTCGCGCCGGTGCCGCCGCGGGTATCGGTCGTGGCGATCGCAACCTCGACCGTCGCGAACGGTTTTAGCGCGATCGGTGATTTGAGGTAGCTCTCCACCATCTTGCCTGATGTGTCGAAATAGGCGATCCGCTTCAGCACCAGCGGTTTGGTCTCGGAGGCGTTGTGCACGCTGAGCGTCACCGAGAAATCGGCCCTGAGCTTGCCCTGGCTCATCGACACGCTGGAATACACCGGCACGTAGAATGCACCCGAGGCGGTGAGGCCTTCCGATGGCACCGCCGTCAGCGAGTTCGCGAAATTTTGTTCAATACTTGCCGAGGATTGTGCTAGCGCGTCCGGCAAGCGCACGGTGAGCAGGCAGAGCAAAACTGCCAGAAAAATGCGGCCTGCGCGGATGTGACACATTGCTCGGTTGATCCTCACGCCCGGCCCTCTAGGTTGCGGCAACAGGAAGTCTTTGACGCATGCATGAACTGATTCCCGATATCACGCTCTGTATCCTGCTTGCCTGGGGGATCGGGCTGCTTGCCCATTTCTCCCGGCAACCGCTGATACTGGCGTACCTTATCGCCGGCTTTTTCATTGGTCCATTCGGCATGGGCTGGGTCAAGTCCCAGGAATCGATCAGCGTCATCTCCGAACTCGGCCTGATCTTCATGCTGTTCATGATCGGGCTGGAAATCGACCTCAAGAAGATCATCCGCGCCGGCAAGGTCATCCTGTTCGCCGGTGCCGGCGAGCTGATCGGCGGCTGCCTGATCGGTGTCGCGTTCTTCGCCGGAATCGGGCTTGCGATCGGCGGCGGCAAGTTCGATGCGGTCTATCTCTGCGTCGCCTGCGCGCTGTCCTCGACCGTCATCATCGTCAAGGTGCTCTACGAGAAGCGCGAGCTGGATACGCTGCCGGGCCGGATCACGCTCGGCGTGCTGGTGCTGCAGGACATCTTCGCGATCCTGTTCCTGGCGGTGCAGCCGAGCCTGGACAATCTGCAGATCAGCGTCGTGCTGCTGTCGATCGCCCGCGTTGCGGTGCTGGTTGTGACCGCGCTGGTGCTGAGCCGCTACGTGCTGCCGCGGCTGTTCCACCAGATTGCGCGCCGGCCCGAGCTCGTGCTGCTCGGCGCGCTCGCCTGGTGCTTCCTGATCGGCGAGATCGCCGAGCGGCTGCATCTGTCGCGGGAGATGGGCTCGCTGGTCGCCGGCGTCTCGATCTCGACCTTTCCCTACGCGCTCGACGTCACCGCCAAGGTCACGACGCTGCGGGATTTCTTCATCACGCTGTTCTTTGTCGCGCTCGGCATGACGATCCCGATTCCCGGCCTCTCGGTGATCTGGCTTGCGCTGGTCATCGCGGCCTTCACGGTGGCGAGCCGCCTGGTCACGACCTTCACGCCGCTCTATCTGATGAAGCAGGGCCTGCGCGCCAGCCTGCTGCCGGCGATCAATCTGGCGCAGATATCCGAGTTCTCGCTGGTGGTGATCCAGACCGGCGTCGCCGCCAACCACATCGGAACCGAAACCGCCAATGCGGTCTCGTTCGCCTTCGTGGTGCTGGCGGTGCTCTCGACCTTCGCGATGGGCCGCAGCGATCAGATCGTGCGCGGCCTGATCGGTCCGTTGAAGCGAATCGGGCTGCGCGATCTCGACCACGTGGGCGAGGGCCGCGGTGATGGCGGCCAGGAGGGCGGACATGGCGAGATCCGGCGCATCGTGATCCTCGGCTTTTTCCGTGCGGCGAGCGCACTGATCAGCCAGATCGAGCGGCAGAACCAGTCGCTGCTCGAGCAGATCAGCGTCATCGATTTCAATCCGCTGGTGTTCCGCACGCTGTCCGACCGCGGCATGCATGTGATCTATGGCGACATCAGCAATGTCGACACGCTGGTTCACGCCGGCATCGGCAAGGCCGAGATCATCATTCTGAGCGTGCCGGATTTCCTGCTGGTCGGCGCCGACAATGAGAAGCTGGTGCGTCACGTCCGCGCCTTGAATCCCACCGCGCGGATCGTCGCCACCGCGGATCTCCTGACCGGTGTCGACGATCTCTACACGGCCGGCGCCGACTACGTGACGGTGACCCGGCTCAGCGACGCCGGTGAGCTCTATTCGGTGATCGAGGCCGCCGACGCCGGCCTGCTCGACGACAAGCGCGCCGAGCTGGACGCCCAGCTCAGCGACCGGCGCGAGGTGCTGCCGTAGAAGCCGGCGACGGGCTCCGGCCACCGTCCTGGTATGCCTGCCGACGATGCCTGCCGGACGCATGGCGGGTTGCATAATGATACTGGCGCTGACATCGGAACCCGGCTAATCCACTGCCTGCATAAAGCGAGATGTCAGGACAATGGCCGATACGATCCAGGAAGTGCTGCAAGCCTTTGCGAAGGGTGAACTCGTCGTCGTGACCGACGATGACGATCGGGAAGGCGAGGGCGATTTGATCGTCGCGGCGTCGTTCTGCACGGCGGAGAAGATGGCCTTCATCATCCGCCACACCTCCGGCATCGTCTGCGCGCCGATCACCACCGAAGATGCCCGCCGGCTGCGGCTCGACCCGATGGTGGCGCACAACGAGTCCAACCACACCACGGCGTTCACCGTCTCGATCGACTACAAGCCCGATGGCGGCACCGGCATCTCGGCCGAGGAACGCGCCTCCTGCTGCCGCGCGCTCGCCAATCCCAACGCCGGCGCCAATGATTTTGCGCGCCCCGGCCACATCTTTCCGCTGATCGCGCGCGACGGCGGCGTGCTGCTGCGCTCCGGCCATACCGAGGCCGCGGTCGATCTGTGCCGGCTCTCGGGCCTGCCGCCGGTCGGCGTCATTAGCGAGCTGATGAACGACGATGGAACCGTGATGAAGGGCGAGCAGGTTGCGAAATTCGCCGCCCGCCACAAGCTCAAGCACGTCACGATCGCTGATATGATCGCCTATCGCCAGGCGCGCGAGAAGCTGATCGAGCGGGTCGCGACCTTCACCACCGAAAGCCCTATCGGCCCGCTGCAGGGCTATGCCTATCGCTCACCTTTCGACGAGATCATGCATGCCGCCTTCGTCTATAACGGCATCGGCGATGGCAGGGACGTGCTGACGCGGCTGCACAAGCCCAACATCGTGAAAGACCTGTTCACAGGGCCGGCGCGGATGGAAGCCGTGCTGCGGCACTTCAAGGCTGCCGGCCGTGGTGTGCTGGTATATCTGCGCGACGGTGCCGCCGGTGTTCCGGTCCAGCCGGTCGGCGAGCAGAAGTCGGCGGAAGCCGATCGCAACAAGCAATGGCGCGAGGTCGGCGTCGGCGCCCAGATCCTGCGCGATCTCGGCATCACCTCGATCCGGCACCTGACCTCGTCGGTGCATGACTACAAGGGGTTGTCCGGTTTCGGCATCGAGATCGTGTCGAATGAGAAGTTCGACGGCTGATGCGGGTCATTCCGGGCGCGATGCGTGCGCATCGCCCCCGAATGGCATACGTCCAATTCAATTGCGCTTCGCAGCATAGCGCTTTAATTTATCCGCCAATTTCCGAGTGACGATGCGAAAGGATGTTTCATGAGCGTGCGCCCCCAGTCCAAGGACAAGCCGGCTGCCGCCAGCTTCCAGTGGGATGATCCGTTCCTGCTCGACGACCAGCTCACCGAAGACGAACGCCTGATCCGCGACACTGCGCGGGCCTATGCGCAGGACAAGCTGTTGCCGCGGGTCACCAAGGCCTATCTGGAAGAGAAGACCGACCGCGAGATCTTCAACGAGATGGGCGAGCTCGGCCTGATCGGCGTGACGCTGCCCGAGGAATATGGCTGCGCCAATGCGAGCTACGTGGCCTATGGCCTCGTCGCGCGCGAGATCGAGCGTGTTGATTCTGGCTACCGCTCGATGAACTCGGTGCAGACGTCGCTAGTGATGTATCCGATCTACGCCTATGGCGACGAGAACCAGCGCAAGAAATATCTCCCCAAGCTCGCGACCGGAGAATGGGTCGGCTGCTTCGGCCTGACCGAGCCGGACGCCGGTTCCGATCCCGGCGGCATGAAGACCCGCGCCGAGAAGGTCGCCGACGGCTACAAGCTGAACGGCGCCAAGATGTGGATCTCGAATGCGCCGATCGCCGACGTGTTCGTGGTGTGGGCCAAGTCCGCCGCGCACGACAACCAGATCCGCGGCTTCATCCTCGAGAAGGGCATGAAGGGCCTGTCGGCGCCGAAGGTCGGCGGCAAGCTCAGCTTGCGTGCCTCGATCACCGGCGAGATCGTGCTCGACAACGTGGTGGTGCCGGAAAGCGCGCTGCTGCCCAACGTCTCCGGGCTCAAGGGTCCGTTCGGCTGCCTCAACCGCGCCCGCTACGGCATATCCTGGGGTGCGCTCGGCGCTGCCGAGGACTGCATGCACCGCGCGCGCCAGTACACGCTCGACCGCAAGCAGTTTGGCCGGCCGCTCGCCGCCACCCAGCTGGTGCAGAAGAAGCTCGCCGATATGGAGACCGAAATCGCGCTCGGCCTGCAGGCCTCGTTGCGCGTCGGCCGCCTGATGGACGAGGGCAAGATGGCGCCGGAGATGATCTCGATCGTCAAGCGCAACAATTGCGGCAAGTCGCTCGACATCGCCCGCATGGCGCGCGACATGCACGGCGGCAACGGCATCCAGATCGAGTATCACGTGATGCGCCACGCCGCGAACCTCGAGACGGTGAACACCTATGAGGGCACGCATGACGTCCACGCGCTGATCCTCGGACGCGCGATCACCGGCATTCAGGCGTTCTCGTAATCCCGGAGGCGTCATCCTGAGGTGCGCGCCTCTTCGGCGCGCCTCGAAGGATGACGCGAGGTGGTGCCCGACATCCTTCGGGGCTCGCAAGAGCTCGCACCTCCCGAGTGAGCGCGAAGCGCTCATCCGGGGATGACGGCTCACAAGGAATCGGATCCCATGGCCGACAACGACGACATCCCGTTCAACCGCGATTTTCCGCTGAAGCCCGGCGTGGTCGAACAGGTCCGCCCCGGCGTCCGCCGTGTCCTCTGCAACAATCCGAGCCCGTTCACCTTCACCGGCACGGTCAGCTACATCGTCGGGCAGGGCAAGGTCGCGATCATCGATCCCGGTCCCGACGACGAGGCGCATGCGAAGGCGCTGCTCGATGCGGTCAAGGGTGAGACGGTGACCCACATCCTGGTCACCCATACCCATCGCGACCATTCGCCGAATACGCCGCGGATCAAGGCTGCGACCGGCGCGCCTGTTTATGCCGAGGGGCCGCACCGCGCCTCGCGCCCGCGCTTCGAGAGCGAGAAGCACAATCCGGAATCCGGCGCCGATCGCGATTTCCGGCCCGACGTCGAGGTCAGGCACGGCGACCTCATCGAGGGCGCGGGCTTTGCGCTGGAGGCGGTCGCCACCCCCGGCCACACCGCCAATCATTTGGCGTTTGCCTGGACCGAGCGCAGCATCAATTTCGTCGGCGATCACGTGATGGGCTGGTCGACCTCGATCGTGGCGCCGCCCGACGGCTCGATGATCGACTACATGGCCTCGCTGGAGCGGCTGGAGCAGCGTCCCGAGCAGCTTTATTTGTCCGGTCACGGCCCGGAGATCCCGGAGGGCCCGCGCTTCGTCCGCTTCCTGGCGCGGCACCGTCGGGCGCGCGAGGCGTCGATCCTGCATCGCCTCGGCAAGGGTGAGGCCGACATCCCGACCATGGTGCGGGCGATCTATATCGGGCTCGATCCGCGCCTCGCCAACGCCGCCGGCTATTCGGTGCTGGCCCATTTGGAAGATCTGGTCGCGCGCGGTGTCGTGGCGACCGATGGCGATCCGGTGATCGGCGGCTCGTACCGGATGGCCTCTTAACCTCGCCCCGTTCCTCACGGGGAGAGGTCGAAATTCGAGCGCAGCTCGAATTTCGGGTGAGGGGCAAGCCACAGGCTCAGTCCTACCATCACGCTCGCGGATAGAAGCCCCTCACCCCAACCCTCTCCCCGCAAGAGCGGGGCGAGGGAGCATGTCTGCCGCAGCGAGAGGTTATTTCTTCACCGTCTTCGCCGGCGGCGCCTTGGGCGCAACGGGTGCAGCCTTCTTCGCCGGCTTGGAATTGTCGTTTTCCGCGGCGGTGTTGATGTCCTCGATCAGCTTCTTGACCCGCGCGGCGTTGCTGCCGAGATCGGTGTCGAAATAGCGCGACGCCGAGCGGATATCGACGCGCGAGTCCTCGTCATCGGGCGTGACCCGGATCGACACGTCCTCGCGGAAACCCATGATCGGCGTGCGTGCCACCGCCTCGATGCGCCCGATCCGGCGCGGCGGCTGCGGCGCGCGCGCGTCGATGACCAGCCATTTGCGGCGGTTCACCAGCCGCAGCGTCATCTCAAAGGCCCGGTCGACCGGGACCTCGAGCTCGACGGTTTCG
>NZ_JACMYO010000117.1 GCF_020889685.1 Bradyrhizobium oropedii
CTCACCACTTCCGTCACCGGCTGCATGTCGATCTCGAACGTCTCGAGAAACTTCGACGTCATGATGTAGAAGCCGACCGAGAGTTGCAGTTCGATCAGCGCGGCTGGCATCAGCAGCGCGGCGATCGCCTTGAAGGTCGCATCCGTCGGCTTCTTCAGCTTGACGATCTCGTCGGTGAAGGTCAGCGCCGCGCGCTGCACCTCGTTGAAGCACGTCGCGGACTGCCAGTTCTCCAGCGCTGCGTTCTGCTCGTCGGTGACGCCGACATTCTTGCCGATGCGCTTGTGCGCGACGATCTCGTACGGCGCCTCGCAGAGGATGCCGGTGCGCGTGATCGCGAGCTCGCGCACGATGGGATCGAGCTCACCCTTGTGACGGATCGCGCCGCCGAGCCGGCAGTACTGCTCAAAGTAACTCGGCGAATGCGCCATCATGCGGAAGATGTTGGCGTTGCGGTTCTTGTCGAGGATCTCGCGGGTGCGCGGGCTAGCCTTTGCGGGATCCGAATAGTCGATACGGGCCATTTCCTAACCTTGATCTTGCTGTCGTTTCTATCGGGTTCCGAAACAGTATCCGCCGACCGTCGCAGGAGCAACACGCGCGAGTCAAATTGCCGCCGCATTCCGAGACAACCCTGACACAGTCGATATTCGCTGAGTGGGGACTCATCAAGGCGGATGCTCGACGCGGGGTGTTCCGAGTAAAAAATCTGGCCGTCGAGCGCGCAATCCGCGCAACGATGAGTCACGCCCAAGTCTAGGGGAAACGCATGAAGGAAGCCACCAAGAGGGCGGCCTCGGAAGCGCTTGCGCAAATGCTGGCGGTGACGGCGATGCTCGTCATCGCCAGCTTTGTCTTTTATTGGCACTGAGGCATGATCCCGAAAAGTGTGTAGCGGTTTTCGGAAAGATCATGCCCAAAATGATCCGCAACTCGAGGGGCAAGAGTGATCTGGATCAGCCTGGTTTCGCGTTCTGACCGGATCGTTCGGCCCCTCATTTCGCCTTTGCGAAATACGGAACCAGCCGTCCCGCAAATAGCGTGAAGCGCGCCGAAACCTTGTCGCCGATGGCGAGGTCGTTGTCGCCATGGGCCATCAGGCGAAAGCCCTCGTCGGCATCGACCAGCACGATGTTGTAGGGCACATGCGCCCGGGTCTCCGGTGTCGCCGCGCGGCAGACCAGCGATGTCGCATACACCGTCCCTGCCCCGCTCGCGCGATGCTCGGCCAGATCGGGCGAGCCGCAGGCCGCGCAGAAGCTGCGGCGGAAATATTGCCGCGCGCCGCAGGCGTTGCAGGTCTGATAGGCGATGGCTTCGGCGCCCTTGGTCCAGTCGGCGATCGGTCCACTCATCGCACGCGCTCCAGGAACATGCTGACATGCGACGACAGCACGCCGCCGTCGCCGTGCAGCAGCGCCACCGAAGCGTCGCGCACCTGACGATTTTCGGCGCGGCCGGTCATCTGCAGATGGGTCTCGACCAGATGCGCCATCGCGCCGCCGACGCCGCAATGGCCATAGCTGAGCAGGCCGCCATGGGTGTTGAGCGGCATTTCGCCATCCCCGTTGAAATAGCCGGCGCGCACCCGCGCCGCCGCCTCGCCGCGCCCCGCGAGGCCGAGATCTTCCAACAGCATCGTGAGCGTGATCGTGAAGCTGTCGTAGACCGCGGCGTAACGCACGTCCGAGATCGCTATGCCCGACGCCGCTTTCGCTTTCGCGATCGAAATCTCCGCGCCGAGTTCGCTCAACGCGGGTGCGGCCGTGATGTGCTGATGGGTGTGCGCCTGGGCGCAGCCGCGGATGCGAACCCGCCGCTCGCGGGTCGGCTCACGGCTGATCACGCAGGCCGCACCGCCATCAGAGACCGGGCAGCAGTCGAGCAGCTTGAGCGGCATCGCCACCGGCTTCGATGCCATGACGTCGGCAACCGTGATCGGCTCGTGGAATTGCGCGCCGGGATGCGTCAGCGCGTGCTTGCGCATCAGCACCGCGAACTCGGCGAGATCCTCTTGCGTGAGCCCGTATTCATGCATGTAGCGGGTCGCGACCAGGCCGTAATAGGCCGGGATCGTCGGCCCCAGCGTCACCTCGTAATCGGGGTGCCCGACCTGGGCCAGCGCCTGGATCGACGCATCGCGGCTCTGCCCGGTCAGCCGGTTCTCGCCGCCGACCACCAACACGTGTTTTGCGACACCGGCGTCGACCAGGTGATGCGCCAGCATGGTCATCGCAAGCCCGGTGGCGCCGCCGACCTGGACGGCGTGAGCGTAGGACGGACGAATGCCGAAGTGTTCGGCGAACACGGTGGCCAGCATGATATGCGGCGAGACCGTGGAGTAGCCGCACAGGATGCCGTCGATCTCCGAGCGCTTCAGCCCGGCATCGGAGATCGCAAGCTCGGCCGCCTTGCTCATCAGGTCGAGCGAGGACAGGCCCTCATGCTTGCCGTAGGATGTGAGGCCGACGCCGGTGACGAAGCTCATGGCGTTACTCCCTCCCCTCGTCATTCCGGGATGCGCCGCCAGGCGCAGGCCCGGAATCCATACTCACGATGGTGGTTATGGATTCCGGGTTCGTCGCTTCGCGCCGCCCCGGAATGACAAGCGGAGACATTGGTTACCCTCATCAATACGACTTCGGAAGGCCGAGCACCTTCTCGCCGATGAAGCTGAGGATGAGCTGCGGGCTGATCGGCGCGATGCGCGGGATCAGCGATTCCCTGAGATAACGCTCGACGTGATATTCTTTGGCATAACCGAAGCCGCCATGGGTCATCACCGCCTGCTCGCAGGCGTGGAAACCGGCTTCCGCGGCGAGATATTTCGCCGAGTTCGCGGCCGGACCACAGGGCAGGTTCTGGTCATATTGCCAGCCGGCGCGCAGCACCATCAGCCAGGCGGCCTCGAGCTCCATCCAGCATTTCGCCAGCGGATGCTGGATCGCCTGGTTCATGCCGATCGGCCGGTTGAACACGATGCGGCCCTTGGCATATTCCGACGCCCGCTTCAGCGCGATCTGGCCGAGGCCGACGGCTTCCGCCGCGATCAGGATGCGCTCGGGATTCATGCCGTGCAGGATGTATTCGAAGCCACGGCCCTCCTCGCCGATGCGGTCCTCGACCGGGATCTCGAAATTCTCGAAGAACAGCTCGTTGGAGTCGACCGGCTTGCGGCCCATCTTCTCGATCTCGTGCACGGTGACGCGCTTGCGGTCGAAATCGGTGTAGAACAGGCTCAGCCCGTGGGTCGGGCTGCGCACCTCCTCCAGCGGCGTGGTGCGCGCGAGCAGCAGGATCTTGTTGGCGACCTGCGCGGTCGAGATCCACACCTTCTGGCCGTTGACGATGTATTTGTCGCCCTGCCGCACCGCGCGGGTCTTGAGCTGCGTCGTGTTGAGGCCGGTGTTGGGCTCGGTGACCGCGAAGCAGGACTTGTCGCGGCCGTCGATGATCGGCGGCAGCATGCGCTGGCACTGCTCCTTGGTACCGAACACCACCACCGGATTGAGCCCGAACACGTTCATATGCACCGCGGATGCACCGGACATGCCGGCACCGGATTCCGAAATCGTGCGCATCATGATTGCGGCATCGGTGATGCCGAGCCCGGAGCCGCCATACTCCTCGGGGATGCAGATGCCGAGCCAGCCGGCATCGGCCAGCGCGCGATGGAAGTCGGCCGGATAGCCGCCCTCCTTGTCTTTCTTCAACCAGTAGGCCTCGTCGAAGCGCGAGCAGATTTTTGCGACGGCGTCGCGGATCGATTCCTGGTTGGCGGAGAGTGCGAAATCCATCTGTCGTGCTCCTATGCCTTCACCGCTTTGGCAGCGCCCTCGCGTACCATCGCCGCGATCTCGTCAGCGGAGAAACCCGCCTCCTGCAAAATCTCCGCACTGTGCTCGCCGAGCCGCGGCGCCAGCCGGCTCGGCTCGACCTTGGTCTCCGACCAGCGCGCCGACGTCGTCATGCTGCGGATCCGGCCCTCGGTCGGATGATCGACCACAGGGAAGACGCCGGTCGCGACCATGTGCGGGTCCTCCAGCAGGCTTTCGAGATCGTGCATGGGCATCACAGGCACGTCGGCCTTCTCGAGAATCTGGTTCCACTCAGCTGTGGTCTTGGTCAACAGGATGCGCGCGAGCTCGGCGTAGACGACGTCGATATTGGTGGCGCGGCCGGCGAAGGTCGCGAATTTCGGATCGTTGCGCAGGTCGTCGCGCCCGGTCGCCTTGAAGAAATTCTCCCACTGCTTGTCGTTGTAGACGATCACGCAGATATAGCCGTCCTGGGTCTTGTACGGCCGCCGGTCCGGCGACAGATGGCGGGCATAGCCGCCCTTGTCGAGCGGCGGATCGTAGGTCAGCCCGCCCATGTGGTCACCCATCACGAAGCCGGCCATGGTCTCGAACATCGGAATGTCGACGCGCTGGCCCTGCCCGGTGCGGTCGCGATGCACGAGGCTCGCGCAGATCGCGCCGACCGCGGTGAGGCCGACGATGCGATCGACCAGCGCATTCGGCACGTAGCGCGGCACGCCGTCCGAGGTCTGCGCCATCAGCGCCGGCAGCGCGGTCGCGCCCTGGATCAGATCGTCATAGGCGGGCTTGGCGGCATACGGCCCCTCCTGGCCGAAGCCGAACACGCCGGCATAGATCAGCCGCGGATTGACCTTGGCGACGACGTCGTAGCCGAGTTGCAGCCGCGCCATCGCCTGCGGCCGCACGTTGTAGACCAGCACATCGGCCTTCGCGATCAGCCGCAGCACGGCCTCGCGCCCCGCCGGCTTCTTCAGATCGAGGCAGACCGAGCGCTTGCTGCGGTTGGTGTTGAGGAACACCGGCCCCATGCCGGGATGCCGGGTCGGACCGATCTGCCGCGTCACATCACCGTCAGGCGATTCCACCTTGATGACGTCGGCGCCATAATCGCCAAGCATCTGCGTGGCATAGGGTCCCATCAGCACGGTCGTCATATCCACGACCTTGATACCTTGCAGTGGTCCCATTGTCCTGTTCGCTCCCGGATGTAGTGGTTACGGAGCTAGTAACGGGAGGTCTCTGCCGAGATCAAGCTGCGCCCGGCGTATGGGCGTATGCGCGGCGGTGGCCGGACCGCTTCCGCGCGGCGGAACAGCAGGCAAGGCGAAGCATGCCCACCGCCCCCGATGTCAGTTACTGCCCCGTCATCGCCTCGCGCGCCGCCAGCAGCTTTTCCAGTTCCGCATTCTGCTGCTCGAGGCGCTCGGCGATGCGCTCCTCGACTTCGGCGCCGGCTGCGCCTGCGGCCTGCTCGATCAGCTGCCTGATATTGTCCCGGAGTATCGCGATGCGATCGTTCACTTCCGACAGCGACAGGGACGTCTCGATACCCATGGTCCGTTCTCCCGGTGACAAGGCGCAGCCAGCTTAGCGCGACGGAAGGCTATGGCCTATCCCTTAACCGCATGAGTGACCCCAATCCCTACTGTGCATGGGGTTGTTTTCGATGTTTTCGATTCAACCCCTCCTCATCGCGCTTTAGCCCATGCCTTTTAGCCAATGCCTTTGGCCAACATCTCCCGCAGCGCGGTCTTCAGCACCTTGCCGTAGTTGTTCTTCGGCAGTGCATCGAGATAGACATAACGCTTCGGCCGCTTGAAGCGGGCGATCGAGGCAAGGCAATGCGCGTCGAGCTTGCCGTCGTCGGCCGCGGCACCGTCCTCCAGCACGACGCAGGCGACGACGATCTCGCCCCATTCCGGATCCGGCACACCAATGGCCGAGACCTCGCTGACATCGGGATGGGTCAGCAGGGCTTCCTCGACCTCGCGCGGATAGATGTTGGTGCCGCCGGAGATGATCACGTCCTTGGAGCGATCCGACAGCGTAAGGAAGCCGTCGGCGTCGAGCCGGCCGACATCGGCCGGTGCGCAGCCAGCCGTCCTTCAGCGTCTCGGCATTGGCCTTGGGATTGTTCCAGTAGCCGAGCATCACGGTCGCGCCCTTGACCTCGATCTCGCCGGTCTCGCCGGCGGGCAGCGGCGTGCCGTCCTTGTCGGTGATCCGCACGGTGACGACGCTCTGCGCTGACCCGACCGAGGCCAGCCGTTCGAGATAGCGCGGATGATCGCTCGCGCGATGCCAGTCGCGCGACAGCGCCGTGATGGTCATCGGCGACTCGCCCTGACCGTAGATCTGCACGAAGCGCTGGCCCATCGTCGCCATCGCATCGGTGATGTCGGCGGTGTACATCGGCCCACCGCCATAGATGATGGTGCGCAGCCCCTCGCCGTTCTCGCCGCGCTTCTTCGCTGCATCGACCAGGCGGCGCACCATCGTGGGTGCGGCGAACATCACGACATTGTCGAGCTGGCGGCCGAGATTGAGCACCTCGTCCGGATCGAAGCCGCCGGACTCCGGCACGACGTGCCTGCCGCCCATCCGGACATGCGGGAAATTATAGAGGCCGGCGCCATGCGAGATCGGCGCGGCGTAGAGCGAGGCATCGTGCGGCGTCGCCGGATCGACGTCGGCGAGATAGCACAGCGACATCGCAACCAGATTGCCGTGGCTGAGCATCACGCCCTTGGGACGGCCTGTCGTGCCCGACGTGTAGAACAGCCAGGCCAGATCGTTGCTCTCGCGCGGCAGCGGCGCACGGGGCCCCTCACCGCTTCGCATGGCCCTGTACGCTTCGCTGTCGACCGACAGCATGGTCATGCCGGCGGGGCAGTCGTCCTTCGCTTCGGTCAGCGCACCGATCGTGTCATCGGACACGAACGCGAGTTTGGAACCGCCATTGCGGCAGATCCACGCCGCCTCGCGGCCGTGCAACTTGGCATTGATCGGGATCGCGACGGCGCCGATCCACCAGATGCCGTAGAGACATTCGAGATATTGCGTGCAGTTCGTCGCATACAGCGCGATGCGGTCGCCGGCGGCAATGCCGTGATCACGCGCCAGCGCAGCCCCGATCGAAGCGGCGCGGCGGACAAAGGTTGCATAGTCGGCGTCGAGGTCGAAGCCGGTCAGCAGCGCCGGCGCATCGGGACGCGCCCGCGCCGTCGCTGCCAGCCATTCGGCAATGTTCAAGCTACTTGGCCGGCTCGAGGATCGAGACGTAGTTGGCGACGGCGGCGCCGCCCATGTTGAAGATGCCGCCGATCTGCGGGTTCTTGAGCTGCATGCCCTCGGGCGCCTGCCCCGTGAGCTGCATCGCGCTCATCACGTGCATGGAGACACCGGTGGCGCCGATCGGATGGCCCTTGGCCTTGAGGCCGCCGGACGGATTAACCGGCAGCTTGCCGTCCTTCTGGGTCCAGCCTTCCATGATCGCGCGGGCACCCTGGCCCTTCGGCGTCAGGCCCATCGCTTCATATTCGATCAGTTCGGCGACGGTGAAGCAGTCATGCGTTTCGACGAAGGAGAGATCGGAGAGCTGCAAGCCGGCCTTCTGCAGCGCGCGCTGCCAGGCGGTGGTGCAGCCTTCGAACTGCAGGATGTCGCGCTTCGACATCGGCAGGAAATCCTGTGCATGGGCAGTAGCGCGGATGTTCACCGCCTTGCCCATGGTCTTCGCAGTCTCGGCATCGGTCAGCACCAGCGCGGCAGCGCCGTCGGAGACCAGCGAGCAATCGGTGCGCTTCAAGGGACCGGCGACGAACGGGTTCTTCTCGCTCTCGGCGCGGCAGAACTCGAAGCCGAAATCCTTGCGCATCTGCGCGTAGGGATTGGCAACGCCGTTCTTGTGGTTCTTGGCGGCGATCATCGCCAGTGCGTCCGACTGGTCGCCGTATTTCTGGAAATAGGCCTGCGCGATCTTGCCGAACACGCCGGCGAAGCCGCCGACGGTGTCACCGTCCTCGGGCAGATAAGATGCCTTCAAGAGGTTCTTGCCGATCTCCGGGCCCGGCGTCTTCGTCATCTGCTCGACGCCGACCACCAGCACGATCTTCGCGGCGCCCGCTTCGATGGCGCGGATGCCCTGGTGCACCGCGGCCGATCCGGTGGCGCAGGCGTTCTCGACGCGCGTCGTCGGCTTGAAACGCAGCGCCGGATTGGCCTGCAGCACCAGCGAGGCCGTGAAATCCTGCGGCGAGAAGCCGGCGTTGAAATGGCCGAGCATGATCTCGTCGACATCGGAGGCGGCAATGCCGGCATCGGCGAGCGCCTCGTTGGCGACCTTGACGACGAGACCTTCAACGGTCTCCGCGTCAAACTTTCCGAATGGCGTGTGCGCCCAACCGACGATGCTGGCTGCTGTCATGGCCGTATCTCCCTGTTCCTGTTCGGGAGTTATGTAGCGTATCTTCAGGCGGCTTTCAGCGTTTTCATCGCCTTGGCGCACATGGCGGTTATGCCCGCCCAGTTGCCGGCGCGGATGTCGGCGGCCGGGCACAGCCAGGAGCCGCCGACCGCCAGCACATTGGGCTCGGCCAGCCAGGTCGCGGCATTGGCCTCGCCGATCCCGCCGGTCGGGCAGACCCTGACGTTCGGGAATGGACCGGCAAGAGCCCGCAGTGCCTTGATACCGCCGGCCTGCTCGGCGGGGAAGAATTTGACGACGTCGAAGCCGTGCGCCAGCGCCTGCATCAGCTCGGAGGCGGTCGCGATCCCCGGCGCGAAGGGCAACTTGCTGGCGGAGACCGCCTTCAACAGCTCGGGCGTCGCGCCCGGGCTGATGCCGAATTTGGCGCCGAGCGCCTCGGCGCGCGCCAGATCGTCGCCATTGAGGATGGTGCCGATACCGACCACCGCATCGGGCACCTCGGCAATGATGGCCTTGGCTGCATCGACCGCGACCGCCGTCCGCAGCGTCACCTCGAGCGTCCGCACGCCGCCCGCGACCAGCGCCCTGGCGAGCGGCACCGCGTCGGCGAGCCGCTCGATGGTCAGCACCGGGATGACGGTGGCCTGGCGGATCAACTCGGCAATCTGGTCCTGCTTTGATGTCGTTTTCATTGCGAGGCCTTGCGGGATGGTGGGGGACGAGGCGCCTTCTTCGGCGGCATGGCGTAGCGCGGAATGATCGCGCCGGGATAGCACACGACGACACCGGCGAGGCGATGGCCGACGCGCGCCGCCTCCTCGGGCTCGGCGCCGCCGAGCCGCGCGGCGAGGTAAGCCGCAGCAAAACTGTCGCCGGCCGCCGTGGTATCGACCACCGGCTTGGGCAGCGGCTCCGCCCTCACCTCGCGCGTTCCGCCGGAAGAGCGCACGATGCAGGCCGGCTCGGCCAGCTTCAGCACCACCTCGGGGCTCGAAATGCCGGCGAGCAGCGCCGTGTTGCTCTCGCAGGGATAGAGCGGCGCCAGATCCTCGGTCGAGGCAAGCACGATATCGGCCGCCTCGAACGCGCTGCTGAAAGCTTTCCGCGCAACATTCAGGTCCGGCCAGCCGCGGGCACGGAAATTGGTGTCGAAAGCGAACCGTGTGCCGAGCAATCGCGCACGCTTGAGCGCCGCCATGAGCCGTTCCCGACCGTCCTCGCGCAGGATCGAAAGCGTGATCGCCGAGAGATAGACGAGGTCGTACGTCGCGAGCGAGTTCAGGAGATCATCCGTATCAGGCAGATCCATCAGCTCACGCGCGGCGGCGCCGTCGCGCCAATGGAAGAAGCGCCGCTCGCCCCTGTCGTCGGTCTGGATCAGATAGAGTCCCGGCAGTTTGCCCGCCAATCGCGCGACATGCTTGGTGCCGATGCCTTCGCTTGCCCAGCCCGCGATCATCTCATCGCTCAGCGCATCATCGCCGAGCGCCGTGATGTAGTCGATGTGGACGCCGAGCCGGGACAGATAGACCGCGGTGTTGAGCGTGTCGCCGCCATAGGAGCGCGAATACAGTCCGCCGGGCTGGCCGCCGGGGGCCTGGCGCAGCTCGATCATGCATTCGCCGATGCTGGCAACCCTGGTCATCTCATGAGCCGCGCTAGCGCAGATTTACTCAGGCGGCGAACTTGCCGCCGAGCTCGTCCTCGATATGGATGCGGATGATGTCGTCGAACGTTTTCTCGGCCGTGGTGAAGCCGAGCTTCAGCGCGCGGTCGGTGGCGAAATCGCGCGGCCAGCCCGAGACGATGCTGATGATGGTCGGATCGGGCACACGCTTGATCCGCGCGGTGACGTTCTTGCTGGCAACACGCTCCAGCGATGCGATCTGCTCGCCGACGGAGACGCACATCCCGGGCATGCTGAGATTGCGCCGCGGCCCCATCGCGTTGAGGTCCATGGTGCCGGCATGGACCAGGAAGCCGACCGCCGATTTCGGCGAGGCATGCCAGTGCCGCACGTCCTCGGAGACCGGCAACACCGCCTCCTCGCCCGCCAGCGGCTCGCGGATGATGTTGGAGAAGAAGCCGGACGCCGCCTTGTTCGGCTTGCCCGGACGCACGCAGATCGTCGGCAGGCGGATCGAGATCCCGTCGAGCAGGCCCTTGCGGGTATAATCGTTGATCAGGAGCTCGCAGATCGACTTCTGGGTGCCGTAGCTCGTCAGCGGCGTGTGGAAGAACTCGTCGCCGATCTTCTCGGGGAACGGCGCGCCGAACACCGCGATCGAGGACGTGAACACCAGCCGCGGCTTGTAGCCGCCGATGGCGCGGATCGCGTCGATCAGATAGCGTGTGCCGTCGAGATTGATCCGGTAACCCTTGTCGAACTCGGCCTCCGCCTCGCCCGAGACGATCGCGGCAAGATGGAAGATCACATCGGGGCGCTCGGCGATCAGCGGTGCGGCGGCGCCGGCATCGGCAAAATCGGATGCGACGACATTGACCGGAATCGAGGCGTTCGCGGGCTTGGCCGGCGCAACCACGTCCTGCAGGGTCATTTTGCTGATGTCCTGCTTGCCGAGGCGACCCTCGCGCAACAGACGTTCGGTCAGCTTGCGGCCGACCATGCCGGCGGCGCCCAAAATCAGAATGTGCACGACCGTGCTCCTTTTCTTGTCTTGTTCTTCGAATTCCGCCGCGGGCCTTGCGCACTCATTCCTTCACGGCGCCCGTCATCGCCGAGACATAGTGCTCAACGAAGAAGGCGTAAAGAATGACCAGCGGCAGCGAGCCGACCAGCGCCCCCGCCATCAGCGATCCCCACTTGTAAATATCGCCGTCGACGAATTCATTGACGATGGCAACCGGCACCGTCTTGTTCGGTGTCGATTGCAGGAATGTCAGCGCATAGATGAACTCGTTCCAGCACAGAGTGAACGAGAAGATAAAGGCGGAGATCAGGCCGGGCACCGCCAGCGGCACGATGATCTTGACCAGGATCTGCCAGCGTGTCGCGCCGTCGATCAGGGCGCACTCCTCGAGCTCATAGGGGATAGTCTTGAAATAGCCCATCAAGAGCCACGTCGAGAACGGGATCAGCAGCGTCGGATAGACCAGAATCAGCGACAGCGGTGAATCGAACAGCCCATAGGCCTGGATCACCGAGGCCAGCGGGATGAACAGGATCGACGGCGGCACCAGATAAGCGAAGAAGATCAGGACGCCGACAGCCTCCGCGCCCTTGAAGCGCAGCCGCGTGATCGCATAGGCCGACAGCACGCTGGCGACGATCGACAGGAACGTCGCACCGACCGCGACATACATCGTGTTCCAGAGCCAGCGCGGATACTGCGTCTCGAACAGCAGCTTGCTGATGTGCTTGAAGGTCGGATGAACCACCCAGAACGGGTTGAACTTCTCCATGTCGATGAGCTGCTCGTCCGGTTTGATGGACGTCAGCACCATCCAATAGAACGGGAACAGCAGCACCACCAGGATGAGGAACAGCGGCAGATAAAGCGTAACCAGACGCCGCGGCAGCGACTCCAGATAGCTCATGCCCTCGGTGTCGTCGCCGGCGGCGGTGGCCGCGGCCTTCGATTGCAAGGTTGAATCAGTCATTGTTCGATCCTTGCTGCCATTTGCGGCGCTGCATTCCGAACCAGGAAATGGCAATGGCCGCCACCAGGAAAGGAATCATCGCGGTGGCGATTGCGGCGCCCTCGCCGAGCCGCCCGCTGATGATGCCGCGCTGATAGCTCAACGTCGCCATCAGATGGGTTGCGTTGACCGGGCCGCCGCGGGTCAGCGCCCAGATCAACTGGAAGTCGGTAAAGGTGAACAGCACCGAGAAGGTCATCACGACGGCGATGATCGGGGTCAGCAACGGATAGGTGATGAAGCGAAAGCGCTGCCAGCTGGTCGCGCCGTCGAGCGTGGCGGCCTCATAGAGCGATGGCGAGACCGTTTGCAGGCCGGCCAGCAGCGTGATCGCCACGAACGGAACGCCGCGCCAGACGTTGGCGAAGATCACGCTCGCCCGCGCCCACTCGGTGTCGCCGAGGAAGTTGATGTTGCTGTGAATCAGACCGAGCTTGATCAGCGACCAGGAGATGATCGAGAACTGCGAATCGTAGATCCACCAGAACGCGATCGCCGACAGCACGGTCGGCACGATGAACGGGATCAGCACGATCGACCGGATGATCGCCTTGAACGGCATGTGCCTGTTCAACAGCAGCGCGAGATAGAGCCCGATCGCGAATTTGATGGCACTGGCGATCAGCGTGTAGAACAAGGTGTTGAACACCGACAGCCAGAAGATCGAGTCATCCCATAGCCACTGGTAGTTCTCGATGCCGACAAAGGCTCCGGCGCGCCCGATGCGCTCGTCGGTGAAGCTCATCCAGACGCCGAGGCCGAGCGGATAGGCCAGGAACAGGATCAGGAACGCCGCCGTCGGCAACATGAACCAGAACGCTGCCCAATTGCGGTTTCCGCTGAGCCGGGACCAAAGTGACGGCTCGCCTGCCGCGGCAGCTTGCGCCGGCATCGATGTCTGGACAGTGCTCATTCGCTCTCAACTCCGAATCGGATGGTGACGCGCGACCGGTTTTGGATCGTGCGTCACCTCGGATCGCCTATGGACTGGAGCCGGCGCGGCTTGCCGCGCCGGCCGTCACCTAGCGGAAGATGCGCTTGGCCGCGCGTTCGGCCGAAGCCATCGCGGTCTTCACATCTTCACGTCCGGTGCAGTAGTTCGCATACATGTCGACGACGACAAAGTCGGCGATCGCGGCAGCGGCGTTTTCGCTCATCTGCGCTTCGCCCGCCGGGGTCGACGCGGTCTGGGCCACGCTCCGATACGGCGTCGTCTTCGGGTCAGCCGTCCAGACCGGATTCTTGTCGTAGTCGAGCAGGAAGTGCGACAGGTAGCCCTGCGCAGCCTCGATCCACGGATTGAACTGATCCGGCTCCAGCATGAAGGCCGTGAACGCCTTGCAGGTCTGCGGATATTTCGAGAAGCTGAAGATCAGGATCGGGAAGCCGAGATGCAGCTCCCGCGTCTTGCCGTCGAGACCGGCCGGCAAGTGGGCGTGATTCATGTCCTCGGCGATCTGCGGATTTTCCTTCTTCGCCGTGACATAGATCGAAATGCCGTTGACGGTGAGATGCAGCTGCCCGGCAAGGAACGCCTTGTTGTTGGAGCTGTCGTTCCACGACGCGGTGCCCGGCACGAAATTGTCGTAGAGGCCCTTGACGTATTCGAGCGACTTCGCGGTTTCCGGCGAATTGACGACGACCTTGTTGTCCTTGTCGATCAACTTGCCGCCATGCGCCCACAGCGCCCAATGCAGCCAGCCGTTGGCGTCGCCCGAGGCGTGGCCGAGCGCCATGCCGGCCGGGGTGCCGTTCTTGTTCATGCCCTTCACCAGATCAGCGAAGCCGGCGATATCCTTCGGGAACTCCTTGTGGCCGGCCTTTTCCATGGCCGCGACACGATAGTTGACGAGGCCACCGGTGGCGGCGACCGGAATGCCGATCCACTTCCCGTTCAGCATGCCGTATGCCTTGCCGGAATCGGCCCAGCCACCGGACTTCTTGCCGAGATAATCGGCGACATCGGTCACGTCGACACACTTGCTCGGGAACAGGAACGGCAACGAATAGAGGCCCCAGACCATGTCGAGGCCCTGCCCCGTATTGGCCGCGACCGACGCCTTCGGCTGAATATCGTCGTAGGATTCGTTGGAGACGTTGATCGTGACGTTGTTGGCCTTCTGGAAGGCATCGACGATCTTCATGAAGGCCACGTCTTCGGCTTCCACGAAGCGCTTCCAGCGCAGCAGATTGATCTTGGCGCCCGGCTCCGGCTTCCATTGCGAGGTCTGGGCCCAGGCCTTGGCATAGCCGAGCAGTTGATCGCTCGACATCGTCGCCGCGGCGGCCAGCATCGTGGCGCCGCCCTTGAGCAGCGAACGGCGGTCGGTGTTGAACATGGACATTGGCAATTCTCTCCCGATTTTTGGTTGTTGCTTAGAAATGATCCCCGCCGTTTGCGTGACGGCCGAAACCCCGGTCGAAATGATGCACTGACGAGACGTGCGGGCGCGGGTGTCAGCTATCCAGTCGCTTCCCCGTCGAATCGTCGAACAGATGAACCAGCGCGGGATCCGGCTTGAGCCGAACCTTGTCGCCCGGGTTGAACAGATGGCGCTCCCGGAACACGGCGACGACCTGCTCGCCGCCGAGCTTGGCGAACACCTGGGTCTCGGAGCCGGTCGGCTCGACCACCACGATCTCGGCCTCGGCGCCGTCATCGGCGATGGTGAAATGCTCGGGCCGCACGCCGTAGACGGCGGGCTTGCCGTCGGAATTGGCCGGCGCCGATTTCAGCGGCAGCTTGACGCCGTTCGGCCCCTCGAAATAGGCCGCGCCGTTGACCTTGACGCTGCCCTTGAGGAAATTCATCGCGGGCGAGCCGATGAAGCCGGCGACGAACTGGTTCGCCGGCGTGTCGTAGAGCTCGAGCGGAGAGCCCATCTGCTCGACGATGCCGTCATGCATCACCACGATCTTGTCGGCCATGGTCATGGCCTCGATCTGGTCGTGGGTCACGTAGACGGTCGTGGTGCGCAGCCGCTGGTGCAGCTCCTTGATCTCGGTGCGCATCGCCACGCGCAGCTTGGCATCGAGGTTCGAGAGCGGCTCGTCGAACAGGAACACCTGCGGATCGCGCACGATGGCGCGGCCCATGGCGACACGCTGGCGCTGACCGCCGGAGAGCTGGCGGGGATAGCGGTCGAGCAACGGGGTCAGCGCGAGGATTTCGGCGGCGCGCTTGACGCCGGTCGAGATTTCCTCGGGCTTGGCGCCGCGCAGCTTGAGCGAGAAGCCCATGTTGTCGGCGACGGTCATGTGCGGATAGAGCGCGTAATTCTGGAACACCATCGCAATGTCGCGCTCTTTCGGCTGGACATTGTTGACGACGCGGTCGCCGATCGAGATCGTGCCCGAGGTGATGTTCTCGAGCCCCGCCAGCATGCGCAGCAAGGTCGACTTGCCGCAGCCGGAGGGGCCGACCAGAACGACGAATTCGCCGTCCTCGATCGGGATCGACACGCCGTGCAGGACTTCAAAATTACCGAACGATTTCCGCACGTCGCGAATCTGGACCGACGACATCCACTTCCCTCCTCAAATTCCCGACGGCATACGACGAGTGCCGCCACCGCTCTGTTTTGTTCCGACCGCACTGGGTGCGCGGCACTGTTGGACTGAGTTTATTGTCCGCAGTTTATCCGGTTTTGGCAATCGTTCGAATAGCAATCGCTTGGTAGCGCTGTCAATATCGGTTTGTCTGCGACGAACGTCGTGATATGAGCGGCAAATGGCCCGAAAGCGCATCACGCCAGGCAAGATCCGGCTCGCCGAAGTTGCGAAGCTCGCCGGTGTCAGCCCGATTACGGCCTCACGCTTCTTCAGGAATCCGGACGCGCTCTCGGCCGGCAAACGCGCACGGGTCGAAAGTGCGGCAAAAGAGCTCGGTTACGTGCCCAATCTCGCGGCACGCGCGCTTGCGTCGCAGCGCACCGAGGTGATCGGTGTCCTGATCCCGTCGCTGACCAACAACGTGTTCTCCGACGTGCTGCGCGGCATCTATGACGCGCTCGACGGCAGCCGCTACAGCATCCAGCTCGCGAACACCCGCTACAGCATCCTGCAGGAAGAGCGCCTGCTGCGTCTCTTTCTGGCGCAGAAGCCGGCTGGTCTCATTGTCACCGGGATCAACCAGACTGCCGATTCTCGGGCCATCATGGAGACGGTCGATTGCCCGATCGTCCAGATCATGGAGCTCGGCCCACCCCGATCGACATGATGATCGGATTCTCGCATTTTGACGCCGCAAAAGCGGCAATCGGCCATCTGCTTGCACAGGGTTACCGCCGGATCGGCTTCCTCGGCGCGCGGATGGATCCACGGGTGCAGCGCCGGCTCGACGGCTATCGCGCCGCGATGACCGACGCTGCACTGTTCGATCCGCAGATCATTGTCACCACGGCAATTCCGACCTCGGTGACATTGGGCGGGACGTTGTTTGCCGACCTGCTCGCCAAGGCGCCTGACATCGACGCAGTATTCTGCGTCAATGACGACCTTGCGCTCGGCGCGCTGTTCGAATGCAAGCGCCGGCACATGGCGGTGCCGGAGCAGATGGCGATCGTCGGCTTCAACGACCTCGAATTCATGGCGTCGAGCGAGCCGACGCTGAGCAGCGTGCGCACCAACCGCTACGAAATGGGCAGGAACGCTGCCGCGATGGTGATCGAGACGCTGGAGGGCCGCCGGCCCACCGAGCCCGTTGTCGATCTCGGCTTCAGTGTCATGGAGCGACAAAGCTCGGCGCGACGCGGCTGACATCCGCCCGACACCTGCCTGTCACAAGGGAAGCGAAAAATGACAAAATGGTAGCGCAACCAAGTCCCTTCAACTAAGGTCCAATCCATCCACCGAAACACCACTGCGTGATCGTCGAGGTTTGTAATGCGCGACGATTTGCGCGAGGTAGAACAACGCTGAACCAGAGCCCTTGAATGGGCCCATCAAGAGTTTGCATTGCGGGAGAAACAGATGACAAAACCCCACACCAACGGGCACAGCGCCGCAGGCGAGACCACAAAGGGCAAGGGCCGCAGGCTCCGCTCCCAGGAATGGTTCGACAACCCGCACAATCCGGGAATGACCGCGCTCTATCTCGAGCGCTACCTCAATTACGGCCTGACGCGCGAGGAATTGCAGTCGGGCAAGCCGATCATCGGCATCGCCCAGACCGGCAACGATCTGTCGCCCTGCAACCGGCATCACCTCGAGCTGGCGCACCGCGTCCGTGAGGGCATCCGCGCCGCCGGCGGCATCGCGATGGAGTTTCCGACCCATCCGATCCAGGAGACCGGCAAGCGCCCGACCGCGGCACTCGACCGCAACCTCGCCTATCTCGGCCTGGTCGAGGTGCTGTTCGGCTATCCGCTCGATGGCGTGGTGCTGACTACCGGCTGCGACAAGACCACGCCGGCCTGCATGATGGCGGCGGCAACGGTCAATCTGCCGGCGATCGTGCTGTCGGGCGGGCCGATGCTGAACGGCTGGCACGAGGGCCAGCGCACCGGCTCCGGCACCGTGGTGTGGAAGGCGCGCGAGCGGCTCGCCGCGGGCGAGATCGACTATGAGCAGTTCCTCGAGATCGTCGCCTCCTCGGCGCCCTCGGTCGGCCATTGCAACACCATGGGCACCGCCTCGACCATGAACTCGCTCGCGGAAGCGCTCGGCTTCTCGCTGCCGGGCTGCGCGGCGATCCCGGCGCCCTATCGCGAGCGCGGCCAGATCGCCTACGAGACCGGCAAGCGCATCGTCGACATGGTCTGGGAGGACCTCAAGCCGTCCGACTTCCTGACCCGCGAGGCGTTCGAGAATTGCATCGTGGTCAACTCCGCGATCGGCGGCTCGACCAACGCGCCGATCCACATCAACGCGCTGGCGCGCCATGTCGGCGTCGAGCTGTCGATCGACGACTGGCAGAAATACGGCCATGACATACCGCTGCTGGTGAACATGCAGCCGGCCGGCTTCTATCTCGGCGAGGAATATCACCGCGCCGGTGGCGTGCCCTCGGTGGTGCGCGAGCTGATGAAGCACAAGCGCATCCATGAAGGGGCGCTCACCGTCAACGGCCGCACCATGGGCGAGAACTGCAAGGAAGCGGCGAAGCCCGACGGCGACGTGATCTGGGGCTACGACAAGCCGCTGGTGAAGGACGCCGGCTTCCTCGTGCTGCGCGGCAATCTGTTTGATTCCGCGATCATGAAGACCAGCGTGATCTCGAAGGAATTCCGCGACCGCTATCTGTCCAACCCGAAGGACCTCAACGCCTTCGAGGGCCGCGCCATCGTGTTCGAGGGCCCGGAGGATTATCACGCGCGGATCGAGGATCCCGCGCTCAACATCGATGAGCACTGCGTCCTGTTCGTCCGCGGCACCGGTCCGATCGGCTATCCCGGCGGCGCCGAGGTGGTGAACATGCAGCCGCCGGCGGCGCTGATCAAACGCGGCATCCTGTCCCTGCCCTGCATCGGCGACGGCCGGCAGTCGGGCACCTCGGGCTCACCGTCGATCCTCAACGCCTCGCCGGAGGCCGCCGCCGATGGCGGGCTCGCGATCCTGAAGACCGGCGACAAGGTGCGCATCGACCTCAACAAGGGCAGCGCCAACATCATGATCTCGGAGGATGAGCTGCGCACCCGCCGCGCCGAGCTGAAGGCCAAGGGCGGCTTCCCGCACCCGGCCAACCAGACGCCGTGGCAGGAGCTCTACCGCCAGACCGTCGGCCAGCACGCGACCGGCGCCTGCCTCGAGCTCGCGACGCGCTACCACGACATCGCCGGCAAGGTCGGCGTGGCGCGCGACAATCACTGACGCTTCGACGTCATTGCGAGGAGCAAAGCGACGAAGCAATCCATGGTTCCGCAGCGGAGGAATGGATTGCTTCGCTTCGCTCGCAATGACGAAGCAAGAATCAAGGCGAACTCTGGGAGATATGAATGTCCAATCGACTGAAGGGAAAGCGCGCCGTCGTCACCGCCGCAGCGGCAGGCATCGGGCGTGCGTGCGCGATCGCATTCGCGCGTGAAGGCGCCACGGTGATCGCCACCGACATCAATGAGAGCGGCATCGCCACGCTCGGCAAGGACGGCATCGCCGAGACCACTCGGCTCGACGTTCGCAGCACGGCTGACGTCAACAGCTTCGCCGGGCGCGTCGGAAAGATCGACATCCTACTCAACGCGGCGGGCTTCGTGCATCACGGCACCATTCTGGAATGCTCGGACGAGGACTTCGACTTCTCGTTCGACCTCAACGTCAAATCGATGCACCGGACCATCAAGGCGTTCCTGCCCGCGATGCTGGCGGGCGGAGGCGGCAGCATCGTCAACATTTCATCCTGCGCGGCGTTGCGGCCGCCGGCCAACCGCTATGTCTACAGCGCGTCGAAGGCGGCCGTTTCGCTGCTGACGCGCGCGGTCGCGCTCGACTTCATCACCCAGGGTATCCGCTGCAACTCGATCTGCCCCGGCACCGTCGAGACGCCATCGATGCTCGAGCGCGCGGCCGCGGCAGGCCCGGACGGACGCGAGAAGTTCGTCGCCCGGCAGAAGATGGGCCGGCTCGGTACCGCTGAGGAAATCGCGGCCATGGCGGTCTATCTTGCAAGCGACGAAGCCGCATTCACCACCGGCGTCGACATGGTCGTCGACGGCGGCTTCATGCTCTGACGTCCCCGATCAAAAGGCATCCAGCATGAACAAGATCGATCTCAACGGCCGTGCGGCGGTCGTCACCGGCGGCGCGCAAGGGTTTGGCCGCGCCATTACCGAGCGCTTCGTCGCGTCCGGCGCCAAGGTCGCGATCTGGGATTTCGACCAGCCGCTGGCCGAGAAGACCGCGCGGGCGATCGGCGAGAACGTGATCGCCATCAAGACCGACGTCACCGATCCCGATGCTGTCGACGCCGCGCGCGATCAGACGCTGCGGGCGTTCGGCAAGATCGACATTCTCGTCAACAACGCCGGCATCACCGGAGCCAACAAGCCGGTGTGGGAAACCGATCTCGACGACTGGCGGAGGGTGATGCGCCTCAATCTCGAGGGTCCCTTCATCTGCTGCAAGGCGATCGTGCCGACCATGATCGGCCGGAAATACGGCCGCATCGTCAACATCGCCTCGATCGCCGGCAAGGAAGGCAATCCGAACGCCGCGCACTATTCGTCGTCGAAGGCCGGCCTGATCGCGCTGACGAAATCGCTCGGCAAGGAGCTCGCGCAGCACGACATCCTGGTCAATGCGGTGACGCCGGCTGCGGCGAAGACCGCGATCTTCGACCAGATGACCCAACAGCACATCGACTTCATGCTGTCGAAGATTCCAAAAGCCCGCTTCGTGCTGGTCGAGGAGCTTGCCGCGATGGTGGCGTGGCTAGCGTCGGAGGATTGCGCCTTCTCGACCGGCGCGGTGTTCGACATCTCCGGCGGACGGGCGACTTACTAGCTCGCTCGCTTCGCCGGTTGTTGCAGCGCGGCGACGAGATGATCGGCAAGCAGTGACGCCGCGCGCGAAAGATTTTGCGCGCGGTGCAGCCGGATTTCGGCCCGCGGCAGTCGCGGCATGCCGTCGCGCGTGGTCAGGCGGCGCAGTGTGGCCGGAAATGTGCCCGACTTCACCACGGTCACGGCGAGACCCTGCGCGGCGATCGCCTCGACCGCCGACAGGCTGTGGCTGACGAAGGCGAGCCGCCACGGCCGGTTGGCTTCGTCCAGCGCCTGCATCGCCCAGCTCCGGAACAGGCAGCCCTGCGGATAGAGCGCGACCGGCAACGGATCGAGCTCTTCGACACGATGCGCGGCGCTTGCGGCCCACACCGCCTGCTCGGTGCGCAGCAGCTCACCCTCGCCGCGCCCCTCGGGGTGCATCGCGATCACGAGGTCATAGGCTTCGCCGAGCCGGTCCGTCATCGACGACGTCAGCCCGGTCTCCATCTCGACATGGATCAGCGGATAGTTGGCGATGAAATCCTTGAGCAGCGGCGGGACGATCAACGTCCCGTAGTCGTCCATCACGCCGAGACGAACCCGCCCGTCGGTGCCGTGCGCACGCACCCGCCCGACCGCCTCCGCGCTGAGGCTCAGGATGCGTCGGGCGTAGCCGAGCAGCCCTTCGCCGGCCGCGCTCAGATCGACACTGGTCGTGCTGCGGTGAAACAGCTCGGCCTGCAACCGCTCCTCCAGCCGCTTCACCTGCATGCTGACGGCCGATTGGGTCCGGTTCAGCGCCGAGGCGGCACGGGTGAAGGAGCGATGGTCGGCCACCGCGACAAAGGCCTGCAGGAGATCAGGGTCCAGGACGGGCGCGCTCATAACGATCTGTGATTCAATTGATCAAATTTATTCGATTTCCTGATTATGGCCTCTTCCCTAGATAGCGCAAGCGGAACAGCGGGATCGAAAACGGATGGGCGAAATCTGGGGGGTGTTGGCGGCGGTGCTGTCGAGCGCGCTCGGCGGAACCTCGATCGGGGCGACGCGGTTTCTGGTCGGCGCGATCGATCCGCTGGCGATCGGCGCGTTCCGCTTCGGCACCGGCGTCTTGTTGCTGCTGCCGCTGGCACTGCTGCAACGTGGTAGCTGGCCGCAACAGCGCGACTGGCTCGGCACCGCCGGCCTCGGCCTGCTGTTCTTTGCAGCGTTTCCGATCCTGTTCAACGCCTCGCTGATCTTCACCACGGCGGCGCGCGGCGCACTCGCGCTCTCGACGCTGCCGCTGCTGACCATGCTGGTTGGCGCAGCGCTCGGCGCCGAGCCACTGACCGCGCGCAAGACCATCGGCGTGCTTGTCACGATCCTGGGTGTCTCGATGGCGCTGCTCTCCGGCCTCGCCACGGCGCCACAGGGCGCCTGGCGCGGTGACCTGTTGATGGTCGCAGCCGCGCTATGCATGGCGCTATACAGCATCTGGTCGAAGCCCTACATCCGCCGCTCCGGCCCGATCCCCTTCACCACGCTCGCCATGGCGGCCGGAGCTGCGGTCCTCATTGCAGCCTCGTTGTTGCGCGGCAGTTTTGCGCCGGTCGCCGACTTCGGTGCACCGCAATGGTTCGGCGCGATCTATCTCGGCGCCTTCGGCGCAGCGCTCACCTTCTATCTCTGGGCTTTCGCGCTGGAGCGGACGACGCCGACCCGGGTGGCGATCTCAGTCACCGTCAACCCGATCGCGGCATCGCTGGTCGGTGCTGCGCTGCTCGGCGAGCCGTTGAGCTGGAATCTGATGGCCGGCATCGTCACCGTCCTTGCCGGGATCTGGATCGCGACCACCCAGCCGCAACAGGCCCGCGTGGTCGCGCCGGATACACAATGAGCCGCGGCCACTCGCCGACAAGGCCGTCAGCGAATCCGTGCTAGCCTGAGGTCCGGTCCAAGCGAACCCGAGGCGGCACGCAGTTGAATATTTCCCTCTACGACGTCTCCGTCTGGGTGCTGCCGCTGGTCATCGCGATTACCTTCCACGAGGCCGCGCACGGCTTCGTTGCGCACCGGCTCGGCGACGACACCGCCTGGCAGCTCGGCCGCGTCAGCTTCAACCCGCTGAAGCACATCGATCCGTTCGGCACGCTGATCCTGCCTGCGATGCTGCTGTTTGCACATTCGCCGTTCCTGTTCGGCTACGCCAAGCCGGTCCCGGTGAATTTCCGCAAACTCAACCATCCCAAGCTCGACATGGTGTGGGTGGCGCTGGCCGGCCCGGTCACCAACATCATCCTGGCGACCGCGGCGGCGCTGGCATTCCACGCACTGCCATTGGTTCCGGCCGATGCGGCAAAATGGACCGCGGACAATCTGAGAAACGCGTTCCTGATCAACATCGTGCTCGCGATCTTCAACATGATGCCGATCCCGCCGCTGGACGGCGGACGGGTCGCGGTCGGGCTGTTGCCGCGGCCGCTGGCGATCCCACTCGCCCAGCTGGAGCCCTACGGCATGCTGATCCTGATCGGGCTGTTGATCCTGCTGCCCGTGATTGGCAGGCAAGTTGGCCTAAATCTTGATGTTATTTCAACGATACTAGGAACTCTGACCGGCTATGTAATCAACGCCCTTCTCCTCATTACCGGAAACACATAGCCTTGATTTGCGCTTGACCCGATAGGAAAGCCGGTACCCGCTTGTCGGGGTCATGCGTGGGGACAGGAACGCTTCGAGGCCATGGTGATCAAAGCTGCCGATATGCTGATTGCGCGACGCGCCGACACCCGCGCGCGGGCTGACTTTGCAACCTGGAAGATGATGGCCAAGCTGAACGGCGCCTCCGCCTTGCCCCCGGAAGCGCAGAATTTCCTGGCCATCTTCAGGAAGCTGCTGGAACAGATGAGCGAAGCCGACGCCGGCGAGGCCACGATCCAGGAGATGTATCGCACCTACTATGCGGAGATGGGCGGCGCCGGCACGGCGCCGGAGGTTCCGGCGCGCACGCGCGAGCCGGTCGCCGACACCGGCAATGTCACCGCGTTCCGCCGCCTGCCCGCCAAGAAGACGACTGCAACCGATCCGAACGCCAAGCGTCCGATGCCGGTGGCGCTGATCTTCGCGTGCCTCGTCGTGGTCTACGTCGCGATCCGCTACTACTGGAAATAGCGCGCTCCGCGCTTCTCTTCATCTCCGACATTCATGATCGACGACGGACGCCGCGGCATCCGGTCGCGCGTCGGTGGTCGCTCAATCGCCGCCTCGTGGAATATCGCGCGCGATCGCTCGCGCCGGCGCCCTAGGCGATGCGCCCGATGCCGGGCATAATGAGGAACTCAAAAGCAAAAATCATACTGGAGGAAAGATGAAGCGTTCCATTGCAGCAGCCCTGGTCATGACCACGAGCCTCGCGTTCGCCGGCGGCGCATCGGCGCAGACGATGGACAAGGTTGCCAAGGTCGGCGCCCTCGGCGATCAGTCGGGTCTCTATCAGGATATCGGCGGTCCCGGCTCGACGGTGGCGGCGCAAATGGCGATCGAGGATTCCGGGCTGCTGGCAAAGGGCTGGAAGATCGACCTGATCTCGGCCGATCACCAGAACAAGCCGGATGTCGCGGTCAACATCGGCAAGCAATGGATCGATGTCGAGAAGGTCGACGTGTTCGTCGATCTCGCAGCCTCCAATGTCGGGCTCGCGATTGCCAACCTCGCCAAGGAGAAGAACGTCGTCAACCTGAACTCCGGCTCCGCCTCGTCCGATCTCACCGGCGCGCAATGCTCTCCAAACACGGTGCATTGGGTCTACGACACCTACATGCTCGCGAACGGCACCGGCAAGGCGCTGGTCAAATCCGGCGGCGACACCTGGTTCTTCCTCACTGCGGATTATGCGTTCGGCCAGGCGCTCGAGCGCGACACTTCGGCGGTCGTCACCGCGAATGGCGGCAAGGTACTCGGCAGCGTCAAGCATCCGCTCAACAATGCGGACTTCTCGTCGTTCCTGCTGCAGGCGCAAAGCTCGAAGGCCAAGATCGTCGGTCTTGCCAATGCCGGCGGCGACACCACCAACGCGATCAAGCAGGCCGCCGAGTTCGGTATCGTCTCGGGCGGCCAGCGGCTTGCCGGCATGCTGCTGTTCATTACCGACATCAACGCGCTCGGCCTCAACGTCGCGCAGGGCCTGAACTTCACCGAGACGTTCTACTGGGACATGAACGACCAGACCCGGGCCTTCACCAAGCGCTTCATGGAGCGCTTCAAGAAGAACCCGCCGACCATGGTGCAGGCCGGCGTCTATTCTTCGCTGATCCACTATTTCAAGGCGTTGGAAGCGCTCGGCGGCAATCCGCACGACGGCCGCGCCGTGGTCGCCAAGATGAAGGAATTGCCGACCGACGATCCCCTGTTCGGCAAGGGCTCGATCCGCGTCGACGGCCGCAAGATCCACCCCGCCTATCTGTTCGAGGTGAAGAAGCCGTCGGAGTCAAAATATCCGTGGGACTATTACAAGCTGGTGGCGACCATCCACGCGGATGAAGCCTGGCTGCCGCTCGAGAAGAGCGTCTGCCCGCTGGTGAAGAAGAGCTGAACCGCCGTCATTCCAATCGTAGCGAGCCCCGGCTCGCTACTTCTTCGGCTTCTTGAAATGAACGGGGAGGCTGAACGGGAACTGATCGTCGGTCAGACCGGCCGGCGGCTGCGGGACCGGATCGGAGCGGCGGACCATCGCAACCGCCTCGTCGTCGAACACAGAATCTCCCGACGAATCCGCCACTTTGACCGACACGATATTGCCGCGGCGATTGATCACCAGGTCGAGCGTCACCTTGGTCGTCTTGTCCTTGTCCTCCGGATATTTCTTGTGCAGTTCGAAATAGGCGCTGAGCTTCTTGCCCCATTTGGCCGTCAGCGCCAGCCGATCCTTGCCGATTCCAGGGTTCGGTGCCTTCGTGGTGTCCGATTGGCGCGTCGCGTCCTCAAGCTTGGTTGGCGCGCGATCTTCGTGCTGTTCGGAGGCTTGTTGCGCTTCGGTCTGAACCTTGGCGACCTGCGTATCCTCCTCCTTTGGTTTCTTGCTGTTGTCCTCCGTGACGAGGTAATCGGGGTTCTCCGCCTCGGTCGGCTTGGCTTGGGGGAGGTTAGTGTCCTTGACCTCGGCCTTCTGCTGCGTCATTTCGGGCGCGGCTTGCTGCGCTTGGTCCGGCGGCCCGGGAGGGGCCGAATCATCCTCGACGTTTGCGGTTGCCAGCTCGACGGAGTATTCGGCGCCCGCGGCGCCAAGGCCCTCGTCGCCGTCGTCGCCGCGCAAATTCGTCAGCGCCAGCGCCGCGCCGCCGAGATGCAGCCCGACCGCCGTCACCGCGGCGATCAACCAGAGCCGCTTCGACGTCCGTTGATCGAGGCTGGAATCCGACATCGCCGCGGCCCTCAGGGTGTTGCAGGTTGGGGCTGTGACGTATCCGGCGCTCCCGGAACGCCCTCAAGCGCAACGAGCTTTACCCGCGTGTAGCCGCCGGAGCGCAGGAGTTCCATTACGCCCAAAAGCTCGCCATAGGGCACCGCCTTGTCGGCTCGCAGGAACACGTATTTGTCCTTGCTCATGTCGGGCACCGCATCCAGCGTACTGAGCAGAGTAGCCCGCTTGACCAGCTCTTCGCCGACCGCCACCGTCAAATCCTTCTTGATGCTGACATAGGTCGGCTTGTCCGGCTTCTTCTGCGGCGTCGCGCTGGAGGTCGGCAGATCGATCGGCAGGTCGACGGTCGAGAGCGGTGCCGCCACCATGAAGATGATCAGCAACACCAGCATCACGTCGATGAACGGCGTGACGTTGATCTCGTGCGATTCCGCGAAATCGTCGTCGTCATCGTTCTCGGAGATCGAGACGGCCATCGCCTACTCCGCCGCCGCGCCGCGCGCATGCGGAACGTCGCCATGGGTGCGATCGAGATCGCGCGACAGCAGCCGTCCCGCGGCGCCCGAGGCACGGCTGACGAGCTCGAGGTAAACCTTCGTGACGCGCGAGAAATGATTGTAGATGATCACGGCGGGGATCGCCGCGACGAGACCGATCGCGGTTGCGAGCAGCGCTTCCGCGATGCCTGGCGCCACCACGGCAAGGTTCGTGGTCTGCGACTTCGAGATACCGATGAAGCTGTTCATGATGCCCCAGACCGTGCCGAACAGGCCGACGAAGGGCGACGTCGCGCCGATGGTTGCGAGCAGACCCGTACCGACGCGGATCTTGCGGGCTTCGGCGCGCATGATCTCGGCGAAGCTCGAGGCCGCGCGCTCCTTGATGCCGCTGTCGCTCGAAATGCCCGCCGACAGACGTCCCTCGCGCATCGCAGCCGCAATGAACGACGACAGCACGCTGCCCTTGGCGCCGAGCGCGAACTGCGCCTCGGCCAGCGAGCGCGATTCAGCGATCCTGGCGAGCGCGCCACGCAGCTTGCGCTGCGCCACGGTCAGCTCGACCATCTTGGCGATGAAGACCGTCCAGGTCACGAGCGAGGCAAAGGCGAGACCGAGCATCACCGCCTTCACGATGATGTCGGCATTCAAGAACATGTTCCACGGCGACAATTCGTGCAGGCCGGTCGAGGTCGACTTCAGCGATTTGGCGTCGCCGCCCGCGGGTGCAGCCAGGGATGCCTCATTCGCCGTCGGCGCCGGAGTTGCCGGCGCGGCTTGCGCCTGAGG
>NZ_JACMYO010000118.1 GCF_020889685.1 Bradyrhizobium oropedii
CCACCACGGGCGTGTAGTTGGTCAGGCAGCGCTTGCCGGGCGCGAGCGAGTTCGGTGCGCCTTGAGTCGGATCGAACCACATGATGCCGTTGTTCATCGTGAGGCCTGTGTTCGGCGTCACGAATTTCGAGCCGAATGTCGACAACAGGGTCTGCGTCACCGCGGCCATGTTGCCGTCGCGGTCGACCGCGGAGAAATGCGTGGTGCAGCTTGGTGCGATCGCCTCGGCGCCGAGCGCGCGGCGGCCGTCGACGTCGCCCATGTCCTTCAGCCGTTCGCGGTAGGCCGCTTGCAGCGCCTCGGCATAGGCTGCGTAGGTCGCCGCATCCGGACCGCCTTGCGCGGGCGTGAGCGCCTTTTGCAGCAGGTCGAGCGTGCGCGCCATGGTCGGACCCGCGGTCAGTTCCGGCGTCGCATACACCGTGCCGCCGCGATAGGGAATTTTCAGCGGCTCGCGCAGATGGGCGCGGAAGCCGGCGAGATCGCGCACCGACAGCGCGCCGCCTGCAGCCTGGATGTCGTCGGCGATGCTGCGCGCCAGATCGCCCTCGTAGAAATCACGCGGGCCGGCCGCGGCAAGCTGCGCCATCGCCGCCTTCAGCCTGTCCTGCGGCATGCGGACCTCAGACTTGATACCCCATTGCGCATTCGGCGGGAGGCCATCCAGCAGATACGCCGCGGCACTGGCGCCATAGCGCCGCAGATCGGCGGCCGAGCTTGCGATCATCTCGGTGGTCCACCAATCGACCAGCAGGCCCTCGCCGGCGAGCTCGACGCTCGGCGCCAGTAGATCCTTCCAGGGCATCTTGGCGTGGCGGCGATGCGCCTCTTCCATGCCGGCGACGACGCCCGGTACCGCGATCGAGCCCGGCCCGTGCAGGTTGCGGTCGTCCTTGACCCGCGCCCAGGGGAACAGGTCGGAGGCCGCGCCGCCGGTCAGCGGATAATCCTCGATGCGCAGGCCGTCGGGCGCGCGCATGCCGTAGTCGATCACCTCGACGCGGTTCTCCTTGGCGCGGTACAGCACCATGGCGCCGCCGCCGCCGGCGCCGCTCATCCAGGGCTCCAGCACGCCGAGCGCGAAGGTGGTTGCAATGACAGCGTCGACGCAATCGCCGCCCGCTGCCAATACCTCCGCGCCGACCTCGGCCGCCCTGCGCGACTGCGCGGCGACGATGCCGCCCTTGGCGCTGACGGCCGGTTTGCGGATCACTTGCGAGTTTGAGAACTGGTCGGACATGGCGTTGCTTTCGCTGTTCTTGTTGCGGGCGGGGCACGTTGGCGTAGCATGCCAAGCATGGCACTGTCAGTGCAACAAGAACCAGTTTCAGGGGGCGGAAAATGAGCAATGTGAAGCGTGAACGGGACGGCAAGGTCGGGATCCTGACGCTCAACGACCCCGCAAGCCTGAACGCGATGACGCCGGAACTGCTCGGTGATCTCGCGCGCGCCGTCGGCGAGATGAGCAGCGACCCCGGCATCCGCGCGCTGGTGCTGACGGGGGAGGGACGCGGCTTCTGCTCCGGGCAGAACCTCAAGGCGTTCAACTCGCTCGGCGACAATATCTACACCGGCGTGATGACGCATTATTGGCCGTCGATGCAGGCTTTGCGCGAGTGCCGGATGCCGGTGGTCATCGCGGTCAACGGCGTTGCCGCCGGCGGCGGCTTCAGCCTTGCGATGTCCGGCGACATGATCCTGGCGGCGCGCTCGGCGAGCTTCATCCAGGTGTTCAGCCGGATCGGCCTCGTGCCCGATCTCGGTTCGACATGGCTGCTGCCGCGGCTGGTCGGGCGCCAGCGCGCACTCGACCTGATGCTGCTGAACGAGCCGCTGTCGGCCGAGCGGGCCAAGGAGTGGGGCCTGGTGCGCGATGTGGTCGACGATGCAAGGCTGCTCGACGAGGCGAAGGCGCTCGCGCGCCGCCTCGCCGACGGCCCGACCCGCGCGCTGGTCGCGACGCGGCAATTGCTCGAGGCAAGCGAGCACGCAAGCTACGCCGAGCAGTTCCGCCGCGAGATCGAGCTGCAGCAGGTGATCCGCGAAAGCGCCGACGCAAGGGAAGGCCGTCAGGCCTTCGTCGAGAAGCGCAAGGCCCAGTTCACGGGGCGCTAGGCCTTGGTGTCTCGCGCAAAGCGTTTTCGAGCGAAGTGGATACCGGTTCGCGTGAAGAAAACGCGTCAAAACGAGAGTCTACCCGATCGCAATCGCGATCTTGCCGAAATGCGCGCCGCTCGCCATGTGGGCGAACGCGTCCTTGACCTGGTCGAAGGCGAACACCTTGTCGATCACGGGTTTGACGCCGTGCAGGCTGATGCCGTCGCACAGCGCCTGCAAATCCTCGATCGAGCCGACGGTGACGCCTTGCAGCCGCTGCTGCTGCATCACCATCAGCGGCAACCGCGTGTCGGACGAGGCGGGACCTGCGAGCACGCCGATGAAGGCGATGGTGCCACCGATCCTGGTGGCGCGGATCGACTCGTTCAGGGTGCCGACGCCGCCGACCTCGACGACGAGATCGACGCCGCGTCCGGTCAGCTCGCGCGCCTTCTTGCCCCAATCGGGCGTGGTCTTGTAGTTGAGCGTGACATCGGCGCCGAGTTGCTTCAGCCGCGCGATCTTGGCGTCGCTGGAGGAGGTGGCGATGACACGGGCGCCGCACATCCTGGCGAATTGCAGCGCAAACAGCGAGACGCCGCCGGTGCCCTGGGTCAGCACGGTCTGTCCCGGCTTGATGTCGCCGAGCTTGACCACCGCGCTCCACGCCGTGAGGCCGGCGCATGGCAGCGCCGCGGCCTCGATGTCGCTGAGATGCTCCGGCGTGCGCACCAACGCATGCGCCGGAAACACCCGGTACTCGGTCAGCACGCCGTCGACGCTGCCGCCGAGTGCCGCGCGCATCCGCGTCTCGCTCGGCTCGCCGCCGAGCCAGCTCTCGAAGAAGCTGCCGATCACGCGATCGCCGGGTGCAAAATTCTTCACGCCGGCGCCGACCGCTTCGACCACGCCGGCTCCGTCGGAGACCGGCACCAGCGGAAACTTTTGGCGCGAGCCGTAGCCGCCCTTGACCGTGAGCAGGTCGCGATAGTTCAGCGTCGCCGCCTTCAGCCGTACCAGGACCTCGCCGGGGCCGGCCTGCGGAACCGGCTTGTCGACCAACGCAAGCGCGTCAACGCCGCCGGGGCCTTGCAATTCGTAGCATTTCACGGGACGTCTCCTGCTGAATGTTCTCGTCTTGGGCAGCGCTTCCGGCGCTACCGCACATGCGCTGAGCATATGTCATGCCCGCCGCACGTGACCATAGCGTGCGGCGCGGCCGACGGAATGGTGTCCATGCGCGGACGTGTTGGCGTGACCCGGCAACTACCGCCAATCTGTGCTGTCATTGGACCGAGCGGAGGTGACCATGGCTGCCTTGCTTGAGACGAAACGCGATCTGATTACCACACGCGCGCGCGGCGTGGTCCGTATGCTGCTTGCCGCCGCATTGATCTGTTGCAGCGGTGCGATGGCAGCGGACGACAGCCTCTACCGCGCGCAGACCGTCGTCACCGGCCAGGGCGAGCCGAACCGGATCATCGGGTTCGGGGTGTGTCTGGAGGATGTCCTGATCAAGGTCTCCGGCCAGCCGATGCTGGCAAGCGACGGCCGGCTTGCCGCATATAAATCGAAGGCCAAGGAGTTCGTCAGCCGTTTCGACTATCACGATCAATATGCCGGCAAGCCGCATCATGACGAGCAGGGCACCCGCGACCGGCCCTACGACCTGACCGTTGATTTCGACCACAAGAAGATCGACGGCATTCTGGCCAAGCTCGATCTCAAGCCATGGCGGTCGCAGCGGCCGGTGCTCGGCGTCTTCGTCGAGATGCAGCACGGTCCGAAGGATTACATCGTCACGTCGGACGGGACGCAATCCGATTTGCAGCGCGACGCGCTTGCGGCTGCAGCAGGCAAGCGCGGCATGCGCTTCGTGTTGCCAAGCGCTCCCGCGCTGACGAGCGCCAACGTCACGCCGGCCGAGCTCTTGAAGATGCCGGCACCGAAACTGTCCTCGATCGTCGCGCCACAGGGTGGCGAGGCCATCTTGGTCGGACGGCTGGTTTGGGATGACGGAGATCTCGGCTGGGCGACGCGATGGCAAATGGCCTGGGGCGGCAAGGACTACAAATGGCAGTTCCGCGGCGTCACCTTCGACGAAGCCTTCCGTCGCGGCATCGGCGGCGCGGCGCAGGTGCTGTCCGGCAATGGCGATCCGGGGCGATCGAAATAAGCTTGGATGAGCGTCGCGACCGGTTCGCTCTACCCGGCGTAGCCGAGCGTTTGCGACGGGTATTCGCCGAACATGGTGCGGTAATATTGCGAGAAGCGCCCGAGCTCGATGAAGCCCTGTTCGATCGCGACCTTGGAGACGGTGGTCTGGTCCGGCGTGCTCTCGCGCAGGATCGAGCGGATCGTGCAGAGCCGCTTGTAGCGCAGGAATGTCACGGGGCCGACGCCGAACACCTCGTGGAAGGCGCGGTGCAGGCTGCGTCGCGACAGCCGAAGCTCGGTGCAGATTTCCGAGACGTGGACCGGGCGGGCGCCTGCGCTGAGCAGATAGTCCTCGACGTCGCGCACCAGCTTGATTGCCGACGGGAGATAGCTCGTTCCGTCTGATGGCAGCGATGTGACGACCGTGGCGGTCACGCAGTCGATGATCGCGCGCTTCCAGAACTCGGCCGACGCCTCCGACAGGGCGTCCGGATAACGCGCGAGATGCGCGATGATCTGCGGCAGCCTGTCCGCGGCGCTCATGCCGATCGTGCGGTCCGCGCGGAAATGGTTCTTGGCGCTCCATGTTTCGGCATCGGCGAGCCGCGGCTCGCCGCCGAACACGTCGGGCAGATCGTCCATGTCGAAGCGAATGGCCGCGTAGGACGAGGCGCTGTGAAAGATGCCGTCATGCTCAACCCCTGGCGGAATCACCAGCACGTCGGCCGGCTGCATGTCGAAGGCCCAATGCGTGACGCGGTTGGTCGCGTTCAGCAGCATTCCGATGATCAGCTTGGGATCGGTTGAGATCCGTTGCGTGCGGACCCCGACATTGAATGCGCCGATGCTGAGCGAAAAATCGCCGATCCCGACATGGGACAAAGTGCCGCGCAGCTTGCCGCGCTCAAGCTGCATGACTTCGACATGCGAGCCTTTGACGGCGTCGTGGAGTCCCTCGAAGCCGTCAAGCTCGCCGGTGCTGACCGTCAGGTGCTGGCCCATATCCACGCGTCCCACGGCGGAATCGTGGACGGGATTTTTGCCGGTTTTGCTCGGGAAGGCAACGCGGACGACGGCACGGGACCGATGGGTCGGGACGCCGTTTTGTCAGGACCGCGCGCCTTGGGGCGAGACTGGCACAAACTGCATATCGCCCCTGCCGCATGGGGCAATCGTTTGATCTCAAAGCAAAATGCGCGGTCGTCAGCGGCTCTGCGCCGGTGGCTAGGCCGCCATCAGGTGCTCAAGCGCAACAGCCTGCTCGCGGGTCTGGAAAGCGATCGCGGTGTGCGTGAAGCCCGACGAGGCCTGGGTCTGCGCGATGTGATTGAGGACCTCGGTGCCCTTGACCACGTGAAGGTCCATTCCGGGGCCGGCGGGGAAGATGCCGAGGACGACATCGTAGGCGTCGACGATGGCCTTCAACGCGCCACCCTTGTCTTCCGAAGCATCGATAAAGATACGAACATCCGCGGCGATACTACGAAGTTCGTCAAAGTCGATCACTGGAAGTCTCCTCTACGCAACTCACTGATCGATCCTAGCTACAACTTGCTTACTGAAACCTAAATTACCTGGGTTCCTTCATGCGCCCACCAGTGGACCCCGCCGGCGCAGTCAGGATAATTCCTTCATTGATCAGGGCGCGGCAGATCGTCTTCAAGACCGCGATCGCTTCACGCGTTGCCCGGCTGACCGGCCGACCGCGCGGGAGCGCCAGCACGCGCTCGGCGCGCATCCACGGCAACAGTGCCGCCGATAGCGCTCCAGCGGCCACTTCCTGGTGAATGCCGGAGAAGGGCAGCAAGGCATAGCCGAGGCCCGATGCCACCATGCGCTTCATCGGCGTGCTGTTGTCGACCCGCACCGCACAGAGCATCGTCGACGGAAACGGGTTGCGGCTGAGTGGGGCCACCGCGGATGGCAGGGCGTCGAACTCCTTGCGGGTCAGCCTGCCGCGCTTCAGCAGCGGATCGCGCGCCGGTCCGATCAGGAACACCTGTTCGACCATGAGCAGTTCATAGTCGAGGTGATCGTTGGGAGGCGGCGTCGTCACGATCGCCAGATCGAGCTCACCCCGGAGCAGGCGTTCCGATGCGTTCTCCGTCAGGCCCTCGTTCAACTCGAGCCGCACGCGTGGAAACTGCTTCACGAATGTCTGGGCAAGCGGCGGATAGAGGATATCGCCGAGGCTCGGTGGCGCGCCGATCCGCACCGTACCGCTCGGCTCACGATTTTCCGTGCGCACCTCGGCCTTGATGTCGTCGACGGTCCCAAGTAGCCAGCGTCCTCGCGCGAGCAGCACCTTGCCGGATTCCGTGACGGAGACGCCGCGTGCGCCGCGTTCGAGCAGGGCGCCGCCCAGTTCGGCTTCGAGCTCCTTGACGTGGCGGCTGAGCGCCGACTGGGCGACGTTCAATGTGCTCGCGGCGGCGGCAAAGCCGCCACGCTCGGCGACGGCAACGAAATAACGGATCTGCCGCAGGTCCATGATGGTCGCTCCATCTCAGATCGAGATGGATACCATATCAAACATGTTCTTGTGAGATAGCAAAAAGAGAGCAGTCTCCGCTCAACGATCAAACCGAGGAGACACCAGCATGGGCATCGCCACCGACGAGGCACGCCAGACGTCCGTATTCATCGCCGGCGGCGGGCCGGTCGGCCTTGCGACGTCGCTGCTGCTCGACCGCTTCGGCATCGACTGCGTGGTGGTCGAGAAGAGCGCGACGACGACCGATCATCCCAAGTCGCGCGGTTGCTGGGTCCGCACCATGGAGATCTTCCGGCAGTGGGGGATCGAGCAGGCGATCCGCGACCGTGGCCTGCAGGACAACTCCGACATGTTCGTGTTCCTCGACAGCATCGCGGGTCACGAGTTCGGCCGCACCCGTCCTGAACCGAATGTCGGTCATACGCCGGCCTGGAAGAGCCTGGTCGCCCAGGATGCGGTCGAGGAGGAAATCCTGCGGGTGGTCGAGAAATCGCGGCACGCCACGGTGCTGTTCAACACGTCCTGTGAATCGTTCGAGGAGACCAACAGCGGCGTCAGCGTCACGACACGTTGCGAGAAGACCGGCGAGGTGACGCAGTGGACGGCGACTTACCTGATCGCCGCCGATGGCGCGGGCAGCCAGACGCGGCGCAGCGCCGGGATCGAGATGGTCGGTCCATCGACACTGGCGGTGATGTCGAATGAGTATTGGCGCGCCGACCTGTCGCGACTGCCGATCGCGCGCGAGGCCGCCGGCTTTATCATTGTCCCGGACAAGCCCGATTTGCCGCGCGCCGGCATCCTGAACACCAACGGCAGGGATCGCTGGCTGACGGTGACGCAGATCGGCCTGACCAAGGACGATCGCGAGCGGCCGTGGACCGACCAGGAGTTCATCGAGATCGCGCGCGGCCATGCCGGCATTCCCGACCTCGACGTCAGGCTTCTGAACCGTTCGATCTGGCGCGTCAGTATGCAGGTCGCCGAGACCTTTCGAAAGGGCCGGGTGTTTCTGGTCGGCGACTGCGCGCACCGCTTTCCGCCCACCGGCGGCTTCGGCCTGAACTCCGGTGTTCAGGATGCGCATAATCTCGCCTGGAAGCTTGCCTTCGTGCTGAAAGGCCTCGCGGATGAGAAGTTGCTCGACAGCTATTCCAGCGAACGCCGTCCGATCGCGCAGTCCAATGCCAATTTCAGCTACGGCAACAGGCTGCGATTTGGGCTGACCGACGACGCCGTGCGATCGCGAGATCCCGACCGGATCAAGTTCTGGATCAACGATATGGACAATCATCTGCACAGCATCGGTCAGAACCTCGGGCACAATTACGAGGAGGGCGCGGTGATCCCCGACGGCACCGTCGCGAAGGCGTTGAACTCCCGCTACTACACGCCGACCGACCGTCCCGGCGCGCGCTTTCCGCATATGTGGCTCGAGCCTTCGCGCAAGAAATCCACGCTCGACTGGTTCGATAAGGAGTTCACCGTCGTCACCGGTCCGCTCGGCAGCGAGTGGCTGGAGGCGGGAAGGCAGGTATCGGAGAAGACCCGCTTGCCGCTGTCGCTGAAGCAATTGCCGTCGGCCGATCCGGCGGACGGATTCCAGCTCGGCATGCGCGGCGCCGTGCTGGTGCGCCCCGATGGGCATGTGGCGTGGCGGATGCCGTGGCTGCCGTCGGATCCGGCGAAGGAACTGGCCGGCGCGCTTTCAACGCTGCTGCATTAGCGGGGGGCTCCCAATGCAATCGTTCGAATCCAGCGGCATCGTGACGGCGTTTGAGAAAACTGGACATGGCGCACCGATCGTGCTGCTGCATGGCGGCGAGGCCGATCATTCGATGTTCGACGGCCTTGCGCCCGCGTTGGCGGCTGATTTCACCGTGATCGCTTACGATCAGCGCGATTCCGGCGGCACCAGAAATCCGCCGTCATCCTATTCGCTGGCCGATCTGGCAGATGATGCCGCGGCTTTGATCGGAGGGCTCGGCTATGATCGTGCCCATGTCTTCGGAACCTCTCTGGGCGGGCAGATCGCGCAGGTGCTGGCGGCCCGCCATCCCAACAGGATCGACCGCCTGATCCTGAGCAGCACCTGGAAGGTCAACAGAAGCCCGCTGGACGTCAATGCGGATGTCTTCCGCACGCTCGCTTCCTACCGCGCGGACACCATCGCCAACGCACCGAAGATTGCTGAGTTCTTCTTTTCGCCGGATTACCTGCGCGTGCGACCCGAACTGATCGACATCTTCCGTGGCTCCAGCCGCGACGAGGGCCAGAAGGCGCGACGCGGCGCCTTGCTCGCGCAGCCCGTCGCCGCCGATCTCGCAGGCTTCGATCGCCCGACGCTGCTGCTGGTAGGCGGCGACGACCGGCTGATCCCGAATGCGGAGACATTTGCGCTCGCCCGCGATCTCACGAACGTCGAGATGAAGACCATCGCGGGTGTCGGCCATGTCGCGTCGATCCAGGCGCCCGAGCGGGTGGCCGAGGCGGTGACGGCATTTCTGAGTTCAAAAAAGAAGGCGGCTTGACAACAACAGGGGGAGACCATGGCTGAGCAGGCGAATGCGGTGCCGTTCGACGAAGCGCCGGTGACGACGCGCTATTGGCTATCGATCATCATCTTCGCCGTCAGCGGCGTGGTCGATTTCTTCGATTTCTTTGTGGTCGGATTTCTGGTCTCGGTGCTGGCGCCGAAGTGGCACCTGACGTTCGGGCAAACCTCGATCATGCTGATGAGCGCCGGCATCGGGGCAATGCTGGGCGCATTCGTTGCGGGGGTCCTTGCAGATCGTCTGGGGCGCAAGCCGTTGGCGGTTGCGGGCGTCCTGCTTTGCGGCCTGACCTCGGGCGCGATCGCGTTCATTCCGGAAGATGGCTGGGTTGCGTTTGCGGTTCTGCGCTTCTTCGTGGGCTTCGGCCTTGCCGCGGGCGCCGCGGCGGCGGTTCCCGCCATCGTCGAGTTCGCACCAACCCGTCATCGCACGCTGGTCACGAGCCTCGTGGTCGTTCCGGTCGCCTTTGGTGTGCTTTCGGCATCGGTCACGGCGAGCTTCCTGCTGCCGCTGGTCGGCTGGCGCGGACTGGCCGCGGTCGGGTTCCTGCCGATCATCCTCGGCGTTCTGACCATGATCATCATGCCGGAATCGCCGCGCTGGCTCATCAGCAAGGGCCGCGTGCGCGAGGCGCAGGCGAGCATCCGGAAACTCTACCGGGTCGCCGGCGACGAGTTCACCTTGCCCACGCTGCCGCCGGCGAACACGGCGACGTTTGCCGATCTCTTTGCCGAGCAGCGGCGCTTCTGGCTGACGGTCCTGATCTGGTTCGGCGCCAGCACGGCAAACTACGGCGTTTTCCTGTGGGGACCGACCATCGTGGCGCTGCTGCTTGGCGTCGCGCCGCAGGATGCGGCGAAGATGTTCATCTATGTCAGCCTCGCCGGCGTTGTCGGCCGGACCGGCTTCGCCTTCCTCGCCCATCGGATCGGCCGCAAGCCGTGCGGCGAGTTGATGGGTTACGGCACCGCGGTCTCTCTGGCGCTGGCGGCCTATTTCCACAACGACTTCGCCGGCTCGGTGCCGCTGTTCCTGGTCTTCCTGATCGTCGGCGCCGTGTTCTACGACGGCGGATTCTCGAACATCGGGCCTTATCCTGCGGAGATCTTCCCGGTCCAGCTGTCGGGACGCGCGGTCGGCCTTGCCCAGCTCTCAAACGGGGTCGGCAAGATCGTAGGCCCGCTGTGCCTCGCAGTGATCGCCGGCGCAGATAACGTCGTGCATCCCAGCGCGACCGCATCGGCGGTGATGCCGGCGTTTTGCTTTCTGGCCGGCGCGGGCCTCGTGATCGGGCTTGCCTTTACGTTCCTCGGCGTCGAGCCGCACGGACGCCCGGTGGCTCTGTTCGGCGAAAACGCAGGCGCGAGCGCCGCGCCGAAGCCGCTGGCCGCAAAAGCGGCAGCAGGACAGTGAAAGACGGAAGGTTTTACTATGGACAATGCGCACGACATGATCGCAACCGCGGCGCCGTTCGATACTGCCAAACTCGATCGGCTGATGGATGACGCGGGGCTCGACATTTTGATCGCCACCTCGCGTCACAATGTGCAGTACCTGCTCGGTGGATACCGCTTCTTCTTTTTCGACGTCATGGAGGCGATCGGCACCAGCCGCTATCTGCCGGTGTTCGTCTATCAGAAAGGACATCCGGAAAACTCCGCCTACATCGGCAACCGCATGGAAAAGTTCGAGCATGACCTCGGACGGATATCGGCGCCGATCGTCAAGGCTGGGGCATGGGGAACGCTCGATGCGATCGGCCTCGCCATTGATCATGTCAAAAAACTGGGCGGTGCAGCCAAGCGCATCGGCATCGAGGCGGGCTTCCTGCCGGCCGATGCCAGAGACCATCTGCATGCCGGCCTTGGCGACGTCGAATTCCGCGAGGCTCACTTCACGCTTGAGCGCCTTCGCGCCATCAAGTCTCCGGCTGAACTGGACCTCATCCGGGAAGCTTCCGAACGGGTCGTCGATGCGATGATGGCGACGTTCAAGGCCTGCGCGCCGGGTATGACCAAGAACGACGTCGTCGCTCGCCTGCGCCGCGAGGAGCAGGAGCGAAATCTCGTCTTCGAGTATTGCCTGATTGCGGCTGGCAGGAGCCATAACCGGGCGCCGTCGAACCAGCTTCTTGAAGAGGGCGACGTGATCTCGATCGATTCCGGCGGCAACTACCGGGGCTATATCGGCGACCTCAGCCGCATGGGCATTCTGGGTGAATCCGACAGCGAGCTGCGCGAGTTGCTGCGGGAAGTCGAGGACGTCCAGCAGGTGGCCCGGCGCGCGATCCGGCCGGGCGCCTTGGGTGGCGACATCATTGCCGCGGGCGAGGCTGCCGTGAAAACGTCTTCGCATCGCGCCGTGCTCGACTTCACCGCACACGGCATCGGGCTTGTCAGTCACGAAGCGCCGCGCCTGACCGCGACCGGCCCTGTGCCTTACGCGCCGTATGATGCGGATCGGCCGCTCGAATGTGGAATGGTGATTTCGATCGAAACGGCGCTGCTGCATCCGGCGCGCGGCTACATCAAACTGGAGGATACGCTGATCGTCTCCGAGTCGGGCTGGGAAGCGCCCGGAGACCATGGTCGGGAATGGAATTCGTCGCGTCTCACTGCGTGAAGCGGTCGACGTCAGGACAGCATTTTTGGCCAGGTCACGGATTCAGATGTGGTGGCATATTTCTGAATATTAGAAATATATTCCTGAGTTGCCCGACGTGTCAAGTTGCCCGGTCGACGCCGGCCGCCGCCGGCTACTTTGCATGGGGTTGTTTTCGATATTTTGGCAGCGGTCCCTGCGACGGCCCAGATGACATCATATACGCTCGGCCAGGCGATTGATCCGGCGGTCTTTGCTTCACTCGAGCCTCCGGTCATGCGATGCTCCGAGCCGGATGCAGCGGCCGGCTCCGTGCCGTCTGCTCGCCAGGTCGGCGCCGACGATGGGCAGGTGCAACCGATACGGATTGCCTCCCCATCGACAAAGCGACCCGATGACCGCTGCTGCCAACGCGCTCCACGACTACGCCCAAAGCATCCTGACCGCCCGCGTCTACGACGTGGCGGTCGAGACGCCGCTCGATCCGATGCCGCGGCTGTCGGAGCGCTTGTCGCGCACCGTGTTGCTGAAGCGGGAAGACTTCCAGCCGATCTTCTCGTTCAAGCTTCGCGGCGCCTACAACAAGATCGTCAGGCTGCCGGATGCGCAGCGAAGGTCGGGCGTGATCTGCGCGTCGGCGGGCAACCACGCGCAGGGTGTGGCGCTGTCGGCACGCAAGCTCGGCATTCCCGCGACGATCGTGATGCCGCGGACCACACCCGCCATCAAGGTCGAGGCGGTGCGGCGTCTCGGCGGCGACGTCGTGCTGCATGGCGACACGTTCGACGATGCACAAGCCAAGGCCAGGGAGATCGAGGTCGCGCGCGGCTTGACCTTTGTGCACCCGTTCGACGATCCCGATGTGATTGCCGGCCAGGGAACTGTCGGGATGGAAATCCTGCGCCAGCATCCCGATCCGATCGAGGCGATCTTCGTGCCGATCGGCGGGGGCGGGCTGGCGGCCGGCGTGGCCGCCTTCGTGAAATTCCTGAATCCCTCGATCAAGGTCATCGGTGTGGAGCCGGCAGACGCAGCGTCGATGGCGGCGGCGCTCGCCAAGGGGAACGTCGTCGCGCTGGATCAGGTCGGGCTGTTCGCCGACGGCGTCGCTGTTCGCAAGGTCGGAACCGAGACGTTCCGCCTCTGCCGCGACCTGCTCGACGAGGTCGTTACCGTGGACACCGATGCCATGTGCGCCGCCATCAAGGATATCTTCGACGATGTGCGATCGGTCGCCGAACCTTCCGGCGCGTTGGCGCTCGCCGGCCTCAAGGCCTACGCCGAGCGCGGCGCGCTGAGCGACGGCAGCCTGATTGCCGTCAACAGCGGGGCCAATCTGAATTTCGACAGGCTGCGCACCATCGCCGACCGTGCCGAGGTCGGCGAGCATCGCGAGGCGCTGCTCGCCGTGACCGTGCCGGAGAAGCCCGGCAGCTATCGGCACTTCATCCGCATTCTCGGCTCGCGGGCCATCACGGAATTCAACTACCGCTTCGCCGAGACGACCGCGCCGGCGCAGCTCTTCGTCGGCATCGCGCTGAGCCGCGGCGAGGCCGAGAAGCGCGAAGTCATGGAGCTGCTTCGACGCGAAGGCTATCCGATCCTGGACCTGAGCGACAACGAGATGGCCAAGGATCATGTGCGCTACATGGTGGGTGGCCGCGCGCCACTGCTCAAGGATGAAGTGATCTATCGCTTCGAGTTTCCGGAGCGTCCCGGCGCGTTGCTGAAATTCCTCGAGAGCCTGGCGCCCGACTGGAACGTTTCGCTGTTCCACTACCGAAATCACGGTGCCGACTACGGGCGCATCCTGGCTGGTATCGAAGTCAGGCCTCAGGAGCGCGCCCGGTTCGTTCAGGCGCTGGATGCGCTTGGCTATCCCTACTGGAACGAGAGCGAAAATCCGGCCTATCGCCTGTTCCTCTCAGCCGAGAAGAGGTGAAGCGGCGAGGTCCTACGCTGGTTCAGAGTAAAGCGGACGGTTGGCGGTGCAAGACATCGGCGAACCGCCACGCAATCCGTGCTGAAGAGGCAATCTGTGTTGAAGAGAAAGGCATTACGTATGACCCGTGAAGAACGACAATTGCGCGAGGCTGTTATCGCCAAATGCCGATGGATGAATGCGTCGGGTCTCAACCAGGGGACATCAGGCAACATTTCCGCCCGCTACAAGGACCGGATGCTGATCACGCCGTCGGCGACCCCCTACGATTCGATGAAGCCGGAGATGATCGCATCGATGCCGCTCGAGGGCGACTATGGCGTGTGGGAGGGGCCGCTGCAGCCGTCCACGGAGTGGCGCTTCCATCTCGACATCACGCGCGCCCGGCCCGATGTCGGCGCCATCGTCCATACCCACTCGACCTATGCGACCGTGCTCGCGATCGCGCGCAAGCCGATCCCGGCCTGCCACTACATGATGGCGGCGTTCGGCGGCGCGGACATCCGCTGCGCCGGCTACGCGCGCTACGGCACCAAGGAATTGTCCGATCACGCGATCGCCGCGCTCGAAGGTCGTAACGGTTGCCTGCTCGCCAATCACGGCATGATCGCGCTCGGAGCCAACCTCGACAAGGCGATGTGGCTCGCGGTCGAGCTCGAGACCATCGCGAAGCAGTATTATCTCTCGCTCGCGCTCGATTCGCGCGTCATCCTCACGGATGAGGAGATCGCCGATACCGCGAAGGGGTTCTCCACCTATGGCCTGCAGGCGCCAAAGCCGACCAAGGCCCGCGCGACGGCGAAGGCGGCGCCGCGCCGCGCCGAGAAACGGCGTAGCAGCAAGCGATGACGGGCACTGCGCCGGTCGCAGGCACGGATCACGGACTGGTCGATATCGCGGTCATCGGTGGCGGCATCAATGGCGCTGGTATCGCCCGCGACGCGGCCGGTCGCGGGTTGAAGGTGCTGCTCTGCGAGAAGGATGATTTCGCCGAGGGCACCTCGTCGCGCTCGGGCAAGCTGATCCATGGCGGCTTGCGCTATCTCGAATACTACGAATTCCGCCTGGTGCGCGAGGCGCTGATCGAGCGCAAGGTGCTGCTCGCGTCCGCGCCCCACATCATCTGGCCGATGCGCTTTGTGCTGCGCACTCGCCGGAGCAGCGGCCGGCCTGGCTGGTTCGCACCGGGCTGCTGCTCTACGACCATCTTGGCGGCCGCAAGCAACTGCCGGCGAGCCGCAGCCTGGATCTGTCTCAGGCCCCTGAAGGCGCGCCGCTGCATCAGGAGTTCCGGCGAGGCTTCGAATATTCGGATTGCTGGGTCGACGACAGCAGGCTGGTGATCCTGAATCTGATCGATGCGACACAGAACGGCGCCCGCATCCTGCCGCGCACGCGCGCGGTGCGCGCGCGGCGCGACGGCGAGTTCTGGCTGCTCGAGATGCAGGGTGACGACGGCACGACGCAGGTCGTGCGGTCGCGCGCGCTGGTCAACGCCGCCGGGCCCTGGGTTCAGGATGTCATCCAGGGCGTGACGGGACTGAACTCGGCCCAAAGCGTGCGGCTGGTCAAGGGCAGCCACATCGTGGTGCCGAAATTCTGGAACGGGCCGCAGGCCTATCTGCTGCAAAACACCGATCGCCGGGTGATCTTCGTCAATCCCTATGAGAACGATCTCGCGTTGATCGGCACCACCGACATTCCCTATCAGGGGGCGCGCCGAGGACGTCGCGATCGGCGCGGACGAGACCGACTATCTGTTGCAGGTGCTGCGCCGCTATTTTCGCACGCCGCCGCAGCCGGGTGAGATCGTGCACGCCTTCTCCGGCGTCCGGCCGCTCTACGACGACAATGCCGACAATCCGTCGGCCGTGACCCGCGACTATGTGTTCGAAGTTGACGGCGCCGAGGGGGCGCCGCCGCTGCTCTCGATCTTCGGCGGCAAGATCACGACCTACCGGCGGCTGGCGGAGCAGGCGATGCAGCGCCTCGCGCCGTGGTTTCCCAAGCTGTCGTCGGCCTGGACCGCGAACCGGCCGCTGCCGGGCGGCGACGTCGGCGGCAGCTTCGATGATTTCTCGAACGGGCTGGTGCGCGACTATCCCGATCTGCCGCGAACGCTCATTCAGCACTATGCTCGTCTTTACGGGACGCGCGCGCGAACTCTTGGGGCCGGCCCGTACCTCCGTCGATCTGGGCCGTCATTTCGGCGGTGACTTCTATGAACGCGAGGCGGCGTATCTCCGCGAGACGGAGTGGGCCAGGCGTTCTGCCGATTTCCTGGATCGACGCACCAAGCACGGCCTGCATCTGACGCCGGCGCAGCGGCACGCGTTTGAGAGCTCCTTGTAGAGCGGATCCGCATCCGGGCGGGGCGCGCACCGGTCAAGTCATCGATCCATTGGTGGGCCCGGCAGGACTCGAACCTGCAACCAGACCGTTATGAGCGGCCGGCTCTAACCATTGAGCTACAGGCCCCGCCGCCTTGCGGGCCGCGGGGGGCGGCCGGCAACGGTGCGGGCTCCGTTTACAGGGTGCGTGGGGTTTCGGCAATGCCGCCCCCGGAACCCTCGTGCCGCACGCCGCTGCATCGGCCCCCCGAGCCACCGCGGCCCTCAATCCACCGAGACGCCGGCGAACTCGACGACTTTGCGCCATTTCTCGGTCTCGTCGGCGACGAGCTTGCCGAATTCGGCCGGGGTCATCGGCTTCGGGATGCCGCCGACCTCGGCGAGGCGGGCCACCAGCTTGGGGTCCTTCAAGGCCTCGCCGACCGCCTTGTTGAGGGTCTCGATGACTTCCGGCGGCGTGCCCTTCGGCGCCGAGATGCCGTAGAAGCCGACCGACTCGAAGCCCGGCACGGTCTCGGCGATCGCGGGCACATCGGGCACACCCGGCCAGCGCTGCGGCGAGGTGACGCCGAGCGCGCGCACGCTGCCGCCGCGCGACTGCTCCAGCGCCGACGGCAGATTGTCGAAGATCAACTGCACCTTGTTGGAGATGATATCGGGGAAGGCGATCGCCGATCCCCGATACGGCACGTGCTGCATGTCGCACTTGGTCATCGCCTTGAACAACTCGGCCGACATGTGCACCGAGGTGCCGTTGCCTGATGAGGCGTAGGCGATCTTGCCCGGATTGGCCTTGCAGTAGTCGATGAACTCCTGAACGGTCTTCACCGGCATCGCATTCGAGACCACCAGCATGTTGGTGAGCTGCATGATGCTGGCGACCGGCGTCGTGTCGCGCAGGAAGTCGTAGGGCAGCTTCTTGTAGAGCGAGGTCGAGATCGCGTTGTTGGGTGCGACGAACAGCAGCGTGTAACCGTCCGCCGCCGAGTTGATCGCGGCGGCAGCGGCAATATTGCCGCCTGAGCCGGCACGATTCTCGACCACGAATTGCTGGCCGAGACGATCCGACAGCCACTGGCTCATGATGCGCGCGACGATGTCGACCGGGCCGCCGGCGGCAAAGCCGATCAGCCAGCGCACCGGACGGTTCGGATAGTCGGATGCGGATGAGGGGGCAACTGAGGCAATGCAACACATCAAACCAAGCAGAGCAGCACGTGCGAACCGGATCATCGTATCTCCCGTCATTTTCTTGTGACTGTTGCTGTCATGGTTTCACAAAACGCTGGCTTTGCCTACGACCCCGCCCGTGCGACGATAGTCTGGCTCATGTGCAATGCTTGAGGCTCGGGATGAAATTCGCTGTCATGATTTGCGCCGGAGCGCTGCTGCTCGCGGGCGGCGCGGCGGCGCAAGAGGGGGGCAAGACCATTTCCAAAACCACGATCAGTTTCGCCACGGCGACGCCGGGCGGCGGCTTTCCGCTCTATGGCAATGCGCTTGCCGAGGTCATGAACGCAGCCGATCCGACGCTGTCGATCGAGCCGCGCAACACCAAGGGCTCCAACGAGAACATCCCGTTGCTCGAGGCCGGCAGCGTCGATATCGCAACCGTTGCGGGTGAACCGTCCTACGAGGCCTTCATGGGCATCGGCCGGCCGCGGGCCACCAGGCTGAAGATCCTCACCGCGATGTATTCGAGCCCCGGGATGTTCGTGGTCCGCGCCGACAGCCCCTACAAGACGATCCAGGATCTGGTCGGCCAGCCGGTCGCCTTCGGCGCCAAGGGCTCCGGCCTGCCGATCCTGTCGCGCTACATCCTCGATGGCATCGGGCTGAAGCAGGACGAGGACTTCAAGTCGATCTATCTCGATCGCGCCGGCGACGGGCCTGCGATGGTCGAGGACGGACGCGCTGCGGCGCTGTGGGGCGCCGGCATCGGCTGGCCGGGCTTCACCAAGATGGCGGAGAGCGCGACCGGTGCGCGCTTCATCGCGCCGACTGCGGACGAGATCGCGCGCATCCGCGCCAAGCACACTTTCCTGAAGCCGCTGACGATTCCGGCCGGCAGCTATCCTAAGCAGACTGCCGCAATTTCTTCGGTCGGCTCCTGGAGCTACATCCTGGTGCGCGACACCTTGCCCGATGATGTCGCCTATCGGCTCGCGAAGACGCTGCACGGCGTCGAGGCTGTTTTCTGCACCAAGCTCGCCCAGGCTTGCGAGACCACAGCGGCGAACACCGTCGCCGCCGCGCCTGACATCAATCTGATCCATCCCGGCGTGCTCAGATATTTCCGCGAGATCGGGGTGGCGAAGTAATCTCTGTATGGGCGCGTCGTCGCGTCGATGCAGAGGTCATTCCGGGAAGGTCCGAAGGACCAGACCTCAGGTGCGCAATTGCGCACCGGGGAATCTCGAGATTCCGGGTTCGCGCGTTGCGTGCCCCGGAATGACTGCTACGCAGTTACTTTTTCACCATCGGGCAGGCCGGGTCCGGCGGCCCGAACGCGTCCTCGCCGGAGATCTTCGCCAGGATCTTGTAATAGTCCCACGGATATTTCGATTCGGCCGGGGTCTTGACCTGGACCAGCCAGAGATCGTGCACCATCAGATTGTCGTCGCGCAGTCTGCCGTTGCGGGCGAAGAAATCCTCGACCGGCTTCTCGCGCATCTTGGCCGCGACCTTGAGCGGATCGTCGGTGCCGGTCTCCTTGATCGCGTTCAGATAGGCGGTCACCGAGGAGTAGACGCCGGCCTGCCACATCGTCGGCATCCGGTTCATCTTGGCGAAGTAGCGCTTCGACCATTCCCTCGTCTTGTCGTCCATGTCCCAGTAGAACGAGGTGGTCAGCAACAGGCCCTGCGCGGCCGATAGCCCGATCGAGTGGATGTCGGTGATCAGCGCCAGCAACGCTGCCATCTGCTGGCCGCCGGCGAAGACGCCGAATTCGGCGGCGGTCTTGATCTCGTTGGTGTTGTTCGGCGGTCCGCCGGCGATGCCGATGATCTTGGCCTTCGAGGCCTGCGCCTGCAGGATGAAGGACGACAGATCGGGCGTCGCAAACGGCGGCCGCACCGCGCCGAGCACCTTGCCGCCGTTCTTGGTCACGATCGCGGAGGCGTCCTTCTCCAGCGAATGGCCGAACGCATAGTCGTCGGTGATGAAGAACCAGCTGTCGCCGCCGCGCTTCACCACCTCCTGGGCGGTGCCGACCGCAAGCGCCCTGGTGTCGAACACCCACTGCATCGCGTAGGGCGAGCAGAACTTGCCATGGAAATCGGTCGCACCCGTCGAGTGCGTGATGAACAGCTTCTTCTTCTCGTTAGCGATGTTCTGCACCGCGAGCCCGACCGCCGAGACCGGCACGTCGACGATGAGGTCGACCTGATCGACGTCATACCAGCGCCGCGCGATGGTCGCGCCGATATCAGGCTTGAGCTGGTGATCGCCGACGATCACCGAGATGGGCTTGCCGAGCACCTTGCCGCCGAAATCGTCGACCGCCATCTGCGCGGCGGTGACCGAACCCTGTCCGGTCGGCGTCGAGGCCGGGCCATTCATGTCGGTCAGCACGCCGATCTTGACGATGTCGTCGGACACCTGTGCCGATACGGCCGAGGAGGCCAGCAGCGCGGCTGCGAGTGTCCCGAACACGGCTAGTCTGGTGGCGATCATTCTGTCTCCCTCCTGAATTGGCGCATTGGCCATTATGGTTGTCCCGGGTCTCTGGAACCCGGATATATTGGTTTCTTTTGCAACTAGTTTGGGGTCCGCGTCAACGCGCCATCGGTCTAATGGAGGTGCCCCGGCACAGCCCAAGCCGGTTTCTTTCGGGGCCGATTCAGTCCATAGCGGGCCATGGTCAGTGCCCAGCGCCTTCCGGCTTCGCTCACCGCGCTCGACGTGGCGCTGGCCGCCGTGCTGCGCGATCTCGTGCCTGTCCAGCCGATCGAATTGCCGCCGGCCGACGCCCTCCGCTCTATTGCCGCCGAGATGCCGGCCCTGCGCGCCTGCCCGCCGCACGATGTCGCGGTCAACGACGGTTGGGCGATGCGCGCCAATGACCTGGTCGGCGCCTCCTCCTATGCGCCGTTGGCGGTGACCGAACTCCCGGTCTGGGTGGTAGCCGGCGCTGCGATGCCTGATGGCACCGACTGCGTGGTCGATGCGGATGCCGTCGACACATCCGGTCCACTTCCGCAGGTGCTTGCCGAAGCCATCCCGGGGCAGGGCGTCCGGCGTGCCGGCAGCGACGTTGCCGCCGGGCGTGCTGTGATCGCTGCAGGAGAGCCGCTGCTGCCGCGCGGTCTGCTGCTCGCGCGGGCGGCTGGACTGGAGCTGTTGCGCGTGCGCCGGCCGCGGCTTCGCATCGTCAATATCGCCAACGGTGAGCTGACCGCGCAACTGATCGCCGACACTGCGCGCCTCGCGGGCGCCGAGGTCACCTGCACCGCCGCGACGCCCGATGTGACGGCGATTGCAAGCGCGCTCGATACAGCCGGCTGCGACCTGATCATCACGATCGGAGGCACCGGTGTTGGCCACACCGATGCAGCGGTGAATGCGCTGGCCACGCGCGGCATGCTGATCGCGCACGGCATTGCCTTGCAGCCCGGGCGCACCATGGCGGTCGGCCGGATCGATGCTACGTCGGTCGTCGCCCTGCCGGGTGCGCCTGATCAGGCGTTCGCGGCGTGGTGGGCGATTGCGCTTCCCCTGCTCGATCGCCTGTCGGGCCGGCAGCCGCGCAGGACGCTGGCGCTGCCGCTGGAACGCAAGATCGCTTCCGGCGTCGGTATTGCCGAGGTCGTGTTGCTGACGCGTCAGCAGGGTTACTGGGCCGTGCTTGCGATCGGAGACCTGTCGCTCGATGCCATTGCGCGCGCCGAAGGCCTGCTGATCGTGCCCGGCGCTGCGGAAGGCTTCGCTGCGGGCACACTTGTCGATGCCTATATGTTGCGGGAGTGAGTTCCCGAGATGAGCCAACCATTCACGCCGAAACCCAATCCGTCCGTTGAGCAGGACCAGTTCCTGACCATCCTGTCGCGCGAGGAGGCGATCGCGCGCTTCGAGGCGGCGCTGTTCCCGCGGCAATTGCTGTCCGAGACGCGGCTGCTCGCCGACGCGCTCGGCCGTGCGCTGGCGGAGGACGAGGTGGCGCCGATCGACGTGCCGCCGTTCGATCGCTCCAATGTCGACGGCTTTGCCGTGCGCTCGGCCGATGTTGCGCGCGCCGGCGAAGCCGCGCCGGTGCAGCTCGCGCTGAACGGCGAGACCATTTCGTGCGGGACCGCGCCGACCCTCCCGGTGCTGCCGGGCACCGCGACCGCGATTGCAACCGGCGGTCCGGTGCCGCGCGGCGCGGATGCGATCGTGATGGTCGAGCACAGCCAGCCCGTCGGCAATGATGCCATCGAGGTCCGCCGCGCGGCGTCGCCCGGGCAGTTCGTGTCTTACGCCGGCTCCGACATCGCGCGCGGCGAGGCGCTGCTGCGCGCGGGAACGATCGTCGGCTCTCGCGAGATCGGCATGCTCGCGGCCTGCGGCATTGCCGAGGTTCTGGTGACGCGCCGTCCGCGCGTTGCGATCCTCTCGACCGGCGACGAGCTGGTGCAGCCGGGTGAAAAGCTGCGGCCGGCCGCGATCTACGACACCAATGGCGCGATCGTCACCGCGGCGATTGCCGAGAACGGCGGCGACCCGGCGTTCCTTGGCGCGATCGCCGACAATGAGGCGATGCTCGAAGCCGCGATGCGCAAGGCGCTGGCGGACAGCGACATGCTGGTGCTGTCGGGCGGCACCTCCAAGGGCGCGGGCGATGTCTCGCATCGGATCATCGCCCGGCTTGGCAAGCCCGGCATCATCGCGCATGGCGTGGCGCTGAAGCCGGGCAAGCCGCTGTGCCTTGCGGTCTGTGACGGCAAGCCGGTGGTCATCCTGCCGGGCTTTCCGACCTCGGCGATGTTCACCTTCCACGATATGATCGTGCCGGTGCTGCGGCGGATGGCCGGCCTGCCGCCGCGCTCGGATGCCAAGGTGGCGGCGAAGGTGCCGGTCCGTATCGCCTCTGAGCTCGGCCGCACCGAATTCGTGATGGTGTCGCTGGTCGAGGGTGCCGACGGCCTGATCGCTTATCCCAGCGGCAAGGGCTCGGGCGCGATCACGTCGTTCGCGCAAGCCGACGGCTTCCTGAAGATCGAGGCACTTGCCGACCAGTTGCCGGCCGGCAGCGACGCCGAGGTGACGCTGTTCACGCCGCATGTGCGGGTGCCCGATCTGGTCATCGTCGGCAGCCATTGCACTGGGCTCGATCTCGTCACCGCGCCGCTGGCGCATGCCGGCCTCGTGGTGCGGTCGATCGCGGTCGGCAGCCTCGGCGGGCTCGCGGCCGCCAAGCGCGGTGAATGCGATCTCGCCCCGATCCATCTGTTCGACGACAAGACCGGGACCTACAACGCGCCGTATCTCTCCGACGGTCTCGAGCTGGTGCCGGGCTGGCGGCGCATGCAGGGCATCGTGTTCCGCAAGGACGATGCGCGCTTTGCCGGCTTGAGCGCGGAGGAGGCGGTGCGCGCCGCGCTCGCCGATCCCGCCTGCATCATGGTCAACCGCAACCAGGGTGCCGGCACTCGCATCCTGATCGATCGCCTGCTGGGCGGCCACCGGCCCGACGGCTACTGGAATCAGCCGCGCTCGCACAATGCGGTCGCGGCAGCGGTGGCGCAACATCGCGCCGACTGGGGCATGACCATCGCGCCGGTCGCCCTTGCGTCCGGGCTCGGCTTCATTCCGCTTGCCGAAGAGCATTACGACTTCGCGCTGGTGACGGCACGCAAGCAGCGGCCCGCGGTACAGGCTTTTCTCGATGCGCTGGCATCGGAGGAGGGGCGGGCTGCGTTGACGGCGGCGGGGTTCAGGCCGGCGTAGCCGAGTATGCCGCCGCGCTACCACACCAATCACAACTGTCGTCCCGGCGAAGGCCGGGACCCATAATCACCAATGCTTATTGTTGCGCGACGCCATGGCCACAGTCTTCTTCAACAGCACAACCCTGCGGTGATGGGCCGCGGCCTTCGCCGGACGACACTGAGTTTGCTGCACCGCTTGCGAGTCGCACTCACGCATTCTCGCGACATGATTGCCTGAGCTTTGCGTTCGCGCGCGGCTTGACAGGGTTTTGCCGAGTTGCCCGTCGGGCTATCTTGCCGCGTGTCTCGGTGCGGTTGCGGATACTGCTCAGTGCCGCATGGCCGCCTCGACGAACTCCAGCACGGAGCGCGGGACCTCATCGTACTCGACGAAACGGCGCCGAAGCTCGTCGGCAATATCGGTCGTCACGTCGCGCGACCATCCTTGGTTGGTATTGAAGGCCACGATGCGCACGGGATGGCTGTAATGGTCATCCAGGAGACGGCGGATCAGCGTTTTCCGGTCAGCACCTTCTTCGTCGGTTTCGCACCAGGCACGGCCAAGCCGGCCAAAATCGTTCAACACCACATAGGTGTCGTGGTCGATTTGATGCGGTACGATCGAAGGCGAGCGAGACATACGTGGTACTCCCACAATGCATGTTATCGTGTTCCGGTCGTCCCGCGCATTGGAAACTTGGAGGTATATCCGTTGGATAGTCAGATGACGCGTGACATACGATGAAGCGTGCAACGGTTCCCCGTGGCGGGCGCCGGGCGACGGCGCCGGCTTCCAGCGGGTTGCGATGTTTCCGCCCGGCGAGGCTGGCATGACATTGCGTCAAGGCTGATATAAGCAGCGTTGGACGCTATATGCCTTCGGAGACGCGTATGAAAGTGATTGGCCTCGCGGGATGGAGCGGTGCCGGGAAGACCACCCTGCTGTCGCGGGTGATCCCCTATCTGCTGGGCCGCGGCCTGCGCGTCTCCGTGATCAAGCACGCGCACCACGAATTCGATGTCGACGTGCCCGGCAAGGATTCATGGGTGCACCGGCAGTCCGGCGCGACCGAGGTGCTGGTGTCCTCGACACGACGCTGGGCGCTGATGCACGAGCTGCGCGGCGCCGACGAGCCGCGGCTGCCGGAGCTGCTTGCCAAGATGGCGCCAGTCGATCTTGTGGTGGTCGAGGGGTTCAAGCGCGAGCCGGTCAACAAGATCGAGGTGTATCGCGCCGCCAACGGCAAGCCGCTGCTGTTTCCCGATGACCCACGCGTGGTCGGGATCGCGAGCGACGTCGCGATTGAAACCACGCTGCCGATCGCGCATCTCGACGACATCGAGGACGTTGCCGAATTGATATTGCGTTCCGCGAATCCCGTCGACGATGTGCTCGCTTCGGCTCCAGCCGATAGCTGAACAGGGCGAGGAAGCGCCAGCGTTGACGATGCAGGGCAGCTTCGCCAAGGTCCAATCATGACAACGACGAAGCTTGATCTCACCGGCCTGAAATGTCCGCTGCCTGCGCTGAAGACGCGCAAGGCCCTCAGGAGCGTGACGGCGGGAGATTTCCTCGAGGTGCACTGCACCGATCCGCTTTCGGTGATCGATATCCCGGCCCTGATCCAGGAGACCGGCGACAAGGTCGAGATCACCGAACGAAGCGACGTTCGGATCGTTTTCCTGATCGAGAAGACGAATGGAATGATAGATAAATCAAATGCTGCAGCGCCGCGTACGCGCTAGATCCGGCTTGATATCTACCTTTTGCCTATCGACACCTATTTCCCCTTCTGCGCGAATTGATAAGCTCCAGCGGCTTGTGCAGGTGGAGCTGTGCCCGGATGTGGGCACGTGGACGGAGAAAAACCGGCCCGCGCCCGGATCGGGTTGCACGGCTTGGCATATGCGTTCGCATTGGGGGTTAACATTTCCAGAGTGCGCGTGGTTGGTCCCGGCGCACCGAGGGAATGTGCGGAGTGGCCGGGCTGGCGGTTGCCGCAACGGGCTGAGACGGGATCGAAGACGCAGATGCGCCTGACGCAATGGCGGCTGCAGGGGAGGTTTCAATGACGACGATGAGCAGCGCCGGCCGCGTATCGACTGCAGGCGCAGGTTTCCTCGACAAGGAACACACGATCGCGACCGCCGGCTTCAACCGCTGGCTGGTGCCGCCGGCGGCGCTGTGCATCCATCTGTGCATCGGCATGGCCTACGGCTTCTCGGTGTTCTGGCTGCCGCTGTCGCGCGCGATCGGGCTGACCGCGCCCAAGGCCTGCCCCGACATTTCGCTGGCCCAGGAATTGTTCACGACGAGCTGTGACTGGAAGGTCGCGAGCCTCGGCTGGATGTACACGTTGTTTTTCGTGCTGCTCGGCGTCTCGGCTGCGATCTGGGGCGGCTGGCTCGAAAAGGTCGGTCCGCGCAAGGCGGGTTTCGTCGCGGCGCTGTGCTGGGCCGGCGGTCTCGTGATCGGCGCGCTCGGAGTCTACACGCACCAACTCTGGCTGATGTGGCTCGGCTCCGGCGTGATCGGCGGCGTCGGTCTCGGCCTCGGCTACATCTCGCCGGTGTCGACGCTGGTCAAGTGGTTCCCCGACCGCCGCGGCATGGCGACCGGCATGGCGATCATGGGCTTTGGCGGCGGCGCGATGATCGGCGCGCCGCTGGCCGACAAGCTGATGAATTACTTCAAGACCCCGACCTCGGTCGGCGTCTGGGAAACCTTCCTCGTCATGGGCGCGATCTATTTCGTGTTCATGATGATCGGCGCCTTCCGCTATCGCCTGCCGCCGTCTGGCTGGCAGCCGGAAGGCTGGACGCCGCCGGCCAAATCCAACGCGATGATCTCGAGCAAGAACGTCCATCTCGACAACGCGCACAAGACGCCGCAGTTCTGGCTGATCTGGTGGGTGCTGTGCCTGAACGTGTCGGCCGGCATCGGCGTGATCGGCATGGCCTCGCCGATGTTGCAGGAGATCTTCGCCGGCAAGCTGATCGGGCTGCCCAATGTCGGCTTCAACGCGCTCGACGCCTCGCAGAAGGCGCAGATCGCGGCGATCGCCGCCGGCTTCGCCGGCCTGTTGTCGCTGTTCAACATCGGAGGTCGATTCTTCTGGGCGTCGCTGTCGGACAAGATCGGCCGCAAGAACACCTATTACACGTTCTTCGTGCTCGGCATCGCGCTCTACGCGCTGGCACCGACCTTCGCCGCGATGGGCTCGAAGCTCTTGTTCGTGCTCGGCTTCGGCATCATCCTGTCGATGTATGGCGGCGGCTTCGCCACCGTGCCGGCCTATCTCGCCGACATGTTCGGCACGCAGTTCGTCGGCGCCATCCACGGCCGTTTGCTGACGGCGTGGTCGACCGCCGGCATCATCGGTCCCGTCGTGGTGAACTACCTTCGCGAATTCCAGCTCGCCGCCGGCGTGCCGCGCGACCAGCTCTACAACACCACGATGTACATCCTGTGCGGCATGCTGATCGCCGGCTTCATCTGCAACCATTTGATCAAGCCGGTCGATCCGAAATGGCACATGAGCGACGCCGAGGTGGCGAAGCTGCAAGCCGCGACGGCGACCGGCGGCAACGGCGCGACCGGATCATTCGGCATCGGCAAGGGCGGTCTGGACGGCAGGGCGGCGCTGTTCTGGCTGTTCGTCGGCATTCCGCTGGCTTGGGGCATCTACATGACGCTGCTCAGCGCGGTCAAAATCCTCTGATCGCGACCATCATCGCCGCGGGCCGCCGATTCCCGGCGCCTGCGGCATTCGCTTTTTTCTATGAACAGAAATCGGATTGGGGGATTTGAATGTTTCGCACCCGGATTTGCCTTGCCGCCGCGCTGCTCGCCCTGGG
>NZ_JACMYO010000119.1 GCF_020889685.1 Bradyrhizobium oropedii
CGAACGGTTCCCGCGCTCGAAAGTAGGGCGCGGGCGATGTAACTCTTTGAATCAAAACGTGTCCGGATTTCGTTGTTGGCATTCGCCACATTTGTGACACCGTGCTATAGCGGCTGCCAACGACGCGGAGTGATTTGCGCCAAAGGCGCAGATCGGGAAGAGGGGCCTTGGTGCTGATTTCCTCGGAGCCGGTGGGGCTCCCTGAGAAGCCGGGACAACCGCCAGAACGTTACTTGGGGTCTACGATATGAATGCAAAAGTGTCCGCAGCCGGCGCGAAGGCCGATATCGGCCGCGCATTGCGCGTCGGCGTGATCGGCGCAGGCGTGATGGGCAGCAACCATGCCCGCGTGCTGGCCGGCCTGCCCGGCGTCCTGCTGATCGGCATCGTCGATCCGCTCCCGGAACACCGTACCCGCGCCATCGACCTGGTCGGCTGCCGCGCCTTTGAAACCCTCGATCAGTTGTTCGCCGAGGGCATCGATGCGGTGACGATCGCAGCCCCCACCCACCTTCATCACGAGATCGCGCTCGCCTGCATCGCACGCAACATCCATATCCTGGTCGAGAAGCCGGTCGCATCCACGGTTGAAGAAGGCCGCGAGATCGTCGCTGCCGCCGAGCGGGCCGGCGTCACGCTGATGGTCGGCCATGTCGAGCGTTTCAATCCGGCGGTCGCCGCGATCAAGCAGGCGATCTCGGGTGAGGACATCCTGTCGATCGGCATCACCCGGGTCGGCCCGTTCCCGCCGCGGATGTCCAATGTCGGCGTCGTGATCGATCTCGCCGTGCACGACATCGACCTGATCCGCTGGTTCACCGAGTCTGATATCGTCGAGGTGCAGCCGCAGCTCTCGAGCGCGGTCGCCGAGCGCGAGGACATCGCGCTGCTCCAGTTCCGCACGGAGTCCGGCGTGCTCGCCCACATCAACACCAACTGGCTGACGCCGTTCAAGGCGCGCAACGTGACGGTCGCGACCCGCGGCAAATATGTGATGGGCGACCTGCTCACGCGTCAGGTCACCGAATGCTTCGGCTTCAAGCCCGACGGCAGCTATTCGATGCGTCATCTGCCGGTCGGTCACGACGAGCCGCTTCGCGCCGAGCTGATCGCCTTCCTGGATGCCGTGCGTAGCGGCAAGCTGCCGGCGGTGTCCGGCGACGAAGGTGTGGCGAGCCTCGAGATCGCGATCCGCTGCCTGGAAACGCCCGCCCGGCCTGCCGCCTCGACGATGCGCAAGGGACCGCGCCGCATCGCCGGCTGATCGTCATTCACTGGCTGATTGTCATTCATTCAACACGTGCAAAGAGCTTCCATGAACCAGCATATGCAGCTTGAGCCCATTCCCTTCATCGATATCGCCGCGCAGCGTCGGCGGCTCGGCAAGTCCGTCGATGACGCGGTCGCGCGCGTGCTCGACCATTGCCAGTTCATCAATGGTCCGGAAGTCTCCGCGCTGGAGAAGGCGCTGGCGGACTATAGCGGGGCCAAGCATGTGGTGAGCTGTGCGAGCGGCACCGACGCGCTTCTGATGGTCCTGATGGCGAAGAATGTCGGCCCGGGCGATGCGGTGCTGTGCCCGACCTTCACCTTCTGTGCGACCGGCGAAGTCGTGACGCTGACCGGCGCGACGCCGGTTTTCGTCGATGTCGACGAAGAAACCTTCAACATCGACATCAATTCGCTCAAGCGCGGCATTGCTACGGCGCGGGCGCGCGGGCTGAAGCCGGTGGCCGTGATCCCGGTCGATCTGTTCGGCCAGAGCGCCGATCACGATGCGATCGCCGCAGTCGCCGAGGCCGAGGGCCTGTTCGTGCTCGATGATGCCGCGCAGGGCTTCGGCGCAACCTACAAGAACCGCAAGCTCGGCACCTTCGGGCTCGCGACCGGGACCAGCTTCTTCCCGGCAAAGCCGCTCGGCTGCTTCGGCGACGGCGGCGCGATCTTCACCGATGACGAGGAGCTCGCACGCACGCTGCGCAGCATCCGCGTGCACGGCCAGGGCTCGGACAAGTACGACAACGTGCGGCTCGGCCTCACGGCGCGGCTCGACACCATGCAGGCGGCGATCCTGCTCGAGAAGCTGAAGATCTTCGACGACGAGATTGCCGCACGCAACAAGGTGGCGGAACGCTATTCGCGCGCGCTCGGCAACCTCGTCGCGGTGCCGCGCCTTGCTCCGGGCTGCACCTCGGTATGGGCGCAGTACACCATCCGTCTGTCCGAGGGCATCGATCGTGACGCTTTCGCGGCGGCCCTGAAGGCACAGGGCGTGCCGACCATGATCTATTATCCGAAGTCGGTCCATCAGCAGACTGCCTACAGCCACTATCCGGTTGCCGACGGCGGCCTGCCGGTCAGCGAGCGGCTGTCGAAGGACGTCATCGCCCTGCCGATGCACCCCTATCTCGACGAGGCGGCGCAGGACCGCGTCATCGCGGCTGTGCGCAGCGCGCTACAGGCATGATCCCGAAAAGTGGTTTCCGGTTTTCGGGCTGGATCATGCCTAGATCGTTAACGGCCTGATACGTCATTTTGACCTAGGGTGATGATGCGCTAGAAGCAGCCATGCTTGGGCGCATCTTCACCGTTGGCGGCTATACCCTGCTATCGCGGGTCACCGGGTTCGCGCGCGACATCATGCTCGCCGCGATCCTCGGCGCCGGGCCGGTCGCCGACGCCTTCTTCGTGGCGCTGCGGCTGCCCAACCATTTCCGCGCGATCTTTGCCGAAGGCGCCTTCAACGCCGCCTTCGTGCCGGCCTATGCCCATGTCCATGGCGAGCGCGGCGAAGTGTCGGCGCGGCTGTTCGCCGACCGCATCTTCACGCTGCTGTTCGCCTCGCAGGTGATCCTGCTTGTGGTGGCGATGGCGTTCATGCCGCAGGCGATGAGCCTCCTTGCGCCGGGCTTCACCGAAGACGCCGCGCAGCGCAAGCTCGCGATCGAGCTGACGCGGATCACCTTTCCCTATCTGCTGCTGATCACGCTGGTGACGCTCTACGGCGGCATGCTCAACGTGATGCATCGCTTCGCCAGCGCCGCCGCAGCGCCGATCTTCCTCAACCTCGCCATGATGATGACGCTGGCGCTGGCAGCGTTCTTCCCGAGTGCCGGCCATGCTGCGGCCTGGGGCGTGCTGATCTCGGGCTTCCTGCAATTCTTCCTGCTTGCCGGCGACCTCGCGCGCCATGGCGGCCTGCCGCGATTCGCGCCGCTCAAGCTCGACGAGGACGTCCGCGCCTTCTTCCGCGCGCTGGGGCCGGCGACGCTCGGCTCGATGGGCACGCAGGTCGCGCTGTTCGCCGACACCATCATCGCGACCTTCCTGCCGGCGGGCGCGCTGTCGGCGCTCTATTATGCGGACCGCCTCAATCAATTGCCGATCGGCGTAATCGGGATCGCGATCGGGACCGTGCTGCTGCCGGAGATGTCGCGGCGCCTGACCGCGGATGATCACACCGGCGCCATGGCCGCGCAGCGTCGCGCCTTCGATTTCACGCTGCTGTTTTCGGTGCCGTTCGTGGCGGCGTTCCTGACCGTCGCCGATCCGATCATGCGCGCGATGTTTGCCCGCGGCGCCTTCTCGAAGGCCGATGCCGCAAGCGCCGGCGCCACGCTCGCGGCCTATGCTGTCGGGCTCATTCCCTTCGTGATGATCCGCAGCGCGGTTGCGACCTTCTACGCCCGCAAGGACACCGCAACGCCGGTCAAGGCGGCGTTGACCGGGGTCGCGGTCAACGTCGCGCTGAAGATCGCGCTGGTCGGCACGCTGGCGCAGGTCGGGCTCGCGCTCGCGACCGCTGTTGGCGCCTGGGTCAATCTGTTGCTGGTGCTGATGTTCGCCATCCGCCGCGGCTATCTCGAACTCGATCGCGCGCTGATCCGCTCGTTCGGCACCTTCGCACTGTGCGGCTTGCTGCTCGCGATCGCATTGTGGCTGACCTCGCATTTCGCGGTGGTGTGGTTCGCCCCGATGCAGATCTTCCGCGACGAAATGATCCTGCTGCTGCTGATCACGGTCGGCGCCTTCGTCTACGCCTTCCTGATCCTCACGCTGTTCGGTCGTGGCTGGCTGTTCGCGCTGCGCCGCGTATAGTTTTGCCTGTCAAATCAAATGCATAGGAGCCGACCGTGTGATAGCGCCACGTGCGGCGGAAAGCGGTTTGCGCTTCGCGGACAACCACGCCAATATGCGTACAAACAACCAAGGCAATTGGAGAGACGATGGCAGCTCCCATCAAGTTCGGCGTCGGACAAAGTGTGCGGCGCAAGGAGGATGACGCTCTGATTCGCGGCAAGGGCCGCTATACCGACGACGTCGCGCCGTCTCCCGCATTGCACGCGCTGATGCTGCGCTCGCCGCATGCGCACGCGACCTACACCATCGACGCCGGTAAGGCGCGCGGCATGCCCGGCGTGGCGCTGATCCTGACCGCGGCCGATGTCGCCGAACTCGGCGGCCTGCCGTGCCTGTTCAATCTCGAGACCGATCCGTTCATCGCGCCGCCTTATCCGATCCTCGCCAAGGATGAAGTGCGTCATGTCGGCGACGCCGTCGCCTTCGTGGTCGCCGATACCGTCGATCACGCCCGTGATGCGATCGAGGCGATCGATGTCAAATGGACGCCGCTGCCGGCGGTGGCAGGTCTCGTCAATGCGGTGAAGAAGGGTGCGCCGCAGGTTTGGCCGGACAAGCCCGGCAATCTGCTGTTCGACGTCTCGATCGGCGACAAGGGCGCCGCAGAGGCCGCGTTCGCCAAGGCGCATGCGGTGGCCGAAATCACCATCGTCAATCCGCGCGTCATCACCAATTTCATGGAGACACGCGCCGCGGTCGCCGAGTACGACGCCAGGAAGGATCATCTGACGCTGACGATCGGCAGCCAGGGCAGCCATCGCCTGCGCGAGATTCTTTGCGACATGATCCTGAAGATGCCGAAGGAGAACATGCGGGTGATCTGCCCGGATGTCGGCGGCGGCTTCGGCACAAAACTGTTTCCCTATCGCGAATATGCGCTGATCGCGGTCGCGGCGCGCAAGCTCAAGAAGTCCGTCAAATGGACCGCCGAGCGCTCCGACCATTTCATGGGCGACGCGCAGGGCCGCGACAATCTCACCACGGCGAAGATGGCGCTCGCCGAGGACGGCAAATTCCTCGGCATGGATGTCGACCTGATGGGCGACATGGGCGCCTATCTCTCGACCTTCGCGCCCTATATCCCGCATGGCGGCGCCGGCATGCTGCCGGGCCTCTATGACATCCAGGCCTTCCATTGCCGCGTCCGTACCGTGTTCACCAACACGGTGCCGGTCGATGCCTATCGCGGCGCCGGCCGCCCGGAGGCCGCCTACGTCATCGAACGGCTTGTGGATGCTGCCGCGCGAAAACTCGGCATGACGCCCGATGCCATCCGGCGGAAGAACTTCATCCCACCGAAGTCGCTGCCCTACACGACCGCGACCGGCAAGGTCTACGATTCCGGAGATTTCGTCGCGCATATGAAGCGCGCGATGGAGATCGCCAACTGGAAGGAGTTTCCGAAGCGCGCCAAGGCCGCCAAGAAGGACGGCCTGGTGCGGGGCATCGGCATGGCGAGTTATGTCGAGGTCTGCGGCACCATGGGCGAGGAGACCGCCAATGTGGCGCTCGATCCCAATGGTGACATCTCGATCCTGATCGGTACGCAGTCGAGCGGGCAGGGCCACCAGACCGCCTATGCGCAGATCGTCGCCGAGCAGTTCGGCGTGCCGCCCGAGCGCGTCCATGTGCTGCAGGGTGACACCGATAAGATCGCGACCGGCCTCGGCACCGGGGGCTCGGCATCGATCCCGTCCGGCGGCGTCAGCGTGCAGCGGGCGACGCATGAGCTCGGCAACAAGCTGAAGGAGCTCGCCGCGCAGGCGCTGGAAGCCGGCGCCGGCGACCTCGAGATCGCTGACGGCCGCATCCGCATCGCCGGCACCGACCGCTCGGTCAGCTTTGCCGATCTCGCCAAGCGTCCCGGCGGCGATACCTCGAAAATGAATGCGAGCGCGACCTTCGCGAGCGCCGACGGCACCTATCCGAACGGAACGCATCTCGCCGAAGTCGAGATTGATCCCGCCACCGGCATCATCAAGATCGTCAACTACGTCATCGTCGACGATTTCGGAGTCACGCTCAATCCGCTGATGCTCGCGGGCCAGGTTCATGGCGGCGCGATGCAGGGCATCGGGCAGGCGCTGATGGAGCAGGCGGTGTACAGCCCGACCGACGGTCAGCTCGTCACTGGCACCTTCATGGACTACGCGATGCCGCGTGCCGCCGACGGTCCGTCCTTCGTGTTCGAGACCCACAACGTGCCGTGCGCGACCAACCCGCTCGGCGTCAAGGGCGCGGGCGAGGCCGGCGCGATCGGCTCGTGCCCGGCGATCGTCAACGCGATCGTCGAGGGGCTGCATCGCGAGTTCGGGATCGACCACATCGATATGCCGGCGACGCCGGAGCGGGTCTGGGTCGCGGTCCGTGAGGCGCAGCGCCGCCATAATCTCTGATAAATTGTCGCAGGCGGAATGAAGATTCCGTCTGCGGTGTTTGCAAACCAGACCGGCCGCGCACCTGCGGACCGGGACAGATCGGAATTGAGGGGTTTTGCCGATGAAGCGGATTGTCGTCGTTGCCGCGATGCTTGCCTTGAGTGCCGGTGCGGTCGTAGCCGACCAGAATCAGGTCAAGCTGACCCAGGCCCAGATGAAGGAAACCGGCAAGAACGCCGGCGCGCTCGGTGCCATGATCAAGGGCGAGAAGCCCTATGACCAGGCAACCGTCGACGCCGCGCTGGCGAAGTTCGAAGATACCGCCAAGAAGCTGCCGACGCTGTTCCCGGAAAGCTCCAAGGGACTGAAGACGGATGGCGACTACTCGGCCGGGCCGAAGATCTGGGAAGACAAGGCCGGCTTCGAACAGCACATCGCGAGCTATGCCAAGTCCGTCACTGATGCCAAGGGCAAGATCAAGGATGTCGACACGCTGAAGGCGGAGCTGACCGTCATCGGCAAGCAGTGCGGCGGCTGCCACGAGACCTATCGCCTCAAGAAGGGCTGATTGCCTTCCGGTCAATCAAAAGGGCGGACGCCGTGAGCCGTCCGCCCTTTTTTGTGCCGGCCGTTTCTTGTTGGAGTTATTTCGTTACTTCGTCACCTGACCGCGGATCTCGCCGCCCGGGTTGGCTGCGGTGTGGATGTTGACATAGTACTTGCCGGCGAGCAGGTCGGCGGCCTGCGCGTCGGTCAGCGTTGCGCTGCCTTCGACCGGGCTCGACGTCGCGTTCGAGATCGCGATTGCGACACCGGAATTCTTGCCGGCGTCGGCGGGGCCATGGAAATGCGCGGCGGTGGCCGGGCCCGAGAGGCCCGAATAGGTCACCTTCCAGCTGAGCTTCTTGCTGGCGGCATCGTAGTCGATGTCGGCGGTGCCGGTGCCGGCGCTGGTGTTTGCGGGTACTTCGGACTTGCCGTCCAGCTTGGCGTGCAGCTTCTCGGCGAAGGCCGGACCGGCGAGGGCGATGGCGGCGCCGAGTGTCAGCGTGGCTAGCAAGGTCTTGTTTGGCATGGTTCTCTCCCCTTTTGACGTCACAGGACGGTTGCAGTCTTCAACAGCCGCTTCGGCGATTTATTCCCAAAATGATCGTGAGGTGCGGCAAATTTGATGAGAGCTTGTACGAGTGCTTGTCATCATACTGGTCGATACGCTGAAGCGACCAATGACGGATCGGTGAATGTTGCGACGAATTCTTCTCCTGGCCGGCCTCGCCGGCCTGATCGGCTTTGGCGTGTACTGGTGGCTGACGATCCCCGCGACCGTTGCTGCGAGCGCGCTGCCGGCCTACCAGCCCAATCTGGCCAACGGGCTCACAACGTTCAATGCCGGGGGATGTTCCTCCTGTCATGCCGTGCCGAAGCAGGATGACCGCACCAGGCTCGGCGGCGGGCTCGCGATACCGTCGCCGTTCGGCACCTTCTACGCGCCGAACATCTCGCCCGACCCGAACGACGGCATCGGCCGCTGGAGCGAGGCTGATTTCGTCACCGCGGTCATGAAGGGCACCTCGCCGTCGGGGACGCACTATTTTCCGGCGTTTCCCTATACGTCCTATCAGCACGCCAGGGTCAACGATGTGCGCGACCTGTTCGCCTATCTGAAGACCTTGCCGCCGGTCGCCGGCAAGGTGCGCGACCACGATGTGCGGTTTCCCTTTGACATCAGGCGTAATGTCGGCGTCTGGAAATTCCTGTTCATGGACGGCAAGCCGTTCGTCGCCGACGCCAGCCGCTCGGCGCATTGGTATCGCGGCGCCTATCTCGTCAACAGCCTCGGCCATTGCGCCGAGTGTCACAGCCCGCGGAATTTCCTCGGCGGCATCATCAGCTCGCAGCGCTTCGCGGGCGGCCCGAATCCGGAGGGCGAAGGCTGGGTGCCGAACATCACACCGAGGGGGCTCTCGGACTGGAGTGTGAAGGATGTCGCCCATTTCCTCGAGAGCGGACAGACGCCGGACGGCGATAGCGCCGGCGGATCGATGGTGCGCGTGATCCGCAACACCTCGCAGCTCTCGTCGACCGATCGCGACGCGATCGCCGAGTACATCAAGTCGTTGCCGCCCGTCGAGGGACCGCCGAAGCCCGTGCGCAAGGCGGACAAGACTGATCCTTCCTGATTGCGCCGGGTGATGCGCGGCCTGCTATCCGCGCCACGCACCGGCGGCAATGACCATCAAGCCACCGGCAATCGCGAGGTCCTTGAAGAACAGCGTCCGTTCGGCCTTGTCGGCGAGGTCGAGGTGAAACCCGAACGCGGTCGCAAGGCAAAACAGCGCCAGCGCGCCGGCGGCATATGACGGCTGCCAGCCGATCAGTAAAGCCAGACCCGCACCAAGCTCGAGCGCGATGACCAGCGGCAGCAGCATGCCGGGAATATGGTGTGCCGCCATATGGTCGAGGAACGGCTTCGGGCCAGCGATCTTGGCTGCACCGGCAAGGATGAACAGCAATGCGAGCAGGCTTCTTCCGGCAATCGAGACCATCGTGATCGGCATCGGGGGATCCTCCGGGCTGGTTATTGGCTGTTCCGAGCGTGGTTTTGGGCCTGTGAAGCGAACAGGACGGCGGACAGGATGAAGGCAAAGACGAAGAAGATCGTCCGTCCCAGGACCAGCGTTTTCGCCTGCTCCATCGGCGTGACCGAAATCAGGATACCAAAGGGGATGTAGCACCACAGCACCACCGCGATGGTCCTGCCGAGCCTGCCGAATTGCAGGAAGCCGAACGAGAACAGCAAGACTGCGAGATAGCTGGCGTGAAACTTGACCTGGGAGGCGATCATCTGCAGCTCGCCATCGGCCGGCGACAGCGGCAGCCCGTTCTGGATCGCATGCACCATCGTCATGATGTGATGGTTCTCAACGCAATCGAGGATGAGCGTGAGCATCAAGGAGGCGAGCGCTGTGCCCAGCAGGTAAGGGTCCAGGATCGCGCGCAGCCGGGCGGCCAGCACGATGAAAAATGCGCCGTAGAAGATCATGAAGAGGTTGTCGAGCCCGAGATTGAGCCGCAGGCCGAACGGCACAAGGGGGGTCTCCAGATACGCGGCATAGGCTTCGACGGAGCGGGCGCTCTGGAAGAAGTCCTGCGAACCCCTGGTGGTGAGGATGCCGACCACCATGATGGCGACAGTCAACGCCGCCAGCGCCGCCAGAATGGCGAGCGTACGGTCCAATGGCCTGCTCTGCATGATATAGCTGCTCCTCGCGCGTCCGTCCGACACGCTGATTTACAAATATCGACTGCTATCTGAAAATAGATATCATTTGGTATCTGAAAATCAATCGGTATTTGTAGATTCGGGAGCCCAATCCGTTGCCAAGGCTAAATCGCGAGGAAAGTCAGGCCCGTACGAAGAACCTCCTGATCGAGGCTGCGCGCGAGGAGATAATCAAGAAGGGGTTTGCGCAGGCCTCCGTGCGCGACATCGCCGACGCGGCCGGATTTTCGCAGGGCGCGTTCTATTCGAATTTTCCCGACAAGGAGGCGATCCTCCTCGAACTGGTGCAGCGGCACCAATCCGAGGAGCGAGCAAAAATCGAAAGCGTATTGGGACAGACGTCGAGCGAGCCTGCGAAGGTGATGGCGGGCCTCGAAAAATGGGCTGCCACCGCCAATTCGGATCCCGGGTTTGCCGTGCTGGCGATCGAGCTGCAATTGCAGGCGCTACGCAGTCCGACATTCGCGCAAGGCTATAACGAACTCAACCGCAAGCACCGCCGTGCCCTTGGCGTGCTGGTCTCGCGCCTGTTCGAGTTGCTCGGCAAGCAGGCGCCGGCCGATCCCGTCGAGATCGCCACCGGCTTCATCGCACTGGGCCGCGGCATGGCGCTCCTGTCGAGGGGCGGCGAAGTGAGTCGCAGCGGCCGGATCGTCGTCACGTTCCTGAAGGCGCTGATCGACTCGGCGCCGGCCGCCTAGCGGCGCGCGTTCCCAATTGGGCAGGGACGAAGATCGATGCTCTACTTCGCGCCGAACGCCTTGAAGGTGATGATGGTGAGGGTGTCCTGGATGCCCGGGATCACCTGAACCTTCTCGTTGATGAAATGGCCGATGTCGGTGTCGTGGTCGACGTAGAACTTGACCAGGAGATCGTAATTGCCCGCGGTGGAATAGATCTCGGACGCAATCTCGGCTTCCGCCAGCGCATTGGCGACGGTGTAGGACTGGCCGAGCTTGCATTTGATCTGGACGAAGAAAGGAACCATCAAAGTCGTCTCCGGGGATTTCCGCGACTATAGGCCAAAAACCGGCGGCCGACGCAAGGGGGCAAGAGGGGGCCAACTCGCGGTAAAGTCAGGCGAACTTGCCGCCGATGGGCGGCCGGGCTAGGACAGGCCTATGGTCTCAATCGTGACGGTCTCATTCCTGTCGATCGCCGGTGCTGCAAGATGACGCCGGTTGCGCTCACCATTGCCGGCTCGGATTCCTCGGGCGGGGCGGGCATCCAGGCCGACCTCAAGAGCTTTGCCGCGCTCGGGGTCTATGGCGCCTCCGCCATCACCGCGCTGACCGCGCAGAACACCACCGGGGTCAGCGGCATCCATCCGGTGCCGGCGTCATTCGTCACCGCCCAGATCGATGCGGTGTTCTCCGACCTCAAGGTTGATGCGGTCAAGATCGGCATGGTGGCGCAGGCCGAGACGATCGCAGCGATCGCCGATGGGCTGAAGCGCTGGGCGCCGCGCCATATCGTGCTCGACCCGGTGATGGTCGCAACGTCAGGCGATCGGCTGCTTGCCGCCGAGGCCGTCGATGCGTTGAGGACCAAACTGTTTCCGCTGGCGTCGCTGATCACGCCGAACCTGCCGGAAGCGGCGGCGCTCTTGAACGAACCGGTCGCCTCGAACGAGGCCGACGTCGCGCGACAAGGCCGGCGATTGCTGGCGATGGGATGTCGCGCGGTGCTGGTCAAGGGCGGTCACGGCCACGGCGCGGACAGCATCGACTATCTGATCGATGGCGAGCGCAGCATCGCGCTCGCGGCACCGCGCATCGCCACATCAAACACGCATGGCACCGGCTGCTCGCTGTCGTCGGCGATCGCAGCAGGGCTCGCGAAGGGCGAGGCGATGGAGACCGCCGTGCGCAACGCCAAGGCGTGGATCACCGCAGCGATCGCCGCCGCCGATCGCTTCACCGTCGGCCACGGTCATGGGCCAGTGCATCACTTCCACAAGTATTATTGAAGCTCGGTAGCCCGGATGTAGCCAACGGGTCGCGCGGATGCGCGCCCGATGACAGCTCCGCCAAAATCCAGGAGCGGATCATCCGCTGACGAAGACCCGGATCACGCTGCGCTTCATCCGGGCTACATATTCGACGTGCCAAATATTCAATCGCTTGTTGTTCCGCTGCGATGTGCAGGCAACACGACGCCTGTTCGACACAGCCACAACTGCCCATGTCGCCAGATTGTCGCACGCCGCTGTTATCCGCAGTGGAGGGGCGTACTGCTGATTCTCGTTAACTGTTTGTGGGGCCTTGGGTCGCGGGGATCGTCATCGCCTTGTCACAGGAATCTGTTAGGTGCACAGGCATGGGAAGTGACTCCTTGAGTGAAGAAAGCCCCGAGCGGCGCTTTCGCACTTTGTTTATCTCCGATGTCCATCTCGGAGCCCGCGGTTCGCAAGCCGACCGCCTGCTGGACTTCCTCCGCTCTCACGACGCCGACACGATCTACCTCGTTGGTGATATCGTCGACGGCTGGGCGCTGAAGTCGAACTGGTACTGGCCGCAGACCCACAACGATTTCGTGCAGAAGATGCTGCGCAAGGCGCGCAAGGGCGCCAAGGTGATCTACGTCCCGGGCAACCACGACGAGTTCCTGCGCAAATATTACGGCACGCATTTCGGCGGCATCGATGTGGTGGAGAACACCGTTCACACCGGCGCCGACGGCAAGCGCTACCTCGTGATCCACGGCGACATCTTCGATCTCGTGGTGCAGAACGCGCGCTGGCTCGCCCATCTCGGCGACAAGGCCTACGACTTCGCGATCCAGATGAACAGGTTCGTCAACTTCTTCCGCAAGATGTTCGGCGTTCCCTACTGGTCGCTGTCGCAATGGGCCAAGCTGAAGGTCAAGAAGGCGGTGAACTATATCGGCGCGTTCGAGGCGACGCTTGCGGGCGAGGCGCGGCGTCACGGCTGCGACGGCGTGATCTGCGGCCACATCCACTACGCGACGATTCATGACGAGCACGGCATCCGCTACATGAATTGCGGCGACTGGGTGGAGAGCTGCACCGCGCTCGCCGAGCATGAAGACGGCAGCTTCGAGATCATCACCTGGACCGATCCGGTGCGCCGGATTGCGCCAGTTCCGCGAGTGACGGCACGCGCTGCATGACGCATATCCTGGTCGCGACCGATGCGTGGCATCCCCAGGTCAACGGGGTTGTCCGCACGCTGACCATGATGGCACAGGCGGCGAAATCGCTCGGCGTCGAGGTGAGCTTCCTGACGCCGGACGAGTTCCGCACCTTCGCGATGCCGAGCTATCGCGATCTCAGGCTGGCGCTGCCTTACCAGGCCAAGGTCGCAAGCCTGATCGAGGCGGCCAAGCCCGACAGCATCCACATCGCGACCGAAGGCCCGATCGGGCTTTCGGTCCGCCGTTATTGTCGCCGACACCGCCTGCCGTTCACGACGAGCTTCCACACCCGCTTTCCGGAATACGTCTCGGCACGGACGCCCGTCCCCGAGGCCTGGGTGTGGCGGGCGCTGCGCTGGTTCCATCGGCCGAGCCGGGCGGTGATGGCCGCCACCCCCGGCGCTGGCGGCCGAGCTGCGCCAGCGCGGCTTCCGCAACGTGGTGCTGTGGTCGCGCGGCGTCGATACCGCGCTGTTCCATCCGCGCGATGTCGATCTCTGCCTGCCGCAGCCGGTCTACCTCAGCGTCGGCCGGGTGGCGGTGGAGAAGAATCTCGAGGCATTCCTCGATCTCGATCTGCCCGGCACCAAGGTCGTGGTCGGCGACGGACCGGCGCGGGCGGCGCTGGAGCGGAAATATCCGGAAGCCGTGTTCCTCGGCGCCCGTCATGGGGAAGAATTGGCTGAGATCTATGCCGCAGCCGATGTGTTCGTTTTCCCGAGCCGGACCGACACCTTCGGCCTCGTGCTGCTCGAGGCATTGGCGAGCGGCCTGCCGGTTGCCGCTTTTCCGGTCACCGGTCCCCGCGACGTGATCGGCTCTGCGCCGGTCGGGGTTCTCGACGAGGATCTGCACCATGCTTGCCTCGAGGCGCTCAGCATCCCGCGGCAGGCCTGCGTCGAGTTCGCCGCGCTCCACACCTGGCAGGCGTCGGCCCGGGTGTTCATCGACCGCTGCATGAACGTTCGTCCCGCTGCGCCCGACGGCGAGGGGGAGGCGATCGAATTCGGTGCCGAAGAGCACCATTTCGCGGCCCTGCCGGCCACCCAGCCGACCTCGCACTAGACAAACTCACGCTAAAGCGTCTTGCCGGGCTGCGCTCCGCCGCGATACAAACTGCGGATGACGGACACCACCTTAAATCCACCCGTCGCTGCCGCGGACATCGATGCCGCCGCAAGGGTGGTCGCGCCGTTCGCGGTGCGCACGCCGCTCCTGACCTTCCCCGTTCTCAACGAACGCGTCGGCACCAAGGTCTTTCTCAAGCCCGAGATGCTGCAGCGGACGGGATCGTTCAAGTTCCGCGGCGCCTTCAACAAGCTCGCCTCCATTCCGCAGGACAAGCGGAGCGGCGGCGTCGTCGCGTTCTCCTCTGGCAACCATGCCCAGGGTGTGGCCGCGGCGGCCAAGATCCTCAACATGCAGGCGACCATCGTGATGCCCGCGGACTCGCCGCTCACCAAGCGTGAGCGGACCAAGTCCTATGGCGCCGAGGTCGTGCTGTACGATCGCGATCGCGACGACCGTGCGGCCATCGCCAGCGGCATCGCCAGCAAGCGCGGCGCAACTTTGGTGCCTCCCTACGACGATCCCTTGGTGATCGCGGGCCAGGGCACCGCCGGTCGCGAGATCGCCGAGGACATGGCGGCGCTCGGGCTGACGCCCGATATCGTCGTGGCGCCGGCTTCCGGCGGCGGATTGATCGCCGGCGTTGCCACCGCGGTGAAGGCGAAATATCCGCAGGCCCAGGTGATCGTCGCCGAGCCCGCGGGCTATGACGATCACGCATTGTCGCTCAAGGTCGGCCATCGCGAGGCGCATCCGGCCGCGGCGCGCACCATCTGCGATGCGCTGATGGCGATGATGCCGGGTGAGCTCACCTTTGCCATCAACAGCAAGCTGCTCGCGAATGGCGTCAGCGCCTCCGACGACGAGGTCGGTGCTGCCGTGGCATTCGCCTATCGCGAGCTGAAGCTCGTGGTCGAGCCCGGTGGCGCGATCGGGCTCGCGGCGCTGCTGGCAGGGCGGATCGACGCCAAGGGCAAGAACGTCGTCATCGTGCTCTCGGGCGGCAATGTCGACGCCGACCTGTTCGCGAAGCTCGTCGCCTGACGCCAGCACTTTTTGAAAAGAAGCGGGGGCAGGGCGATGATCGCTCTGCCCCAGTTTCTTTCTGCTGCGGATCAGTGCCTGAAGCCGCCACCATGGCCGCCGCCCATTCCGCTGAAATGCGAACCTGATGAGCCGGAATGGAAGGCGGTCTGGCCGCCGCCTGATCTCATCCGGTTGACTGGCGTGCTCTGCCGCTCGGCGCGGACATGCTGCCTGCCGTTGCCCTTCATGATCGGGTTCGACGTAGTCTTGCCGGCATTCGCCGCGGGAAGGCTCGCGATCTTGCCTTTGCCGATTGAGTTCGCCATCCCGACCGGCTTCGCTCCCGGCGCGGGCATGGTCACGATCTTGCCGATCGCGCTTTGCGCGCCTGCATTGATCGGCTGGAATGCCTGATGATTTGACAGCCGCGTGAACTGCATCAACGGCACGACTTTCGGCTGCGCCTGCAACTTCAAGGCCTGCTGCGCGTAGGGGCTGCCAGCGAAATTGTCGTGGAAGGTCTTGTAGGCGAACGGCGTGTTGGCAAGCACCGCCTTGTGCCAGGCAGCGACCTGCAGCCAGTTCGTCAGCAGGAAGCGAATGCGGTCACAGAGCAGATCGCGCGGGTAGAGCCGGATGAACTCCTCATAATAATCCGGCCGGCCTTCCGACAGCACCAAGTCATAGGCCTGCCGCACCGAGCGGTTCGGCAGGTTCGAGGCCATCTGCACGACCGGGCCGTTCGCTGGCGCACGGGCCGAGGCAACGGCCGTGTCGCCGAAGAAGTAGAAATCGGAGGTCAGCGACGAGCTTTCCCACGGCGTCTGGCGGCCGTCGGTCGTCGAGTTGACCTCGAGGCGAACGCGCTTGAACAGCTGCTCGATCGGCAGATTGGGCTCGCGCGCCAGGCGCAGGAAGGCGTTGGTGTAGGGGCTGTGGCCGTTGTTGCCGTCCTGCGCCTCCATGCCGGGTGCGGTCGAATAGCCGACGATCGAGCCGTTCGGCGCGTCGACGACGGCAAGGCCGCGGCCGGCATCGTTGACGTTCGGAAACGGGTTGTTGCGGCAGGCGTCGAGCACCACGATGCGCATCCGGCTCGGGATGTTCTCGAGCGTGCCCATCACGTCGACCAGGCGCACCGCATTCCCGTCGAGGTCGGAGGGCGTTGCGATCTTCGCGTCGACCGGAATCAGATAGTTCTCGCCGGCGAGCTGCACGCCGTGGCCGGCGTAATAGATCATCGCGACGGTGTTGGGGCCGCGCGCGGCGACCTTGTCGGAAAAATCCTGCAGCACTCTCATCATGTCGCGCTGCCTGAGGTCGGTTGCGGAGATCACCTCGAAGCCGGCTGAGTTCAACAGCTCGGCCATCGATTGCGCATCGTTGTCGGGATTGGCGAGCTTCGGTGCGCTCTCATAGTTCGCATTGCCGATCACGAGCGCAACGCGCTGCTCGGGGCCGCGCAACGTGCCCGGTGTCGCCGCAGCAGACGTCGCCGGCGAAGCGGCTTGATCGGCGGATTGTGCCGGCATCTGCGCTGCGTTGCCGACGGTGATGTTGCCGGTCTCGGCAAATCCAGTGCCGGGCGCACCGAGGCTCAACAGGCCGAGCAATGCGGCCGATATCATCATGGATTTCAGGCGGACCATGGCGCGCTCCCAGGCTGACCCGGTGCAGGACCGGTCGCAGAGAGGCTAGGCGCGGATGCGGCCGCGGTACGTGAGCTAGGTCACGCAGCGCGGCTGGTCAGTGGGAGGCAAGCTGCCTCAAGGGAAGCGGCTGATGATCTCGATTGGACCGATGATCGCAGCATTGAACGCCGGCAAGTCCTCCGCGGGGATCCAGTATTCGAGATGTGCGCGGCCGCCGGCCTCCTGCACATCATAGCGATCGATGAAGCTTCGCTTGACCTGAAACCGCGTGACGAATCCGGCGCCGCTTGCAGGTACGTTCCAATCGCGCGCGATCTTTGCCGCGTACTCTTCCGTCAGGATCGGATGGAAAATCGGCTGATCGGGAAGCCGCGGAGGAAAGCCGCGCATGCCACTCTGTTCGATCAGCGCAAGCTCCTGGGGTCCCACGGGGCGCCAAAGCGTGATCGTGTCGGTGTCGTCGGGCATTGGATCGCGCCTACGAGAAGAACGCGATCTTCTCGGCCTGGCTCATGCGGCGGATCGGCGCGAGCGGATCGTTGGCCGCGACGCTCGGCTTCTTCAGGAGGCCGCTGGCGATGATGGTCGAGCCGAGCGAGATTTCTGCTGCGGGAGCAGGGGGCGCCTCAACGGCCGGCGGGAGCGGCGCCGGTGCGGGGGCTGGCGCTTCGGCAACCGCCGTAGTCTCGGCAATCGGCGCTGCCGCAGCGAGCATTGGCTGCTCGGCCTTGATCTCCACCTTCAGCTCGGGCGCCGGCGTAGGCTCGGGCTGAATTGCGGGTGCAACCATTTCAGGTTCGGCCGCCATCGCCTCGGCAACACGCATCTCCTCGGCGGCGCGCATTTCTTCTGCGATCGCCTCTTCGTCGATCGGATCGGGCGCGCCCATCTCCATCGCGATGAGGTCGAGCACTGCTTCGTCCTGCGCGTCGGCGGCTGCCTCATCGGTGACGCGGGCAAGCTCTGCGGCTTCGGCCTCGGCCAGTGCGGCTTCGGCCTTGATCCATGCTTCGCTCGGCTCCGGTATTGCGGCCGGAGCAGGTTCAGCAGGCGGCGTCGCAGCGGCCTCCTTGGGCGGCGCTGACGGCGTAGCCGCGATCGTGGCATCGGGGGCCGCGCTTTCGGCCGCAGCGCTATCAGCCGCCTGTGGCGGCGAGGGGGCCGCTGCGGGTGGTTCCGCAACCGGAGCCTCGGCCACATCTGGTGCGGCCGCGGGCGCGGCCTTGTCCGGATCGAACTCGCTGAGCCGGCGGGCGAGCGCCGCGAAGCCGGCATCCAGCACGGCCTTGGCGTCGTCCATCGAGACCTGCGCGGCACCAGCCTCGATCGCGCTGGCCTGCGAATCGATGATGTCGCAGATCCGGCCGTCATTGCCGATCTCGCGCAGCCGCCAGGAAATTTCCCGAATCACCCGCACGCCCTTGCGCACCGGCGCGAGGGTCTGCTCGAAGCTGAGGCCGTCGAGCGATGCGATGGCGGACGCCTGGGTTGCCTCGATCGCACCGCGGAGGGCGGCCAGCGCCTGCGCCAGCTGCTCGTCCCTGATGGCCGCTGCGGCGGCTTGCCGCTGCGCGCTGAGGCTCTCCTCGATCCGCGCCACGGCATCGAGCACCATGCGGGTGTCCGCATTGCGGTTGCGCTTGGCGTATTCGCCGAGGAACCAGCGGCCCCGCGAGGTTTCCATGAAAGCCGCGCTGATCGCAGCATAGTCCTCCTCGCTCGGCAGGGCCGCGCGGGCGGATATCGGCGACAGGGCGAATGCTTCTTCGGCCATCACAATCTCTCCGCGCAAATCACTGCGCGTTACGCTAACGATCACCACGATATCGCGCGAATCGCAATTGAATTGATGTCTTCCGAATCACAAATCCCCATTGCAGCAAAAGTCGCATCGCGGCGATTCGCGCGCAGCCTCGCGGCATTCTATGCCACGCTGTTCGGCGTGACCGGGGTCCACCTGCCGTTCTTCACGGTGTGGCTGAAGGCGATCGGCATCGATGCCACCTGGATCGGCATCATCACCGCGGTGCCGCCGGTGACGCGCTTCACCGTGCTGCCGCTGGTCACCGCCGCGGCGGAGCGCCGCCAGATGCTGCGCGGCGCGATCGTTGCCACCAGCTTTGCCACGGCGTTCGGCTTTGTCCTGATCGGCACCCGGCATCAGCCGTTCCTGGTGCTTGCGGTCTATGCGCTGACCTGCTGCGTCTGGACGCCGACGATCCCGCTCACCGACGCCTATGCGCTGCGCGGCGTCAGGCAATACAGCCTCAGCTACGGACCGCTGCGGCTCTGGGGCTCGGCCGCGTTCGCGGTCTGCGCACTCGTCTGCGGGTTCTCGCTCCGTTATGTCGCGGAGGTCGATCTGATCTGGATCATCACCACCATGACGGTGCTGAGTGCGGTGGTCGCGCTGATGCTGCGGCCGCTCGGCCGTCCGGCGGGCAACGCGGCGTCGACCGGTGGTGCACGAAAGCTGCTGCGCGATCCCGCCTTCCTCGCCATCATCGTGTCCTCGGCGCTGATCCAGGGCAGCCACGGCGCCTACTACATCTTTGCATCGATTGCCTGGCGGCAGGCCGGTTTCAGCGGCCTGACGATCGCTTGCCTCTGGGTGCTCGGCGTGATCGCCGAGATCGTGCTGTTTGCGCTGTCGCCGCGCTTCACGCTACGGTCGACGACGCTGGTGATGATCGCGGCCGCCAGCGCCGTGGCGCGCTGGGCGATCACCGCGCAGGATCCGCCGCTTGCGGTGCTTGCCGCGGTCCAACTCGGACACGGGCTGAGCTTCGGCCTGACGCAGGTCGGGATCATGGGTCTGATGGTGCATCACGTGCCGGTTCACGTGATGGCGCGCGCGCAGGGCTATCTCACCGCCTGCGGCGGCATCGTCGCGAGCACCACGGCGATCGTCAGCGGCATGGTCTATGCGCGCTTCGGCCTCGGCGTCTACGACATGATGGCCGCCATGGCGGCCATCGGCGGGCTCGTGATGTGGTTGTCGCGCAGGCGCTTCATAGCGTTTTCAAGCGAAGTGGGCACCGGTTCGCGCTAAGAAAACGCGTCAAACAAGAGAGTCCATTATCCCCAGAGCGCGGCGTCGGGCGGATAGACCAGGCTGCCCTCGTAGCGCAGGCCGTTGTCGCGGTCCCTGGCCAGCAGCAGCGGGCCGTCGAGATCGACGAAGCGCGCGGCTTGCGCGATCAGCATTGCCGGCGCCATCGCAAGCGAGGTCGCGACCATGCAGCCGATCATGATCTCGAAGCCGAGCGCGCGGGCGGCATCGGCCATCGCGAGGGCTTCGGTCAGTCCGCCGGTCTTGTCGAGCTTGATGTTGACGGCGTCGTAGCGGCCGCGCAGGCCCTGGAGCGAGGCGCGGTCATGCACGCTCTCGTCGGCGCAGACCGCAACCGGGCGCTTGATCCGCGCCAGCGCTTCGTCCTTGCCCGCCGGCAGCGGCTGCTCGATCAGCGTGACGCCGGCATCGGCACAGGCCGCGAGGCTGGCGGCGAGGTTGTCTTCGGTCCAGGCCTCATTGGCGTCGACGATCAGCTCGGATGCCGGTGCCGCCTTGCGCACGGCGGCGATCCGCGCGCCGTCGCCATCGCCGCCGAGCTTGATCTTGAGCAGCGCACGGTGGGCAGCCTTGGTGGTGGCCTCTGCCATCGCCTCGGGCGTGCCGAGCGAGATCGTATAGGCGGTGGTGCGCGGCTCCGGCGCGGGGCGGCCGAGCAGGTTCCAGATCCGCTTGCCGGCGCGTTTGGCCTCCAGATCCGCCAGCGCGCAATCCAGCGCATTGCGGGCGGCGCCGGCAGGCATCCGGGCCTGCAGGGCAATGCGGTCCATGCCGTCGGCGAGCGCCTCCTGCATCGCCTCGATCGCCCGCAGCGTCGCCTCGGGCGTTTCGCCATAGCGCGGGTAGGGCACGCATTCACCGCGGCCAATGAGGCCGCCCTGGCTCACCTCGGCGACGACGACAACGGCCTCGGTCTTGGCACCGCGGCTGATCGTGAAGGTCCCCGCGATCGGCCAGTGCTCGATGCGACCGGTCAGGGAAATAGCTCCGGGAGGGGTGGAAGTCATTTTAAAGTCTACTATTTCCTGAACCGTAGCTTGCGACGCGCAACCAACTATGGCTGGTTAGTGACAGATTCGACAAGCCGATCCGGCGTCGCCGGAGATCTGCGTGAGCGGCGGCCAGCCGGCTTGAGGGGTAGGCAAAAGGTGAGCGGCGACCCGACACTGGAGCGGATAGCCCAAGGCGAAGGACTGGCGTTGTGCGCGGCGGGCAACTGGACGGCCCGCTTTGCACCCGCGCTCGAGCGGATCGTCTCCGACGCCGAGAAGCTGCGCGGCAGCCGTCCCCACATCTTCATCGACGTGTCGCAGGTCGCGAGCCTCGACACGTTCGGCGCGTGGCTGATCGAGCGGCTGCGCCGCAGCCTCAGCGATGCCAGCGCGGAAGCTGAGATCGCGGGCCTCTCCGCCAATTATTCCAGCCTGGTCGACGAGGTCCGCCGTGTCGGCCCTGCGCCCAAGGCCGCGAGCGAACCGCTGTTGATATCGGTCATGTTCGAGCAGATCGGGCGCACCGTGGCCGGGATCGGCGGCACGATCATCGGCCTCGTAGACATGCTCGGCGCAGTGCTGGCCGCGGCCGCCAAGGTGCTGGTCCATCCGCGCAGCTTCCGCTTCACCTCGACGGTGCATCACCTCGAGCAGGTCTGCTTGCGCGCCGTGCCGATCGTGGTGCTGATCACCTTCCTGATCGGCTGCATCATCTCGCAGCAGGGCATCTTCCATTTCCGCAGGTTCGGCGCCGACATCTTCGTCGTCGACATGCTGGGCGTGCTGGTGCTGCGCGAGATCGGCGTGCTCCTGGTCGCGATCATGGTCGCGGGCCGCTCCGGCTCGGCCTATACCGCCGAGCTCGGCTCGATGAAGATGCGCGAGGAGATCGACGCGCTGCGCACCATGGGCTTCGATCCGATCGAGGTTTTGATCCTGCCGCGCATGCTGGCGCTGGTGCTGGCGCTGCCGATCCTGGCCTTCCTCGGCGCGATGGCCGCGCTCTATGGCGGCGGCCTGGTGGCGTGGCTCTATGGCGGCGTCGATCCGGAGGCCTTCCTGCTCCGCCTTCGTGATGCCATATCGATCGACCATTTCATCGTCGGCATGGTCAAGGCGCCTGTGATGGCGGCGGTGATCGGCATCGTCGCCTGCGTCGAAGGGCTGGCGGTACAGGGTTCGGCGGAATCGCTCGGACAGCACACCACCGCGTCGGTGGTGAAAGGGATATTCTTCGTGATCGTGATGGACGGCGTGTTCGCGATCTTCTTCGCCTCGATCGGGATGTGATCATGGCGGAGCGGGACATCGACGCCATCATCCGGGTCCGCGACGTTACCGTTCAATTCGGCAACACGCGCGTGCTCGACGGCCTCGACCTCGACGTCAAGCGCGGCGAGATTCTCGGCTTCGTCGGCCCCTCGGGCGCCGGCAAGTCGGTGCTGACGCGCACCATCATCGGCCTGGTGCCGAAGGTCTCCGGCCGCATCGAAGTGTTCGGCGTCGATCTCGACGCAGCGAGCTCGTCGCAGCGTCGCGCCGTCGAGCGGCGCTGGGGCATCCTGTTCCAGCAGGGCGCGCTGTTCTCCTCGCTCACGGTGCGCCAGAACATCCAGTTTCCGGCGCGCGAATATCTGCGCGTCTCGCAGCGGCTGCTCGACGAGATCATGGTGGCGAAGCTGGTGATGGTCGGTCTGAAGCCCGAAGTCGCCGATCGCTATCCGTCGGAACTGTCCGGCGGCATGATCAAGCGCGTCGCGCTGGCGCGCGCACTCGCGCTCGATCCCGAGCTCGTGTTTCTCGATGAGCCGACGTCGGGCCTCGATCCGATCGGCGCCGGCGATTTCGACGAGCTGGTGCGCACCCTGCAGCGTACTTTGGGGCTGACCGTTTTCATGGTAACCCACGATCTCGACAGTCTTTACACCGCGTGCGACCGTATCGCCGTTTTAGGGAACGGTAAGATCATTGCTGCAGGATCGATCGCCGACATGAAGGCATCGCAGCATCCATGGCTGCAGCAATATTTCAACGGCAAGCGCGCCCGAGCCGTTGTGGCCTAGCTCATGATCCCGAAACTGGAGACCGGTTTTCCGACGAGATCATGCGCCAACAGGAATTCGACGGGCTCGAACGCAGGCCGGCTGCGCGAGAGCCCAAGAGTAATTCAAGAGTAATTCAAGAGCGATGAACGCGAGCAATTGATGGAAACGCGGGCGAACTACGTGTTGATCGGGGCTTTCACGCTGGCGGTGATTGCCGCTGCGTTCGGCTTCGTGCTGTGGTTCCAGAGCCTGCACACCACCAAGCAGCGCAGCCCCTTGCGGGTGATCTTCGAGGGGCCGGCATCGGGCCTGCGCAACGGCGGCAACGTCAATTTTAACGGTATCCGGATAGGGGAAGTGGTCTCGGTCAAGCTCGACAACCCGCGGCGCGTGGTCGCGCTGGCGATGATCGAGAACAACGCACCGCTCCGCAAGGACACCCTGGTCGGCCTCGAATTCCAGGGCCTCACCGGCGTCGCCGCGATCTCGCTGAAGGGCGGCGAGGAGGCCGCCCCGCCGGTGCCGCTGGATGAAGACGGCATCCCGGTTCTGACCGCCGACCCCAACGCGTTGCAGGACGTCACCGAGGCGATCCGCGCCACCCTGCAGAACGTCAACCGCATCGTCGCCGACAATCAGCAGTCGGTGAAGAACTCGCTGAAGAACCTCGAGGTCTTCACCCAGGCGCTGGCGCGCAATTCCGAGAAGATCGACAACGTCATGCTCAAGGTCGACGGCGTGATGGGCAAGGCCGACAATCTGATGCTGGGCCTCAACGCGATCGCCGGCGGCAACAATGGCAGCGAGCTGAACCTGATGGTGAAGTCGATCCGCGAGCTCGCCGACAACGTCGACAAGCGGACCAATCTCCTGATCAACGACGGCCGCCGCACGCTGGCCGACATCAGCCGCGCCGTGAACAATTTCGACCGCAACCCGAGCCGGGTGATCTTCGGCGGCAGCAACAACGCCGCACCCGAGCCGGCGCCGGCTCCGGCAGCGCCGGGGCCGCGGCGGCGGCAGTGAGCCGGCGAGTGGTGAGTGGCGAATAGCGAATAGTTTTCCTGCCCGCCAGAACCGTCATTGCGAGCGAAGCGAAGCAATCCATGCTTCCCAGCGCTCGGTGACAATGGATTGCTTCGCTTCGCTCGCAATGACGGTGGTTGGTGCCAGCGCGCGATTGCAGATGTGCAGTCTGCGCTTCAGCTAGCTAGCCCAAACAAAACGGAGGCCGTGAGGCCTCCGTTTTCCATTCGCTATTCGCCACTCGCTATTCGCGCACTTCGCTAATTCACCCCAGCCGTCCCGCAGCGTGGGCGAGCAGGGTGTAGACCAGCCCGGTCTCCGAGGTCAGGTGGCTGCTCAGCTCCTGCTGGCCGCGGCCGTCGCGGGCGACTTCATCGAGCAGGCGCTCGAATTCCGCGATGTAGCGGTCGACCGTCTGCTTGAAGCCGCGGTCGGCGCGGTACTTGCGAGCCACCTCATCGAACGCCTTCTGGCCGGCCGGCGTGTAGAGGCGCTTGGAGAACGCCTTGTTCTCGCCGCGCTGGTAGCGATCCCACATCTCGGCCGCAAGCGTCCGGTCCATCAGCCGGCCGATGTCGAGCGACAGCGACTCCAGCGGATTGGCGGCCGGCTGCTGTTGCGGACGCGGGCGCTGCTGAGCATCGCGGCCCTGCGGGGCAGGCGGCGGTGCGTCGCTGCGGTTGAGCAGGTCGGACAGCCAGCCGTCGCCGTTGTTGGGGCTCGCCGGGCTGACCGACGGGGCCTCGGTGCGGCGCGACGATGCCATGCCGAGATCGGGCGGCGGCAGCGTCGAAGCGCTGTTGCCATTGTCCCGCATGCGTGCGTCGTCCCGCATGCGCACGTCGCCGCGGCCACCGGCGGCAGCAGCCATCACCGGCTCTTCGTGGCGGACGCTGGCGCGGTTGGTCGAGACCACGTCGAGCCCGCGGCCGTGATGGGCCACGATGCGGTTGAGCTCGGCCAGCGCCTCGATCTGGTCGACGATCACCTTGCGCATCTGCGCGGTGTTCTCGGCAGCCTCCTGCGGCATTTCCAGCACGCCGCGGCGCAGCTCGTTGCGGGTGGCCTCGAGCTCGCTGTGCATCTCGCTCGCCATCTGCTTCATCGCCGTGACCATCGCGGAGAACTTCTCCGTCGATTCCTTGAACATCGCATCGGTCTCGGCGTTGCTCTGCTGGTACAGGTCGTTCATCGCATCGACGGTCTGCTGACGCTCGTTCTCGGCCGCCTGGCGCACCGCCTCGAACTGCCTGCTGATCGCAGCCGAACCGGCGCCTGCGGTCTCCGCCACCACGCGCGCGATGTCGCGGGCGCGTTCCTCGGCCGCGCCGAGCGATTCATCGAGCAGCCCGGTGAAGCGCGACAGCCGCTGGTCGAGATCGGTGGTGCGCAGGTCGATGGTCGTGACCAGCGATTCCAGCGCCGACTTGCGCTCGCTGACGGAGGCCGTCGTCGAGCGGTTGGCCTGCTCGACCACGGCAGCCGCATCGATCAGCGCCTTGCCATGGGTCTCGAACTGGCTCGACAGCGCGCCGAGATCTTCCAGTGCCTTGCCGGTCTTGCTGTTGAACACCGTCAGCTGGTCTTCCAGCGTCTGCGTCGCCACGCCGTTGCGCGAGGTGACGTCGTTCATGGCGGACACGAAGTCGGCCACGCGAGTCACCAGCGCGCGCTCCAGCGAGTTGAGGTTGTCGTGGGCGCCGGTCAACACTTCCTGCAGCAGGATGTTGCCCTCGCGCAGCCGCTCGAACAGCGCGACCGTGTCGGTGCGCAGGATCTTGCTGGTCTCCTGCATTTCGGTGACGGCCGAGATCGAGACCTGGCGCGACTGGTCGATCGCCGCGCGCGAGGCCTGCTCGAGTTCCTTGAGCGACTTCGACACCGCGCCGGTCGCCTGGTCGCCGGCCGAGGTGATGTTGCGCGCGACGTCGCCGCCATGCGCCGACATCGACTGCGAGAAGGCGAGGCCGCGGGTTTCGATCGCCTTCAGCGCGTCCGCAGTGGCGCGATCCATGTCGGCCGAAAGCTGCGTGGTCTTGGCGGTCAGCGCTTCGACCAGCGAGCCGCGGCGGCCGTCGACCATCTGCGACAGACGCTCGGTCTGCTGCTGCACATAGGTGACGATCTCGTCGGTCTTGCCGGTCATCGCCGAGCCGAATGCGCTGGAGGCGGACAGCACCGAACGTTCGATGTCGGCCGAGGTCGTCTTCACCTTGGTCGAGACCTCGTTGGACATGGTGATCAGTGCGGCCTGTGCGTTCTGCGCAGAGGTCTGGATGTTGTCGGTGGTCTTGGCCGTGACCGAACCCAGCGCGCGCTCGATGTCGGTCGAGAGCGTGCGGATCTGGGCGGCGGCATCGGCGGAGGTCGCCGCAAACGAGCTCTGGGCCTCGCGGGCGCTGCTCAGGATGGTCTGCGCAGTCTCCGCGCTGGTCGTGGTCAGCGAGCGTTCGATCTCGACGGAGATCGCGCGCATCTGGGCTGCGGCCTCGCTGGACGTTGCCACGAACGAGGTCTGGGCATCGCGGGCGCTGCCGATGATCGACTGGGCGGTGTTGGTGCCGACCGACGTCAGGGTGCGCTCGACATCGGCTGCCAGCGACTTGACGTGGTTGGCGGCCTCCGTGGATGCGGTGACGAGGGTGTTCTGCGCCTCGCGGGCGCCGGCCGTCAGCACCTCGACGGTGCCGGAACCGGCCATCGACAGTGCGCGCTGAATGTCGGCGGCAAGCGTCGACACCTTGCTGGCAGCGTCGGTCGAGGCATTGACCAGCGTGCTCTGGGCTTCACGCGCGCCTGCGGTGATCGATTCCGCGGTGGCGGAGCCGGCCATCGACAGCGAGCGCTCCATGTCGGCGGCGAGCGTGCGGACCAGATCGGTGG
>NZ_JACMYO010000120.1 GCF_020889685.1 Bradyrhizobium oropedii
TCCGATGCGGATATTCTTGGTCTGCAGCAGCGCCTGCGCCACCAACAGATCGGGCGACGGATGCGGCTCCCACGGTGCGGTGTGATGCTCTCCGATCCAGGCTTCCTGATAGCCGAGCTCGTCGAGCCAGCGCAGCGTCTGCAGGTCCCAGTCGTGCCCCTCTTTCAATCCGCACTCCGGCGGGTGCGAGGGCATGGTGAAATAGCCAAGCTCCATGTGCGTTTCCTTCCTTCGCGTTACGATTCAGTCATGCAATGCGTCTTGCCGCGCATTGCGCGACAATCAGCAAGCGCTGTGCCAGCGGAGGAAATCGCAGGGAATGGCTGTGAACGGCCGGATTTCGGCCGGCAGCGGCCGATCGCAGAGCTCAAGAGCACTGTGGCCGTCTCACAGTCGCGAGACCTGTCGCAACCGTGAGACGCGCGGCGATGGCGGTGATCTAGTTTACTCCCTCTCCACGTTCTTACGGGGTCGAGACGAGCGAAGCTCGCTCTTAGAGGGTTGGGGTGAGGGGCCGTCTCCGCATATACGGAGACAGATACTCTCGCGGAGACTCCCCCTCACCCGAATTCGAGCTTCGCTTGAATTCGACCTCTCCCCGCACGCGGGGCGAGGTGAAGCGGAGCGCGAGCAGATCAGCCCGCCGCGCGGCGCGGCATCGCGTTGTTGCTATCGGGCTCCGACGGCGGCGGGAGCTGCATCAGGATGGTCTGGCCCATCGAGGCAATCTCGATGCCTTCCTCCTGGAAGCGCCGCTTCATGCGACGGTTGAACTCGCGCTGCACCGACCAGCGGCCGCCATCGGTGCAGCGGATCTGGCCGACGATGGTGACGACGGAGCCGTCGACCTTGTCGACGCCCCACAATTCGAGATCGCCGCGGATCAGCGCGCGATACGCCGTCTCCTGACGCATCCCTGCGACGATGTCCTTCAGCACCTCGCCGGCGCGGTCGGTGTCCTCCTTGTAGGACACGTTGACGCTGACCGCGGCATTGCCGGCGCCGCGGCTGGAATTGGTGATCGTCGTCACCGCGCTGAACGGCACGGCATGCACCGAGCCGTCACCGGCGCGCAGCCGCATGGTGCGGATCGAGACGTGCTCGACCACGCCGGAGAGACCCGACACCGTGACGGTGTCGCCGACCTGCACGGTATTCTCGATCAGCAGGAACAGCCCGGTGATCAGGTCCTGCACCAGCTTCTGCGAGCCGAAGCCGATCGCGATGCCGACGATGCCGGCGCCGGCGAGCAGCGGCGCGACGTTGACGCCGATCTCGCTCAGCGCGGTAAGCCCGACCACCGCGACGATCATGCAGAACAGCGCCGTGCGCAGCATCGGCTGGAAGGTGCGCAAGCGCGCGGCGCGGGCGAAATGCCCCTCGCGCGACAGCGTGTCGATCTGCCTGTCCATCAGCGCATTGGCGACTTCCCAGATGACGGCCGCGGCGAGCGCGGCAATGCCGATCGTCACCAGCGCCGAGATCAGGCGAGAGCCGATCTGGCCGCCATAGAACCAGACGATGGCGTCGACGCCCCAGACCTCGAGCAGCGCGACGAAGCCGAGCAGGGCAATCACCGTCGTGACCACCTTGCGCAGCAACGGCAGATAGCGGTTGGCACGGGTCTCCAGCCCCGGGAAGCGCTGCATCAGGTCCGGACTGATGCGGAAGCCGCGGTCGATCAGGCTCAGCACCACCATGATGACGAGACGGGTGACCAAGAGCACCGCGATGGTGCCGACGAAATATTGCAGCAGCAGCGAATAGCCGTTGCGGATGTTGAGCGCCCACACCGCCCACAGCGCGAGGTCGAGCGCGATTGCCAGCACATGCCAGAGCCCCGCGAGACGGTTTCGCGTCCGCGCCGCAAGGCCGGTGCGATCGGCCGGCGCGCGGATGGCGTCGGCGACCTGGCGGCGGCACTGCAGGATGATGACGACGACGAAGAGATGCACCACCAGCATCACGAGCCGGATCAACGCGGCATAGCCGGCGCGATGCAGCCCGAGCAGCAGCGCGACATTGGCAAAGGCGATGCCGGAGACGCCGACGGCGACGATGCGCCGCGCCCAGATCTCGATATAGGCCGCGGTCTCGGCGCGGACGCGGAACAGGCCGAACGGCCCCGCCAGCGCGCGCACCGCGCAGATCAGGACGCGCGAGAACACATAGGCATTGACGACGGCGAGGATCACCAGCCGCGTGGTCGACTGGTCGCCGATCTCGGTGCCGAGCAGCGCCGTGGCGATGCCGCCGAACACTACCACCGGCAGCAGTTCGAGCAGCAGGCGGCCGAGCACGAAGGGCAGCCGGACCAGCGACTGCCAGGCCCGCGCCAGGCTGAGCCGGCGCCGATGTGACTCAGGCGTCGGCGTGACGTCGGCAACCGACGACGGCGGATCGGCGCTCGCGAGCGTCTGCACCGGCACGCGCGCGGTCTGCGGCAGCCGTGCTTCGAGGAACGCGACCGGCCGCTTGATCAGGCGGAACACCACCCATTCAGCCGCGAGCGCGCAGCCGAACACCAGCGCCAGCTTCCAGGCGATGTCGATCAGCAGGCCATAGGCCTGCGGATCGTTGGCGGTGCGCACGAACCAGTAATAGAACGCCGGGAAATGCGTCAGCGTGCGCGCGACGTCGGCGACCTCGCGCGACATCTCGCCGACCTGTTCCGACACCATCAGCAGGAGCTGAGCGCCGAGACTGTCCGCGGTGAGCGGGATCGGCGAATTCTGCTCGGGCGCCGGCTGCGCGGCAGCCGCCTGCGGCGAGGCGTTGGCGATGGCGCGCAGCGTGTTGATGATCTCGCCGCGTTTCTTGTCGTCCTGCAGCGTCTCGAGCGCGCGCTTCGCCTGCTCCGGCGTCAGTGCATCGCTGGTACTGGGTTGCGGCGGCGCCGGCCTGGCGCCCGGCTGCGCAAGCGCGGGAGAGACGAGCAAGGTGAGGACGAGAAGGATCGCAAAGCGAAATGTGTGCGACACGAGGGCCTCTTATTGAAAGTAATTGCGCGACGGCACATCCCTGGAAGGAATCAGCTCTCGCGCTCGCGCCATGTCGGATCGCCTCTTTTCGCCCCGATGATGTGTCGGAAGTTTGCCGCTGTAGCGGCCATGTCTTGGCATTTGCCGCAACACATACGTCACAAGTGTTGAGCGGCGTTTACGCATGCAGCGCGTTCCCGGCCGAGCCGCGCACCACACGTCAGGGATGAGGCGGCAGAATCTTTCGCTTGACGCAGGCCGGCCGTCATGATGTTCTTATTTTGTTCTTTTGGTTCCGATTGCGTTTCGAGGTGATCATGCACGACGTGTTCAGCGACGACGGTCCGGTCCGGCTCTTCTTTCATGATGACGACGAAACACCGCTGGAATTCATGCGTAACCTGTTGCGCACGGTATTCGGCAAATCCCGGAAGGAAGCGATTGCCGTCACCGCGCGAATCGAGGCCCAGAACGGATTCGCATGCGGCCCCTATCCCGCGACGGTGGCCAAGGCACTGCTCGAGTCCGCCCAACAGCTGATCCGCAGCAACGGGCATCCATTGCTGATCACCGCGTCAGCCGCCGACGCGGCCCGGCCGTGCGATCTCTGTGGCGCGTTGGAGCCCGTGACCGACGTGTTTCTCATCCGCCGGACAGTCTGCCTGTGCGGCAACTGCCTGATCGCCGCGCGGGCAAGCTCGGAAAATCTGCCGAGCGAGGAGTTCAGATATGCCTTCATGGCGCTCGATTGGCATTTTGCCGGGACGCCGCGCAATCAGATCATGACCCGGTCGCGGCAATTTCCCGGTCACATGCGAGCGGACGTTCAGATCGCGATCGACCGACTGTTCGATGCGCCGATCCATTTCTTCGGCATTCATGAGCAACACCGCTATGAGACCCTCGCGATTGCCTCGCTGATGGAGAACAGCCGCAACGCGCCGCCGATCGCGCCGCCGCAGTATCACGACGTCGACGTCGGCGAGCCCGAGTCGGTGAAATGCCTGACCAATGGTTTGTGGCTATGCCAAACCGAAGAGCTGCGCTACGCGGTGCTGCTCAGCTACCATCGTGATTATCAGACCGAGCCGGGCTTGCGGATCGAGCTCGCGGTGCCCGCAGGCGCCGCCGGAAACGCCTTGGTGCAGCGGACCTTTGCGGAGCTGGAAGCGGCCGTGCATGCGGCACGATCCTATCGCGGCAAGATCCTGTCGCTGGAAGATGCCGCCGACTATCGCGGCCGCGCGCGCGGCGTGACCGTGCATCGCCTGCCGACCGTCACGCGCGATGACGTGATCCTGCCGGCACGGACGCTGCGGCTGCTGGACCGCAACGTGCTCGACTTCGTCGAAAGCCGCGATCTGCTGCGCAAGCTCGGGCAGTCGACCCGCAAAGGCATCCTGCTGTATGGGCCGCCCGGCACCGGCAAGACCCACACCATCCGCTATCTCGCCACCAACCTCCCAAACCACACCACGCTGATCATCACCGCCGAGCAGGTCGGCCTGCTCGGCGCCTATATGAGCCTGGCGCGGCTGCTGCAGCCGACCATGGTCGTGATCGAGGATGTCGATCTGATCGCGCGCGACCGCGAGGACATGGGCGGACCATGCGAGGAATCCCTGCTCAACAAGCTGCTCAACGAGATGGACGGCCTGAAGGAGGATTGCGACATCCTGTTCGTGCTGACCACCAACCGCCCGGAAGAGCTGGAAGGCGCGCTCGCCGGTCGCCCCGGCCGCATCGACCAGGCGATCGAGGTGCCGCTGCCCGACGAAACCGGACGCGGCAAGCTGATCCGGCTCTACGGCCGTGGCCTGCCGCTCGAACCGCCCGTCATTGATGCAGCGGTGCAACGCACCGAAGGCGTCAGCGCCGCTTTCATCAAGGAGCTGATGCGCCGCATCGCCCAGGCCAGCATCGCCCGCGGAGGAGGCCAGGACGTCACCGCCGAAGACATCGACGGCGCGCTCAACGAGATGCTGTTCGACGGCGGCCGGCTCAACGTGAAGCTGCTCGGCGGCGCGCAGGGAATGAGCGCGGGGTGACGGCAGGTCAACGCGCCAAGAGAGCCGGCAGCAGCAACTCGCGCTCGCCGCCGGCGAGCCGCGCAAGCTCGTCCGACATCCGCGCCAGCACGCGCTCCCAGGCCTGCGGCCTGTCCTGACGGAACAGCCGCATGGTCGGATACCAGGGCGTGTCGACGCGGTCGCGCAGCCAGCGCCAGTCGAGTGCATAGGGACACAGCATCCAGACCGGGCGGCCAAGCGCGCCGGCGAGATGCGCAACCGACGTGTCGACGGCGATCACGAGATCGAGCGCGCTGACCGCCGCCGCGGTGTCGGCAAAATCGCCGAGCGTCGGCGCGAGGTCGACGATATCAGCACCAAGGCTCCGCAGCACCGGAGCATCGTCCGGCCGCAGCTCCTTCTGCAGGCTGTAGAGCTGGACGCCGGATGTGACCAGCCGCGGCAGCACGGCGTCCGCCGCCAGCGAACGCTGGCGATCACCCTTGTGCCTGGGATTGCCGGCCCAAACCACGCCGACCTTCAGCGCGGTGACGCCGCCGAGCACCTCGCGCCAGCGCGCCAGCCTGACGGCATCGGCCTGCAGATAAGACACGGCCGAGGGAATGGTATCGACAGTGGTGCGGAATATCCGCGGCAGGCTGAGCAGCGGCAGTTGCAGGTCGAACGGCGGCAATGGCTCGCCGCGCGCGAACACGGCGACGTCAGGCAGCATCGGCCGTAGCAGCGAGACCAGCGCCGGCTGTACCTGCAGAATGATCCGGCCGCCTCTGCCCGCCAGCATCGGCACATGGCGGACGAAATTGATGGCATCGCCGAGCCCGTATTCGACAAACAGCAGCAGCGTGCGTCCCGCCAGCGGCTCGCCCTGCCATTCCGGTTCGCCGAACACGGGATCGCCGTCGCTGAGCATCTTGGTCTTGCGGCGCCACTGATACTCCTCAAAGCCCTCCTCGAACTCGCCGTTCATCAGGAGGAAATGCGCGTGGTTGTAATGCGCCAGCGGCTGCTCGGGATCGAGCGTGATGGCCCGCCGCGAAGACACCAGCGCGGCATCGATCTCGCCGGCATTGCGCAGCGCGACCGCAAGATTGGCCTGGCCCTTGGCATAGTTTGGTTCGAGCTCGATCGCCTTCCGATGCGCGGCCACCGCCGCCTCGACCAAATTCTGCGCCTCGAAGATGATCCCGATGTTGGTGCGCGCGGCGGCATAGTCGGGCTTGAGCGCCAGCGCGAGCTCGGCGCAGGCGATGGCGTCGTCGACCTGTCCGACCTCGAACAGGCAGGCGCCGAGATTGTTGAGGATGACGTGATCGGACGGGTCGCGGGCCGAGACCAGCCGGTAGATACGGATGGCCTCCTCGCGCTCGCCCAGTTCGTGCAGCACCATGGCAAGCAGGCGCTGCGGCGCGAGGTTATCGGGATCGAGCGCGATCGCGCGGCGGTATTGCAGGACTGCATCCTCCAGCAAGCCCTGGCGATACAGCGCCGCGCCAAGGCCGCTGTGCAACCCGGCATTCCCGGGATCGGTGCCGAGCCCGCGTCGATAGGCCGTGGCGGCGGCCTCAAAGCGTTTCTGATCGGACAACACATTGCCGAGGTTGAGCCAGACCCCGCGATAGGCCGGATCGCGTGCGATCACCTCGCGATAGGCCTGCTCCGCCTCGACCGGCCGCTGCTGTCCGGCCAGGGCGACGGCGAGGTTGAACCGCGCCCGCGTCAGGCCGGGATCGAGCGCGATCGCCCGGCGAAATGCCGCCTCGGCCTCGTCGAAACGCGACAGATCGCACAATGCGACGCCGAGCTTGATGTGCAGGCCGGCATCCTTCGGCCGCAGCGTCACGCCGCGCTCGAACGCTGCCACCGCGCCTTCGTGCTCACCCTTGACGGCGAGCGCATCGCCGAGCGTGGCGAAGGCCGGCCCATGATGCGGATCGAGGCTGAACACCCGGTTCAGCAGCACCGCGCCTTCCGCGGCGCGATCGGTCACGAAAGCGATGACGGCGGACAGATGCAGCGCCGGGACATGGTCTGGATGGGCGGTCAGAATATCGCCGCATAACGTGCCGGCCTCCGTCGCGCGGCCCGCGCCATAATGCGCCACCGCATCCAGCAACATCCGATCAACCGCCACACTGCCCACGATCGCGCCCCCGCCTCTCAAACCCCGATGGGGATTAAACGGGCGACGCTGCCAAATCCGGCACGAGAAGTTCAGACGAGCGCCATCGGTTCCCGCGTCGCATCGCCGCTCTTGACGCCAGCCCCATCATGTAACATGTGAAGTTACATGATACGCGATAGCCGTTTATCCAGCGTGCTGCACGGCCTGCTCCACATGATCGGAGCGGGCGAGCCGGTGACGTCGGAGCAACTTGCACAGGCGATGGCCACCAACCCGGTGGTCGTCCGCCGCGTGATGGCGGGCCTGCGCGAGCAAGGCCTGGTCCACTCCGAGAAGGGCCATGGCGGCGGCTGGACGCTGGCACGCGATCCCACCGACATCACGCTCGCGGACATCTATCGCGCGGTCGGCGAACCCACGATCGTTGCCATAGGCCACCGCTCGGAAAATCCCGGCTGCCTCGTCGAACAGGCCGTCAACGATGCGCTCGGCGACACCTTTCGCGAGGTCGAGGCGCTCTTCCTGAAGCGGCTCGGCGGCGTGACGCTCGAAGCGCTGGCGAAGGATTTCAAGCGCCGGCTCGCCAAGCACAAACAAAGCCTCGAGGACCAGATTCATGCAGTCAAGTGAGCAGGCGAAGCCTCTGCCGTACAACGATCCCGCGCATTGGGACAAAATGGTCACCGCCTACGAAGCGCAGTCGCAGCCGTTCACGACGCTGTTCGCCGACGCCGCGGTCGCAACACTCCCGATCGGCCCGTCATCGAAAGTGCTCGATGTCGCCACCGGCACGGGGGCCGCGGCGCTTGCTGCCGCCCGCACCGGCGCGGCCGTCACCGCGATCGACTTCTCCGCCGGCATGGTGGCGCGGGTCCGCGCGCATGGCCTGCAGAATATCGAAGCACGTCAGATGGACGGCCAGGCGCTCGATTTGGCCGATGCCGCCTTCGATGCGGCGGTGTCGGTGTTCGGCGTGATGTTGTTTCCGGACTGGCGCGCCGGATTGCGCGAAATGGCGCGGGTGACGCGGCCTGGCGGAACGGTCGCGATCGCGGTCTGGAAAAGCGCGGACGGCGCCGCAGTGCATCTGCTGCTGTCGCAGATCATCCGGCGGCTCTATCCCGACAACGTCACGCCAATGCCCTGCAGAGGCCTCGCCGAGCTCGCCGATCCCGGCCGCTTCGCTGCCGCGGTCATCGCCGCCGGCTTCGCCGATCCTGTCATCGCCGAGATCACCCACGACTTCAAACTGGATGTCGCCAATCCCGGCGACGTCGACAAACTGTTCGAGTTCATGCCGCATTGGAGCGGGCTCGATGCGGACAAGAGCGCCGCGGTCGCCCGCGCCTTCCGTGCCGAGATCGACAGTAGACGGGTCGGCAACAGTTTTGCGATTCCCTCGACCGCGCTGATCGCGACGGCCCAGCGGCACTAGCGCAGCGAGCAGCAATCGTCGCATCTGGCGCGCGCTAGCGCCTGTCGTCGTCCGGCTTGTCTGCGTCACTCGGCGGCCGCAGGCCGGGGCTGTTGGCCCAGCGGTCGAGTTCCTCGATGACCCGCCGGTGGCTCGGCCGTAGCTTGGACGGACCACCGGGCTCCTGCGACAATTTACGGGGCAGCTTGACCTGTTCTGGCATAACTAGACTCCAGAGCTGGGCAGTACGCACGATACAAGCAGCGATCGCTACGCACGCGACTTGAGAAGATCGCGAATCTCGGTGAGCAATTCCTGCTCCTTGGTCGGCTTCGGCGGCTCGGCTGGCGCCGCCGGCGCTTCGCGCTTGAGCTGGTTCATGAGGCGGACCACGATGAACAGCACGAAGGCGACGATCAGGAAGTTGAGCGTCAGCGTCAGGAAGTTACCCCAGGCCAGCACCGCGCCCTGCTTCTTGGCATCGGCGAGGTTGGTCGCCGTCACCGACTTCGACAGCGCGGTGAAATAGTTGGAGAAGTCGAGCCCGCCGCTGGCCGCGCCGATGATCGGCATGATGATATCGGCCACCATCGACGAGACGATCGCGCCGAAGGCTGCGCCGATGATCACGCCGACGGCGAGATCGACGACGTTGCCCTTCATGGCGAATTCCCTGAATTCCTTCAGCATGTGATCTCCTGCTTCCGAAAAGGTGTGGCGCGGCCCGGCGACGGATCGCCGGCCCCTGCAAAAGTGCGAAGCCTATTTGCGAACTTCCGACTTCGCCGGCGCTGCGGCCGGCTGTGCGGGCGTCGCCTGCTCCCAGGGTGCGGGCAGAATGACCCGCGCCGGCGGCGGGAGCTGCGCGGCGCGCTCCACATTCGCATTCGTCGAATGCTGCTCGTCGCCGGAATTATCCGCGCGGGCGATGGCGATGGTGATGCCCAGCGCCAATGCTGCCAGCCCAAGCCCCGCGCCGATCGACGCGGCGGCGACGCATGTGCGCCGCCTGTTCAGGATGGCAGGATGAGATGAGGTCATCGCAACTGCTCCTCACGCAATACGCATGGTTCGGAGCCGTGCGGGCGCGAACACCGCGCACGGCTCGATTCAGATCGTCAGGTCTTGATGTCGGCCGGCAGCTTGCCGCCATTGGCGGCGAGCTTCGCCATCACCTGCTGGTGCAGCCAGACGTTCATGGTGGCGGTATTGTTGGTATCGCCGGTGTAGTGCAGCTCCTTTGCGAGCTCCTTGCGCGCCGCAAGGCTGCTGTCGAGGCCGAGCGCCTTCATCAGGTCGACGATCGAGGTGCGCCAGTCGAGCTTCTCGCCGGCGGCGGCGGCTGCCTTGTCGACGATCGCCGCGACGTCGACGGTTTGCGCGGCGGGAGTGCCGGGCGCCGTGGATGCGGCGGTGGACGTTGATGCAGGCGATGCGCCGGGCGCAGCCGACGTTGTGGTCTCAGGTGTCTTGCTCTCAGGTGTCTTGCTCTCAGGCGTCTTGGCCTGGGCGCCGTGGCCGAAGATTGCACCCATGATGCTTCCAAAAATGCTCATGTCTCTCACTCCGTGCGCCCGAGACACCGTTTGTCTCGTGGCTGGTTCCGGTGACGGAGCGGACGATAGGCAGGCCATTGGCCGAGCGGAAGATGACCATCGTCACTATCGGAGTGTGGGACGACGTGGTGCAGTTGGGGGAGAATCGTGCGGCCGTGCGCCGCACGTCGCGCGCGTTTCATCGTACGCCCCACGTGCGATGAAGTCAGCCGTCCCGGCCCGATTCGCCAGCCCCGAGAAGTCGGGACGGCTGACACCAACGTGTGCGGAAATATCGTGAGCCAGAGCGTCTCCGAGCGAAGTGGACGCCGGTTCGCGTGAAGACATCGCGCCAGCAAAGAACTAGAGCTGACGCCGCCGAATGGTCTGAGCAAGCTCGACAAAGCTTTCGGCAATGCCGACGCCGGTCTTGGCGCTGACCGATTTGACGCTCGACTTCGCGAGCTCGGCGATCAGGCCGGCGCTTCCCGCGGCTTCCGGCAGGTCGATCTTGTTGAGCAGCGCCCGGTAGGGCCGCCCCGGAAATCGCTCCTCGAAACCGCGGACCAATTCGACCATCCGGGTCACCGTCTGCGGCCGCGTGACGTCGGACACGATGATCGCCGCGGAGGCGCCGGTGACATAGACGGTGTCGAAGATCTGCGTGCCGAAATCGCCGTCGGTGTCCCACAGCACGAGGCGCATCGGGTCGCTGCCATCTGCCGGCGCCACGTCATGGCTCAGGATCTCGACGCCGAGCGTCGATTTGTACTGGCCCTCGAACCGGTTGTAGATCAGCCGATAGAGGATCGACGTCTTGCCGACCCCCATATCGCCGAGCAGCATGACTTTTGCGGTGAGCATCAGCGCGCCACTTCGCCTCGATAGACCGTCTCGAACGCCACGCGGCGGTTGCCGCCGACGGTGGCATCGAGCCGGTCGGTGATCGGCATCGTCGCGGCGCGCGAAACCAGAATCAGCCGCGACGGGTCGACCCCGAGCGCGCTCAGCCTGCGCTGCACCTGCTCCGCCCGCTTGCGCGCCAGCGTCCGGTTGGTGCCTTCGGTGCCGCTCTGATCGGCATAACCGACGATGCGCACCTTGAGATCGTTATTCGCCAACACTGCGGCAAGCTCGCGAAGCTGCTGGTCGGCCTGATCGTTGTCGAGGAAATCATCCGAATTGTTGACAAAGAAGATCGCAGTCGAGGCGATGAAGCGGTCGAGCCGCGCCGCGGGACCGTCGGCGACGGATTGCAGCCTGGTAACTTGCTCGCCCAGCTTCGCGGCCTGCTCGCCGAGCTTGTCGTTCTGTTCGGCGAGAGCGGCAAATTTCTGGTCGCCCGACTTCGTCTGCGCGCTCATTGCCTCGCGCATCTGGTCGAGGCTCGCCTGCAGGCGCGTCAGGCTCTGTTGCAGGCCTGCGATGCTGGCGTGCGACGCCGCCGCCTGCTCCGGTGCAGAGACCAGTCCGATGCGGTCGACGACCTTGTAGGGCGCAGCGGCCGCAGCGAGCGCGTCGATCAACGGCGCGGTCTCGAGCTCGCTCGGCTCGATGCCCGAAACGGCCACGCTTCGGCCGCCGTGATCGAAGTCGAGCTGCAGCGGGAATGTGGCGAGCAACGGCTGCTTCACAGCGAGCTGCTCCAGCGCCGCATGGGTTCGCCGCTCCAACAGACCCCGCGTCACCGATGTCACGGCAAGGTAAAGCAACAGCGCGGCCACAGCGGCCAGCACGGCGAACAGGATCACCTTGCCGCGCCGGCTCGCGATCCTGGGCGGCGCGTCGTCGGTCTCGATCGCGGCGGCGAGCGAGGCAAGCATCGGCGTATCGCAATCGGCGCCGCGGTCAATGCGCTCGATCGCATCGAAGAACAGCGAGTTGATCCTGGCATTGTCGGCGGGACGCAGCGGCCCCAGGCACTCCGCCGCCAGGATGTAGCGCGGCGAGGCGCGCAGCGCGAGCTGCCGTCCGCCGAAATCGAGCGTTTGCAGATTGCCTTCGCCGGCCAGCGCCTGCACGGAGAATTCGAGGATCGCCGCGACCATCGCGCTAAGCAGATCGGCGCGCTCGTCGGGGTTCGCCTCGCGCTTCCAGTCGGCGATCAGGCGGCCGTTGCCGCGCTCGATGATCAGCAGGCGATTGATCTGTGGCGGGCTATCGGCGAGCACGAACTCGCTGATCGGACGTCCCGTCACCAGCGACTTGACGCGCCCGACCCACAGCTGCGCCGAGGTCAGCGCGTTGATGCGCTGCTCGAGCGAGGCCACCAGTTCCCTGAACGCATTCGCGACCGCGGCGCTGACCAGCCGGCCGACGATCGGATAGAGCGCCTCGATCATCTGCTCGCGCGAATTCTTGATCTCGCTGCGGATCGCGGAGACCACGACCGGCGCAATCGCGGTGGCGAGCTCGCGCGGCCGATTGACCTCGGCGCGCTCCAGCGCCTCGACCAGAATGCCGGCGGTGGCCGTCTCCAGGCGATCGGAATTGCCGACATAGCGCTGCAGCGAATCGAGATCGGCCTCCAGCGACGTCAGACGCGTCGCCTCGGGCTGAAACAGCAATGTCTTGAGCTGCTCGATCTCGCGGTTCTGGCCGGCAGCAGCTGCCATGCTATTTGCCCGCGCGGCCCGATCCCAATCCGCTGATGGCCGCGCCGAGCTGGGTGATGGCCGCGCCGACATCCTTCAGCGAGTCGAGGCGCTTCTGCTCGGTATCCCGCTCCAGGTCGGACAGCCGCGCAGAAAGCGCGGTGAGCTCGTTGGTGAAGTCCGCCTGCATCTGCTTCAGCGATGCCTGCATCTCGTCGCGCAGACCCGTGAGGTTGGTCTCGAGCGAACGTTGCGCGCCGCCGAACAGGAGGTCGCGGACCTGATCGATCGCCGCCATGCCATGCGCCGCGGCATCCGCGCCGTTGCCGGCCGCCGCGTTTGCCAGTCCATCCGTATCCTTGGTCTGGCGCTCGATACCCTTCATGGTCATTCCCTGCTTGGTCAAAGCTGCGCAATCCGGACCTGCGGTGTCAAAAAGCAAATCCGAAACAATCCTATAGCCAATTTTGCGGGCGCGGCCCAGAAAAAGGCGAGCAATCTCAGCCAGATCAGCCGCCTGGTTGTCCGGACAATGGCAATTATTTCTAGTAAGTTATTGCCTTTATTGCGAGTTCTGTACGGTTCTTGACCTGGCATTTTTCCAGGATGGTGCTGACATAGTTCTTCACGGTTCCCTCGGCCAAGTGCAGCCGCTCGCCGATCTCGGTATTGCTCTTGCCCTCGACGATCAGCGTGAGAATTTCATTCTCCCGTGCCGTCAGCCCGTCGCGCACCGGCAGCTTCGCCGAGATCCGCGGACCGCGCAGCCGTTTGAACTCGTCGAGGATGCGCGCGGCGACACCAGGCGAAAGCCCGGACTGGCCGTTGATCACGGCGCGGATCGTCGATGCGATCTCCTCCATCCTGGCATCCTTCAAGAGATACGCCTTGGCGCCCGCGCTCACTGCCTCGAAGATCAGATCGTTGGTCTCGAATGTCGTCAGCACCACGATATGGGTCTGCGGCAGCTCGCGGAGGATCCGCTGGGTAGCCGCGATGCCGTCGACACGCGGCATTTGCAGGTCCATCAGGATGACGTCCGGCCGGTAGCGCCGCGCGAACTCGATGGCCTGCTCGCCGTCGGACGCGCCGGGAAGGATCTCGAAATCGTCGTTCTGCTGGGCGAGCAGTGTGGCGATCCCTTCCCTGATCAGCGTCTGATCCTCGGCGATCAGCACCCGTACCTTCTCAATCCTGCTCACGGGCTTCCATCATCCTCTCGAAGGTGTACGCGGCGACCACCTCAACATGGCGACCACATCAATCGGCCAGCACGCCGGCAGATGCTGCCGGCGGCACCGCCACGGGGAGCGATATCCGGACCAGCGTTCCCTGTCCGGGCGCGCTCTCCACCGCGCAGCTTCCGCCGACAAGTTCAGCAAATTCGGCCATTCCAATCAATCCGAAATGTCCTGGAGTAGGCACCGCGGGATCGAACCCGCGGCCGTCATCGCGGATCTCGACAACGAGCTTCCGGCCGACCGCGGCCGGCTCATCGAAGGCGTGAAACGAGACGCGGCGTGCCTGCGCATGGGTCTGAACATTGCGCAGCGCCTCGCTGAGAACGCGCTGAACGGTCAGGCCGCAGTCGCGCAAGCCGGCCCGTGCCTCCTCGTCGATCTGGATCGACACCCTGACGCCACTGCGCGTGGCGAAGTCGCTCAGCTGCCCCTCGACATCGGGATCGAGCTTCCAATCGTCGGGCATGCGCAGCCGTGCGATCGCCTCGCGGGCTCGGCCGAGACCGCTTGCGGCGGCGTCTTCCGCGGTCGCAAGGCTGTCCGCCACGCGCGCGGGATCGGCCCTCAGATAATGCCTGATCAGCCGGATCTGGGTCAGCAGCGCCACGATCGAATGCACCAGCGTATCGTGCAGATCGCGCGCCAGCCGCAGCCGCGTCCGCGCCAGCGAGGCAAAACGCACCTCCGCGCTCGCCGCCTCGAGCTGCTGCTCCATCAGGCGCCGGGCCCGGCGCTCGCTGCCGAGCAGAGTCTCGACCTGGCGGCCGGCGAAGTCCGGCATGGCGATGACGAAATAATGCGACTGCGCGCCATTCCACAGCACGACTGCCGTCATCGGCTGCGTGATGTCAGGCGATGCGCCACGCACACCGGCCAGCGCGATCATGTCCCGCTGGCCGCTCGCAAGCGCCGCCAACTCGGCTTCCATGCCGACCAGCAGCATGCACTCGCAACAATCGATACCGATGGCGGGAAGCCATTCGACCAGCCCCCCGATTTTCCGCTGCATGTTCCGGTCTGCACCGATGACGGCGAGACCGATGACATTGGCTTCCGCGGCCGCAAGCAAATCCCTGCTCAGATCGATCATGCGTTGCCCATCAACTCAGCGAGCAGCCCACTCTGGCGTAAGCCGGTAGCGGCCGCAAACGAATATGACTTTCGTCACAACTGATCCTGACTTTCGTCAGATGCCGCCGCCGCTCGAAATGCGGTTCTGTTCGGTGATGAGCAACAGCGCAAGTCGTGATGTGCCATATGCCGGCGTCCATGGCGATGCCAGCCCGGCGCCGGGCTTTTCGGAAGGCCGCGCCAGTCGACCGGAGTGTGAGCTGACAATGAGGGCTGCGCCACGGAAATCGGCGCGCATTGAGCTGCGCATGTTGGCGGAGGCGGAAAAGCCCGCGCGGCGCCGGCGCCTGAGCGCGACCCAGAAGGTGGCATTGCAGGAGGCGCTGGTCGGCCGCCTGCAGCTTTACCCGCGCGGATATGCCGCGAGCAAGACCGGACCGTTCCACTCACGGCGCGCCATCCTCGGACTGGTGCGTGCCGGCCTGATGAGCCTTAGCGCGACGGCGCGCTATGCCGCCGTGACCAAGCGCGCACGCGACACCTACGCGGCTCCGGCGACCAGCGAGAGCGAGTGAGCGCACGTCATCGGGCACCCCGGCCCGATGGTCAGTCCGGCAGCTGCGCGCCCCAGGCCGCCGTCACGTTGCCGCCGAGCCGCGGATTGTTCAAAGGCCTTCTCGCGCGAAGAAGCGGCAACAAATCCGTATCATGAAACCGGGCGTAGTATGGCTCCATCCAGGCAAGGTCGCCCTGGAAGGTCCAGGGGAAGAGTTGCTGCGGCACTTGCGAGAGAGCGCTGAAGCTCCGCTCATCCTTGACGGCGCGAACGATCACGGCGGCGAGCCGATGGATCGCTCCATTGTTCTCCGCATAGAGATCGATCTTCCGGCGGCTTGCGAGTTCGGCGCAGAACACCAGCGGGGTGAGCGCAAAATTGTGGTAGTGCAGCGCGCGCTCGCCACGCTTCAATTCACGTTCCAGTTCGCCGTGCGCCCCGATGTCCCTGATGCCCTGACGCGCCCGGGAGAGGCCGGCTTCGACCAGATCATCGCGATCGGTCAGGGTGCCGATCGACATCAGATCGAGCCCGGCCCAGTAGACCAGGTTGTTGCCGAGGTGGTTGATGCGATCGGCATCGCGCGTCTCCTCGGCGATCCGGATCAGCCATGGCTTGATTTGCTGGAAGCGGTGATCCGCTTTGGTGGACGCCGCGGGGAAGCGCAGCAGCGCCAGCGCGAAATCGGTCCCGGCCCAGGAGCGTTCGAAATCGCCCTGGTAGTTGGCGCCGATCGTCAGCAGCGCATTTCCCCTGGCCCAGCCGGCGAGCAAGTCCATGACGCAATCCGGATCGCGCTCATCGGCCGCCTTGTTGACCTGCGCAATGAACGCATGGAGCGGCTTGATGGCCTCCGCGTAGCCGCCGGCATTCTGATAAAAACCGGGCGGATCGACCGACGTCAGCGCCGGTGGCGCCTCGCACGTCCGGGCCGATGCCGGCTGCGCGAGGCAAGCGAAGGCGATCGATCCGCAGATCGTCGCAAGTCGGATATCAAGCTTCATGGAAAGAACTCTGCGAGCCACCGCGGGGACGAGACGCCACGTCGTGAGCGCAAACACAGTCATCGACAAACGCGCGCACCAAGACAACCAAATCTAATGTGATGCGATCCGAAATCGAGTTCAGGCGCCGTTCAGAATTTTGGAGCGCGGCTGAGGCTCGTCGAAGCAGGCAGACCGGTCAGAACGGAAACGGGAATTCACGGACGGGGGCCTTGTCGTCAAAGCCGACGCCTGTCGCCGGCCCCTTGCGGTAATGGCCATTGTATTGGCCGATGTAGCGGCCGCTTGGAGAGCGACAGGCGAGATCGTCGCACCCCGCAGGCATCGGCCGGCGCTCGTGATATCGCGTTCGGTGACAGTTGCAGTCCTGATCGCAGACCATCCTGATCCGGACAACCGACGGCCGCCAAGCGCGATCGGCGGCAGGGCCGGCGGCACTGCCCAGCGCGAGCGCAATCTGGGCAACGCCGATGATCAGATCAATCATGACCGTATCCCCCTATTGCGGAGCGATGGGCCACGCATCGCGCAGCCGCTCGCAGTCGAACCGGAAACGATCGCCACGGCGGAGCGTAACCTGCCACGGCGCAGTCCTGGCAAACGTCGAATCGACGGTTTGGCCGTCCGGATAGGTGATCCGGACGGTGGCCTTGTGCAGCCAGGAGCCGATCGGAGCATAGGGAAGCTCCTCGGATCGCAGCACCTCGGCGCGGCAACGCGCCGGGGATGCCGCGGAGGCTGCGGCGCCCGAGAGAACGGTCAATCCCAGGATCACCACGGAGAGCGTGCCGAATTTCATTGCAGCTTGCCCTTTGAATGAGCGGGTTGTCATAAAGCCGTCGCACCGCACAAAGCTGTGCAGATGCTTATTTTATCTTCAGATTCGTGCTATATATCGACTCGAACAGAGTGATGGCTGGCACGCATATGCGGTTTCTCGGTCTCGTTCTTAGGACGCTCTTTTTACTGGTCGTGGTGGTGACAACGGCCCGGGTGGCTATGCCCCAGAATGAGAGCTTTGCGACTTTGTATGACACCCCCGCTGACCTGTTCCGCATCCTGATCGGCGCCGCCGTCTGCTTTTTCATTTGCATCCAGATATTCCGGTATTCCCGCGATCCCGCTGACATGCGCAGATGGGTTCCGATTGGTCTTGCTGTCGTGCCGCTCGCGCTGATTTGCGCACGCGTCATCTGGTAACGCAACGGCTCCCTGCTCAGCGTTTCATATCTGCACCGAGCCGTCGGGATCGGCTCAACGCCTGCGCGCCCCTGATCCTCACCATACCCATCCAGCGATCCGGCCCAGCTTTCCGTCGCGGCTTTCTGGCGGTTGGCGATGCGCCGCCACGCCGCCGGCGATCACGTAGATCTGAAGGAAGACTGCGAAGATAATCTTTACAGTTTACCTTCATATATGCCATTCTCACCGGCATGAACAATTCACCGGCCCGTACCGGCTCAGGGCGCACGTCCGCGCTCGCCGAGGACCTCCGCTTGTTGATTGGAACGCTGAAGCGCCGGCTTCGCGAGCAGGGCCAGCGTGAGGATCTGCCGCCTTCCCAGGTCGCGGTGCTGCTTCGCCTCGAGAAGGATGGTCCTGCGACCGTGTCCAGCCTGGCGCGGTCGGAAGGGATGCGTCCGCAGTCGATGAGCTCGGCGATCGCAGCGCTCGAAGTTGCGGGCCTGGTTCGCGGCGCGCCCGATCCGGATGACGGCCGGCAGACCATCATGTCGCTCACCGAGACCTGCCGCGAGCGGCTGCGCACCGGCCGCGCCGCGCGGCAGGATTGGCTGTCGCGCACCATCGCCACGCGGCTGTCGGCGCGGGAGCAGGACGAACTCGCCGCCGCCGTCGGCCTCCTGAAGCGGCTGGTCGAGGATTGATGCCCGCCGCGCCGATCGCGAGAAACATCGGCTGAAAGGAAACCATCATGGCCCTGACGACGCTCGATCCGATCACCGCCCTCATTGTCGTCGATCTGCAATCAGGCCTCGTCGGCGCGCCCTTCATCCATCCGTTCGCCGACGTCGTGGCGCGCGCCTGCGACCTCATCACAGCGTTTCGGCAACGCCGACTGCCGATCGCGCTGATCAATGTCGACGGCACAGCGCCCGGACGAACCGAGCGCCCGCGCCCCGGCGGCGCATTTCCCGATGGCTGGACCGAGCTGATCCCGGAGCTCGACCGGCGAGCGAGCGACATCGTCGTCACCAAGCGGACATGGGGCGCATTCGCCAGCACCGATCTCGAGAGCCGGCTGCGCGCCCGCGGCGTCACCCATGTCGTGATCGCCGGCGTTGCCACCGGCACCGGCGTCGAATCAACTGCAAGACAGGCCTATGAGGCCGGCTTCAACGTCACGCTCGCGATCGACGCCATGACCGATGCTCGGCCGAACGCCCATGACTACAGCATCGAACACGTGTTCCCGCGGCTCGGCGAAACCGGCTCGACGCAGGCGATCATCGATCTCCTTGAAAGGACCAACGCCCATGAACTGGCTTGACCTCGTCGCCTACTTCTTCGGCGGCGCCTTCCTCACCAACGCCATCCCCCACGTCGTCGCCGGCATGATGGGCGAACCGTTCCAGAGCCCGTTCGCAAAGCCGCCGGGCGAGGGCCTGTCGTCATCGACCGTCAACATCGTGTGGGGCTTCTTCAACCTCGCCGTCGGATATCTGCTGGTCTGCCGCGTCGGCGACTTCGGCCTCCGAACCACCAGCGACGTCGCCGCACTCGGCCTCGGCGGCCTCCTGATCGGCCTGCTCCTGGCGCGGCGGTTCGGACGGTTTCACGGCGGGAACGATCCTCAGCGAACATGAGACGCATCTTTCGATCGCTGGCGAGCTTCAACTACCGGGTCTGGGCGGCCGGCGCGCTGGTGTCCAACATCGGCACCTGGATGCAGCGCGCCGCCCAGGACTGGCTGGTTCTCACCCAGCTCACCAACCACAGCGCCTCCGCCGTCGGCATCGTGATGGCGCTGCAGTTCGGCCCGCAGCTATTATTGATGCCGTGGAGCGGCTTTGCCGCCGATCATTTCAACCAGCGCAAGCTGCTGATAGCGACCCAGGCGACGATGGGCGTGCTCGCGCTGGTCCTCGGAATTCTCACCGTCACCGGACTGGTGCAGCTCTGGCACGTCTATGTGTTCGCCTTCCTGTTCGGCTGCGCCGCAGCGCTCGATGCGCCGGTGCGCCAGACCTTCGTGGCCGAGCTGGTCAGCGACACCAACCTGTCGAACGCGATCGCGCTGAACTCGACCTCGTTCAACGCCGCGCGCATGATCGGCCCGGCCGTCGCCGGCCTGATCATCGCCTCCGTCGGCACCGGCTGGGCCTTCCTGTTCAACGGCGCTTCGTTCCTGGCGGTGCTGACCTCGCTGACCTTGCTGCGCACCTCCGAGCTGCGCCCGAACGCGCGCGCCCATCCCACCAAGGGCAGCGTCATGCAGGGTTTTCACTATGTCTGGTCCCGCCCCGATCTCCGGGCGACGCTGATCATGCTGTTCCTGATCGGCACCTTCGGGCTGAACTTTCCGATCTTCATCTCCACCATGGCGGTCGGCGTGTTCCACACCGATGCGCGGGGCTTCGGCCTGCTGTCCTCGGTGATGGCGCTCGGCACGATGTCGGGCGCGCTGCTCGCCGCGAGCCGCGACCAGCCGCGGTTCTCCTCCCTGATGCTGGGCTCTGCGATCTTTGGCCTCGGCTGCACGCTCGCCGCCCTGGCGCCGAGCTATTGGCTGTTCGCCGCCGCGCTCGTCGTGATCGGCGTCGCCGCGCTGACCGTCGCCAACACCTCGAACGCGCTGATGCAGCTCTCGACCGAGCCTGCGATGCGCGGGCGCGTGATGGCGCTGCGGCTCGGCGTGGCGCTCGGCGGCACGCCGATCGGCGCACCGATCGTCGGCTGGGTCGCCGATCACCTCGGCCCGCGCTGGGCACTCGGGGTCGGCGCCGCCGCCGGCTTTGCCGCCGCAATCGTTGCCCTCGGCATGCTGTCGCGGGCAACCGCCGAAGCCGGCCACGGCAGCCTGCCCCCGGCGGAGTGAGCTAGGGTCTCCTTCAGACGTGTGACCAGTCGCGTTGCAGTATCTGCGTCATTGCGAGCCACCCGGTCGGCGCGCAGCGCCGCCGGATGACAGGCTCCGCGAAGCAATCCATCTCACCACTTGTGGAAACGTGGATTGCTTCGTCGCTAACGCTCCTCGCAATGACGGTATTAGACACCTTGCAACACGTCAGACGAAGGCGCTCAATCCCGTGATCGACTTGCCGACGATCAGGGTGTTCATCTCGCGGGTGCCCTCATAGGAATAGATCGCCTCGGCATCGGCGACGAAGCGGCCGATATGATTTTCGAGCAGGATGCCGTTGCCGCCGAGCAGCTCGCGCGCATAGCCGACGCTCTCGCGGCATTTGACGGTGCAGAACGCCTTCGCCAGCGAAGCGTGCTCGTCCAGCATCACGCCCTCGTCCTGCATCTGGCCGAGCCGCAGCATCATCGCCTGGGTCGCGGTGACGTTGCCGAGCATCCTGACCAGGAGATCCTGCACCAGCTGGAAGCCGCCGATCGGCTTGCCGAACTGCCGCCGTTCGGTCGCATAACGCAGCGCATGCTCATAGGCGCCCATCGCGCAGCCGACGGCGAACCACGCCACGCCGGTGCGGGTCATGCGCAGCACCTTGGCCGTGTCCTTGAACGTGTTGGCGTTCTGCAAGCGGTCCGCCTCAGGAACACGGCAATCCTTCAGGGTGATCAGGCCGTTCTGCACCACGCGCAGCGCCATCTTGGTCTTGATCTTCTCGACCGAGAAGCCGGGATTGTCCTTCCCCACGACAAAGCCCTTGACCTGGTTCGAGGTCTCCTCGCGCGCCCAGATCACGTTGATGTCGGCGAAGGTGGCATTGCCGATCCACTTCTTTTGTCCATTGAGAATCCAGACGTCGCCCTCGCGTCGGCAGGTGGTCAGCATCCCGCCCGACGTCGCGGAGCCGACCAGCGGCTCTGTGAGACCGAACGAGCCGATCTTCTCGAAGCGCATCATCGCAGGCAGCCAGCGCTGCTTCTGTGCTTCGTCGCCACACAGATAGATCGAGCCCGCCGAAAGCCCGGTATGCACGCCCCAGAAGGTCGCGACCGAGGAATCCACCCGCGCCAATTCCATTGCGACAAAGCCGTTTAGCAGCCAGCTGCCGCCGGCCGCGCCATAGCCCTGGTAGCCGACGCCGCCGATGCCGATTTCGGCCATCTTCGGGATGATCGCGAACGGAAACTCGTCGCGGCCCCAGAACTCCTCGATGACCGGCGCCACCACGCCTTCGGTGAACTCGCGCACGCGCCGCAGCAGCGCGCGCTCCGTCTCGTTCAGGACGCTGGCAATGCCATAGAAATCGCCGTTGATCGGCGGTGGCGCGTAGTCCGGCCTCGACGTCCGTGTTGCCTGCGCGTTAGCCATGGTGTCCTCCCTGATGCCTGGCGAGGCCTTGCTTGATCTGTCGTGATGCCGGCAGACGATCTCAGGCCGACTTGTTCGGACGGACGCTGGCGCGGAACTCTTCGAAGTTCTCCTTCATCCGGTCCTGGATGATCTTGACCGCATCGGTGGTCGACTGCCGTGCCGTCGACGCGCTGTCCTGTGCGCCTTTGACCGCGATATCGAACACTTTCCGTGCGAACTCGGTCTGCAAGGCGAGGTTCTCATGGACCTTGCCGAGCGGCTTGTATTCGCGCGCCAGCGTCGAGGCCTCGCGCAAGCCCGCCTCCAGCACCTCGCGCTGCTTCTGCGCCACCGATTGCGCGCCTTGCGCCGCCACTTTCGCGCTCTGGCCGAGCGCCTCGAGATTCTTCTTCTGGGTCTGGAGCAGTTCGTCCACGTTCAGCTTCGGCAAGCCGAGATCACTACCGAACTTCCGCAGCATATCGATATATGAGCTGTTATCCGTCATGATGTCCTCCCTGTGGTTACGATTTCTGCCGCCGCTCTCCGGACGTTGGAACGAGATCCCTGAGGTAACTGGTCGTGCGCGAGAGCAGGGTCGACGGCGCGACCTGACGGCTCTCGTCGGCGAGAAACGCCTCGATCAGCCGGGCGGTCTCCGCCGGCCGCGTCACCATGAACAGGTGCCCGTCGTCGATCAGCTGCAGCTCGGCGTTCGGGATCAGGCTCGCCATGATGTGGCCGTTGATCGGAGGGACCAGCGGATCATCGCGGCCCATCAGGATCAGCGTCGGCTGCGGCAACGACCACAGCCATGGCAGGCTGGTCCAGCCGGTCATCGCGAGCAACTGATAGAAGTAGCCCGCACTGCGCGCGCCGTGCATCGCCGCCGCATGCCGGCCGATCAAGGACGGATCGTCGCGGAACGCGCCGCCATAGATGTCGGCTGCAATGCTCTTCATGTAGCCCTTGTCGGTGTAGCGGCGCGGCGTCGCCATCTTCCACAGCACCGAGGGGCTTGCCGGCACCATGGTGAAACCGGGCGCGGTCGCGGCGAGCACCAGCCGGCGGCAACGCTTCGGAAACTGATGCGCGAATTGCTGCGCGATCCCGCCGCCCCACGACACGCCGGCGACGTCGACCTCGGCGTAGCCCAGCGCCGCGACGAGCTCGGCGGCAAGCCGCGCCAGCGTCGACGGGCGATAGGGCCACGCCGGCCTTGGTGATCCGCCGACACCGGGCACGTCGAAGATGATTGCTGACGTGCCGGTAAGCGCGTCGAGGAACGGCTTCGCGAGCTCCCAGTTGGCGCCGATGCCGTTGAACAGCAGCAACGGCGGCCCGTTGCCGTCGCCGTGCCGGATCGCGACCTGAAGCATTTGCCCGTCGATCGTGACCTGCCGGGTCTCGATCGTGCCGCGTTGCGCGGCCGCCGCAGGCCCGGCCTTGTCGGCGCTGGTGACATCCTCAGTCAAAGACATAGGTCCCCGGAGCCGCACCCAGCGTCGGATAGCGCGCGCTGCCGAGAGAGCTCGGCGCGCTGATCTCGTCGTCCGAGCGCGGCTGCAGCCAGTCGCGCCAGTCGAGCCACCAGCTGCCCTTGCGCTTCTCGGCAGAGGCCATGAACGCATCGGGCTTGTCATTGGAGATCGGCCCGATCATGAACGATGCCTTCGGATTGCTCGGTGGATTGAGCAGGCTCTGCAAATGCCCGCTGTTCGACAGCACGAAGGTGGTGCCCTCGCCCATGATCTGCGCCGTCTTGTAGACGCCCTTCCACGGCGTGATGTGATCGGTCACCCCGGCGACGACGTAGCTGTCGGCCTTCACCTTGCTCATGTCGATGGTCTTGTCGTTGAGCGTCAGCTTGCCTGCGTTGACGAACGGGTTACTGAAATAGAGGTCGAGATAGTCGCCGTGCAGCGCCGCCGGCAGCCGCGTCGTGTCGGCGTTCCAGTACAGGATGTCGAACGCGGGCGGCTGGTTGCCGAGCAGATAGTTGTTGACCCAGTAGTTCCAGATCAGGTCGTTGGGCCGCATCCAGGCGAACATCCGCGCCAGATCATGGCCGTCGACGATGCCGCGCAGTTGCGACGACGCCTTCGCCGCGCGCATGGTCTCCGGCGTCATCAGGCAGCCGAACGTGCTCTCCTCGGCCGAGTTGGGATCGAGCAGGCAGACCGCCAGCACCAGATTCTTGATCTTCTTCTCGGCGGCGCTGCCGAGCGTCGCGAAATAGGCCGTCGAGGTGATGCCGCCGGAGCAGGATCCCATCATCGAGATGTCCTCGCTGCCGGAAATCTCGCGCGCCGCATCGACCGCCTCGTCCAGCGCCGCGACATAGGTGTCGAGCCCCCAGTCGCGATGCGCCGCCGTCGGGTTGCGCCAGCTCACCGCAAAGGTCTGGATGCCGGACTCAAGCAGGAAGCGGACCATGCTCTTGTCCGGCGAAAGATCGAGCGCGTAGTACTTGTTGATCTGCGGCGGCGTGATCACGAGCGGTCGCTTCCTGACCGTCGGTGTCGTCGGCGTGTACTGGATCAGCTCGAGCAGCTCGTTGCGAAAGATCACCGCGCCCGGCGTGGTCGCGAGGTTCTCGCCGACCTTGAAGGCGCTCGTGTCCACCATCGACGGCATGCCGCGATTCTGCGTCAGATCGCCGATATAGTTCTTCAGGCCGCTCCACAGGCTCTGCCCGCCGGTGTCGATGAACTTGCGGACTGCTGCCGGATTGGTGAGCATCGTGTTGGTCGGCGCGACCGCGTCGATCAGGATGTCAGTGATCAGATGCGCGCGCTGCTTGTCGATGTCGCTGAGGCTGGTCTTGTCGACCAGGCCGTTGACCGCTTCGCCCCACGCCAGATAGGTCTTGAGCAGGCTGCTATGCAGCGAGCTCTCCTTCCAGGTCTGGTCCGCAAACCGTCTGTCTCCCGACTTGGGGGCGCGCTCGGACTTGCCGGCGACGATCGAGCCGAGCTCGCCGACAAAGGACAGCCATTGTTCGGTCGCTACCTTCGGTTCGTTCATGACCGCCTTGAACAGGATGCCGGCGCTCTCGACCAGATCCTGGCCCTGAATGCCGACCAGTGGATTGAGCGCCAGTGTGGTCCGCGACGCGGCCTCGGACATGTCGGAGGCCGGCGAGTCCGGGCTGCGATTTTCCGTGCTCATTGCTTTGCTCCCGCTGCCGGAATCAGAACCGCCAGTGTTTCGGCGATCAAGGCGGGCTTCTCCGATCCTTCGACCTCGAGCGTGTTCAGGGTTTTCATGATCACCTGGCCGCCGTCCCTCGGCTCGATGCCGGACAGCACGACACGCAGCCTCACCTTCGCGCCTGATGGCACCGGCGCCAGGAAGCGCACCTTGTCGACCCCGTAGTTCAGCCCCGCGGCGGCATCGCGCGGAATGATCCCGACCTGCATCGCCAGCGGCGCCACCATCGCCAGCGTCAGGTATCCATGCGCGATCGGACCGCGGAACGGGCTCTCCCGTTTCGCCCGTTCGACGTCGACATGAATCCATTGGCGATCGCCGGTGCAGGACGCAAAATTGTCGATGCGCTGCTGATCGATGGTGACCCAATCGGAAAGTCCGAGCTCCTTTCCAACATGTTCACCCAGCCCGGCCATTGTGAGGTTGCTCATCTCGTTGTCCTCCTCGATCTTTTCTCAGGCGTGCCCGCACCGTCACATGTCGCCGTACAGCTCGCGCAGCTCCTTCTTGTTGATCTTGCCGACGCTGGTCTTGGGAATGCTGTCGATGAACAGGATCTTGCCGGGTATTCCGTATTTCGAGATGACGCCTTTGTCGGCGAACGCCTTGAGGTGGTCCTTGATGGCATCATCGCTGAGGCCATCGGCACCAGACGGCTTCTTGACCACGAGCGCCAGCGGCCGCTCGCCCCATTTCTCGTCCTTGACGCCGATCACCGCGGCCTCGGCGACGCCGGCGCATTGCGAGATCAGATCCTCGATCTGCAGCGAGGATACCCATTCGCCGCCGGTCTTGATCACATCCTTGATCCGGTCGGTGATCTGGACATAGCCGCCCGGGGTGACCACGGCGATATCGCTGGTGTGCAGATAGCCGCCCTCCCAGAGCTGCTCCGAGCCTTCGGGATTGTTGAAGTAGCCCTGAGTCAGCCACGGCGCCCGCAGCACGATCTCTCCGGCCGACTTGCCGTCATGCGGGACGTCCTTCATGTCGGGGTCGACGATGCGCAGGTCGACCAGCGGGCCGGCCATGCCGGCGCGGGTGCGGAATTCGACCTCGCCTTCCAGATCGCCGCTGAGATCCCTGGATTGGACATGGGAGACCGCGGCAAGCGGGCCGGTCTCCGACATGCCGTAGCCCGCGAAGATATCGATGCCGGCCTCCATCGCCTGCTTGGCCAGCGCCTTCGGCAACGCAGAGCCGCCGATCACCATCTTGAGACCCTTGAGATCGACCTTGGCCGCGGCGGCGGCGTTGAGCAGCATCTGCAAAATGGTCGGCACGCCATGCGTGAAGGTGACGCCC
>NZ_JACMYO010000121.1 GCF_020889685.1 Bradyrhizobium oropedii
AACCACCGCAGGTCATTGTGGCACACCGCTGTGGCCCCAGCGTTCTCCAGCGCTGACAGCTGTGGTTATAGGTCCCGGGTCGCGCTTCGCTTGCCCGGGACGACAGCAGAAAATTACGGCGACAAATTCTTCAACAACAGCTCCAGCGCCGCTTTCGCGAACGCCTGCATGTTCGCGGCGCGGTCGCTGCTCGCAGTTTCCAGGGTGATCACCTGCTGCTTGGGGCCTGCAACCGCCATGCAGCTATGACCGGCGGCATCGCCGTAGCGATTGCCGGTCGGGCCGGCGGCGCCGGTCTCCGACAATCCCCAGTCGGTCGCGAGGCGCTCGCGGATCTGGCGCGCCAGCAGCTGTGCGTAGGGTTCCGACGACGAACGGAGGCCGCGCATGGCGTCGTCGGAAATGTCCATCAGCGCACGCCGTGCGTCGCGGGTGTAGATCACGCCGCCGCCGAGGAAATAGGCCGATGCGCCGGGCACGGCCAGCAGCGATGCCGAGATCAATCCGCCGGTGGAGGATTCCGCGACCGCGATCGTCTGCTTGTTCGCGATCAGTCTTGCGGCGACCTGTTCGGCGATGGATGTGAGTGCGTTCATCGGCGGTCTTTCTCGTTGTTGGCTATGAAAATCCTGTGGGGCGTTCTGCCTTCCTAGCACGCCACATCGGTCCCTGCAGAGTTGCACACCGCGGCCCGGCCTGCTTGAATATCGGACAACAACCAAGCCGCGCCTCACCAGTTGTCGTGAGAGCGTGCGCGGAGGAAACACCATGACGTCGCCGATCGCGGGCGGCGTGGATTGCGATCTGCATCCCGCCGTGCCTCACCTCACCAGTCTGCTGCCGTACATGAACGACTACTGGCGCGACCAGGTGACGACGCGCGGCATGATGGATCTGATCTCGCAATCCTATCCGACCAATTCGCCGATCTCGTCGCGGCCGGATTGGCGCCCCGCGCAAGGCAAGCCGGGCTCGAGCCTTGCGGACATGCAGCGCCAGGCGCTCGACAAGTTCGGCTCCGCCTATGGCATCTGCAATCCGCTCTACGGCGTGCAGATGGTGTTTTCCGAAGACATGGCCGATGCCTTCTGCCGCGCGTTGAACGACTGGCTGGTCAAGGAATGGCTCGACAAGGACGATCGCCTGCGCGGCTCGATCGTGATTCCGGTGCAGAGCATCGAGAAGGCGGTCGCCGAGATCGAGCGCTGCGCGCAGGACAAGCGCTTCGTGCAGGTGCTGATGCTCGTGATGGGCGACATGCCGCTCGGCAAGCGCCACTACTGGCCGATCTACGCCGCGGCCGAACGGCTCGGCCTGCCGATCGGCATCCATGCCGGCAGCGCCTATCACAACCCGCCGACCTCGGTCGGCTGGGGCTCCTATCACATCGAGGACTATATCGCGCAGGCGCAGGCGTTCCAGACCCAGCTCACCAGCCTGATCGTCGAGGGCGTGTTCGCGCGTCATCCGGCCTTAAAAATGGTGATGCTGGAGTCCGGCTTCACCTGGTTGCCGCCGTTCCTGTGGCGGCTGCACAAGTTCTGGCGCGGCGTGCGCATGGAGACGCCGTGGGTCGACCGCGCGCCGCTGGAGATTGTGCGGAGCAACATCCGTTTCTCGCTGCAGCCGGTCGACGCCCCGCCGGAAGGGGACACGCTGAACCGGCTGTTCGACCATATGCAGTCGGACGAATTGATCCTATTCTCGACCGACTATCCGCATTGGCAGTTCGATGGCGATGATGTGCTGCCAAAGGGGTTGTCGCAGGACCTGGTCCGCAAGATCATGATCGACAATCCGCAGGCGACCTACGGCCGGTTGAAGATGAAGGAGACGACGCCATGAACATTCAGATTCGTGAACGTCCCGAGGCGGGCGCCTCGGCCGGCATCAAGACCGCGATCGCCGATTGCGACATCCATCCGGCGCGCGCGACCAAGGACGAACTGTACCCTTATCTGGCCAAGCGCTGGCACGCGCATCTCGAGACCTTCGGCGTCCATGCCTATCAGGGCATGATGGAAGGCCCGCCCTATCCGAAGGCGCAGCCCAACGCGTCGCGCCGCGACGCCTATCCGCCGGAAGGCGGGCAGCAGGGCTCGTCGTTGTCGTTCATGCAGAAGCAGCATCTCGATCCCAACAACGTCGCGCTCGGGGTGCTCAACCCGCTCAACACCGGGCAGGGTCTGCGCAACCAGGATCTCGCCGGCGCGATCTGCTCGGCGATCAACGACTGGCAGATCGAGAAATGGACCAGCAAGGATACGCGACTGAAGGGCTCGGTCGTGGTCCCCAATGAGGACGGCGTGGCCGCTGCCGCGGAAATCCGCAAGCGCGCGGGTGACACGAATTTCGTCCAGGTGCTGCTGCTGAGCCGCAACGTCGAGCCGCTCGGCCAGCGCCGCTACTGGCCGATCTATGAGGCGGCGCAGGAAGCCGGTCTTCCGATCGGCGTGCACGCCTTCGGCTTCGGCGGCAACCCGATCACCGCGTCGGGCTGGCCGAGCTATTACATCGAGGAAATGGTCGGGCATTCGCAGTGCCAGCAGACCGCGCTGGCGAGCCTCGTGCTCGAGGGCGTATTCGAACGTTTCCCCAAACTGAAGATGGTGATGGTCGAGGCCGGCTTCGGCTGGGCGCCGTCGCTGGCCTGGCGGCTCGACAAGGTGTTTTCGCGGCTGCACGCCGAAGTGCCGCATCTGAAGCGCAAGCCGTCGGAATATATCCGCGATCACATCTGGTGGACGACGCAGCCGATGGAAGATCCGGAGAGCCGCGACCATCTGTTCCAGACCATCGAATGGATCGGCTGGGACAGACTGCTGTTCGCGACCGATTATCCGCATTGGGATTTTGACGAGCCGTCGCGCGTGCTGCCGGCCGGCGTCAGCGACGCCAACCGCCAGGCGTTCTATCTCGACAATGCGAAGCAGCTTTACGGTATCGCATGATCCGAAAAAGCGGGAACCGGTTTTTCCTCGCGACAAACGCGGAACGCGTTTGCGCGGAGATCATGCGTGAGAACAGCTAATGGCGCGTCATGTGATCGCCCCGGTGGACGAGTTGCCGCCGGGGTCGCGAAAATTCCTCGAGATCGACGGACGGCCGATCGCGGTCTTCAACGTCAAGGGCGAGTTCTTCGGCCTGTTGAACCGCTGTCCGCATCAGGGCGCGGCGCTGTGCGAAGGGCCGCTGATCGGGCTCGCGTCGTCGTCGGACCCCGGCGCGATCGAGTACACCAAGCTCGGAGAGATCCTGCGCTGTCCCTGGCACGGCTGGGAGTTCGATATCCGCACCGGTCAGTCCTATTGCGACCCACGCCGCTTCCGGGTGCGTGCCTATCCGGTCAGCGTCGAGCCGGGCACCAATGTGGTGAAGGGGCCATATGTGGCCGAGACCATCAAGGTCGCGGTGGAAAGCGACTACGTGGTGGTGGATCTCTGATCACTCGTCATTCCGGAGCGCCGCGCAGCGGCGAGCCCGGAATCCATTTCGCCACTTGTTCTTGGGCTCGATGGATTCCGGGTTCGCGCTGCGCGCGCCCCGGAATGACGGCGGTTGGAGCCTACTCCGCCATCATCTGCCGTTCCCGCGCATAGCGCACCAGCGCGACGAAGCGGTAGATGCCGTGCACGAATTTTCCGTAGGGCATGGTGATGAACAGCGCGAACACCACGCCGAGATGCAGCGCCAGCAGCGGGCCCATCGCGGCGCTCTCGCGCCATAGCAAGAGGGCGAGGCCGGTGATGCTGGTCAGGAACAGCATCAGGATGAATGCGGTGTCCATGCCCTTGGCCTGCTCGTCGACCAGCACGCGGTCGCGCTTCCATTTCTCCGACAAGAGCCCGATCGGACCGACCACGAGGCCGATGCCGCCGAGTGTGCCGAGCACGACCGGCAAATCCCACCACGCATAGGGCGCCTCGCGCGCCAGCAGATAGTGATAGAGCGTGCCGACGCAGGTCGCGGCAAAGCACAGCGCGAAGCCGTAGAACGTGAAGTGGTGATACAGCTTGCGGCGGTCAGTCGGGTGATCGTCCTCGTTGAAGCAGCCGACACCGCCGCCGTCGAGATAACGCAGCTCGCCGGCGTCGCGGACCGCCTGCAACAGCGATCTCGCGTCGGTTTTCATGCCGACGGGCTCGCCGATGTCGCGCCAAAAGGCGCGCACGCCCATTGCGAGCGCGACGATGGCGTAGAGCACGGCGGCGCCGAACAGCAGCGCCATCGCGTTGTGCGGCATCAATCTGTAGAACGCACCGGGGCCGGTATGGATGCCGGTGAGCACGCCGGGATCGTTGATCGCGGCAAAGCCGAAGATGAAGGCGGCGACGCTGAGCGCCGCGATCAGGCTGATGACGAGGCCGTTGCGCGCGAATGCGCCGGAAAAGGCGCGCGGCCAAGCATAAGCGGCGTAGGACTCGGCGCGCGCGATCGCAAGCGTCTTCGGGACGTTGACGTTGAACTCGTGCGGCGGCGAGAACTGGCAGTCGGTGTAGCAGGCGCCGCAGGAATGGCAGAGATTGGCGAGATAGTTGAGGTCGCCGTCGGAGAAGGCGCGGCGCATCTCCATCGCGGGAAACACCGCGCACAGGCCCTCGCAATAGCGGCAGGAATTGCACACCGTCATCAGACGGTCGGCTTCCTGCAAGATCCTCGTCCCGTGCATGGCTCTCTGGTGCTCTTTATTTTGACGCGTTTTCTTAACGCGAACCGGTTCCCACTTCGCTTGAAAACGCTACGTTACTTCTTCGTCAGTCCCTTGCCTTCCAGCCATGTCTGGATCAGGCCGGCGACCTCGGCATTGTTCTTGTCCATCATCATCATGTGCGAATTGCCCTTGATGCCGGCCTTGGGCAGATCGACCACGTCGACGCTGCCGCCCGCGGCGCGGATGGCGTCGGCGAAGGCACCGCCGGTGGCGCGAATCTTCGGCCAGCGCGAATCGCGCTCGATGTAATCGCCATAGACCATCAGTGTCGGGATGTTCTTCAACGCGTCGATCTTGGCGGGATCGCCGACGCCGGCCGGCTCGATCGCGATCAGTGCCTTGACCTTGTCGGGTCGGGCCTGCGCGACCTTGAAGCCGAACGTACCGGCCTGGCTGTGGAACAGGATGATGCAGGGGCCGACACGATCGATTTCGGCGATGTAGGCCGCGATCGTCGCGTCATCGGTGGTGGTCCAGCGCGGGACGTTCTGCTTGACGAAGTTCTCGTAGCCTTCGTTCGGGAACTGGCTGCCGGGCATCAGCTTGCGCTTGGCCGGATCGGGATCGTAGGAGTCGGGACCGTCGCCGATGCGAAACCGTTGGAACGGATTCGATGTGGTGAGAAACACCGGCTCGCCCTTGAAGATGTCGGGGTATTGCGCCCAGCCGGCACGGCCGCGCTCGACCGCGTCCGAATTGTAGACGCTCCAGCCCTTGCGCAGGAAATAGTTCAGCCAGCCCTCGCGGCCGTCGGGCGTCGTCTCATAGGTGACGCCGGTCAGGCCGCCGCCATGCCACAGCAGCAGAGGATAGGCGCCCTTCTCGTTTTGCGGCAGGAAGTACTGCACGTACATCTGCTCGACCTGGTAGGTGCCGTTCGGGTCGACCTTCGCCGGTACGCCACCGGGCGTGAAGGTGACGTCCTTGACCGGCTTGCCTGATATCTCGACGAGGCGGCCGCCGACGTGGAACGAGCCCATGTCGCGCAGCGCGATCGGCTCGGCGGCGTTGCTCGTGGCTGACGCCATCAGCGCGGCGGCTGCGGCGAACGTCGCAAGGCGTGACATCGCTCCTCCTCGATCGCGCGGAAGCTTAGTTCCGCGCATTCTTCGCCGCTTCCCGCCCGGCGACGCGGCCGAACACGCTGCCGATGGTCATGCCGATGCCGGCGGCATAGCCCTTGCCGAGCACGTTGCCGGCCATGATCTCGCCGGCCGCGAACATGTTGGCGGATGGCTTGCCGTCCTTCATCAGCATCCGCGACTGCTTGTTCACGCGGGTGCCGAGATAGGTGAAGGTGATGCCGGGCCGCACCGGATAGGCGAGATAGGGCGGCGTCTCGATCCTGCGCGCCCAATGCGTCTTCGCCGGCGTGATGCCTTCGGTACGGCAGTCGTCGAGGATGGTGTGGTCGAAGGTACCGGGCTGCACCGCGGCGTTGAAATCGGTGATGGTCTTTTCCAGCGCGGCGGCGTCGAGCTCCAGCTTGCCGGCGAGTTCGGCGATCGTCGCGCCGGCGATCGGCGGAAATAGCGTCGGCATGAAGCTGGTCACGACGGTGGAATCGAAGATGATGTAGGCGATCTGGTCCGGTTGGGCTGCGACCAGGCGGCCCCAGATCGCATAGCGCTTCGGCCAGATGTCCTCGCCCTCGTCGTAGAAGCGCTCGGCGTGCTTGTTGACGACGATGCCGAACACCACCGAGTCGTGGCGGGTGATGATGCCGCCGTCGAATTTCGGCGCGCGGGCGTCGATCGCCACCGCATGGCATTGCGTGGGATCGCCGATCTCCTGCACGCCCTTCGCCAGCAGCATCTTCAGGATGGCGCCGCGATTATACGGCGTGCCGCGGATCAGGAAATTGTCGGCAGCCTCGCCCCAATATTGCTTCAGCCATTCGATGTTGGCCTCGAAGCCGCCGGCCGCTGCAACCAGCGTCGAGGCACGCACCTCGGTCCTGCCGCCGACCGGCTGCTTCAGCTGTGCCGAGAGGAACATGCCGTGCTCGATCACGAGATCGATCACCTCGGCATCGTAGAGGATGTCGACGCCGAGCTCCTCGGCGGTGTGATAGAGCGCGTTGAGCATCGCGCGGCCGCCGCCGAGGAAGAACGAGTTGGTGCGGCCGAGGCTCAGCGTACCGCCGAGCGAAGGCTGCCAGCGCACGCCCTGTTCGACGATCCAGTTCAATATGTCCTTGGACTCGTGGATCATGAAGTGGGCCAGTTCCTCGTCGGTCTGGCCGCCGGTCACCAGCAGCAAATCCTTCCAGAACTCCTCCTCGGTGTAGGGCCCGGTGAGGATCTCGGTCGCCGCGTCATGGGCGCAGCGCATGTTGCGGGTGTGGCGGGTGTTGCCGCCGCGGTAGAATTTCGGGGCGCCTTCCAGCACCAGCACGGAGGCGCCGGCGCGCCGTGCGCTGATCGCGGCGCAGAGGGCGGCGTTGCCGCCGCCGATCACCAGCACGTCGAACCTGCGCGTCAGATCAACCATGCGCTCTTGTTATCGTTGTTGGCATGGAAAGCAACAGGGCAGGCGAATAGGCATGATCCGGAAAAGTGTGTAGCGGTTTTCCGAAAGATCATGCTCAAATATTAAGAGCCTGCCCCGAATGCATATGCCGATCAGGCAGCAACCGTCTTGCGCTGCTCGATGGTCTGGCCGCCGCGATAGACGATCAGCGCGGCGATGATGCCGAGCGCGGCGCCGAACATCAGCCAGTAGGCCGGCGAGGCCTTGTCCTGGCCGGTCATGGCGATCAGCTTGGTTGCGACGAATGGGGTGGATGTGCCGAAGATGCCCGCCGCCAATGCGAACGCGATCGAGAAGCAGGTGGTGCGGACATGCGCCGGCACGATCTCGACCAGGCATCCCAGCATCGTGCCGCTGTAGACGCCGAAGTAGAACGAGAACATCATCTGCACCGCCAGCAGCTTGCCGAGCGTGGGCTCATGCGCGAGCCACGACAGCGCCGGGTAGGCGGTCACGAACGACAGGCCCGCGATTGTCAGCAGCACCGGCTTGCGGCCGATCCGGTCCGACACCGCGCCGCCGACCGGATTCCAGATGAAGTTCGTCACCGCAACGAGCAGGGTCACCAGCAACGTGCCCGACGCCGAAAGGTGCAGCTCCTTGCCGAAGCCCGGCGCATACACGGTGATGAAATAGAACGTCGTGGTGGTCAGGATCGCGATCATCATGCCCAGGATGACGATGCGCCAGTTCTCGATCGCCGATGCGAACACTTCACTTGGCGTCGGATGCTTCTTCATGGCGAGGAAGGCCGGCGTTTCCTCGAGCGAACGCCGCAGCATGAAGATGACGGGAATGATGAGGCAGCCGACAAAGAACGGGATGCGCCACTTGGCGACGCCGCCGATCGCATCCAGGAAGGTGTCGCCGGGCATGACCTCGCGCAGAACATATCCGATGATCGCGGCAACGAAGATCGCGACCTGCTGGCTGGACGATTGGAACGAGGTGTAGAAACCCCGGTTGCCGGGCGTCGCGATCTCGGAGAGATAGACGGAGACGCCGCCCAGTTCGACGCCGGCCGAAAAGCCCTGGATCAGGCGGCCGATCAGCACAATGATCGGCGCGGCGATGCCGATCGCGGCATAGCCCGGGCAGAATGCGATCACGACGGTGCCGAGCGCCATCAGCGCGAGTGTCACGATCAGGCCTTGCCGCCGGCCGATGCGATCGATGTAGGAGCCGAGCACGACCGCGCCAACCGGGCGCATCAGCGCGCCGAGCCAGAACACGCCATAGGCGTTGAGAAGGGCCGCGGTCTCGTTCTGGGCGGGAAAGAACGCCTTTGCGATGTCCTGCGCATAGAAGCCGAACAGGAAGAAGTCGAACTGCTCGAGGAAATTGCCGCTGGTCGCGCGCAGGATGGCGCCGAGACGCGATTTGATTTGCGGTGCTTGCGATGGACTCGACTGCGACATAACGCCCTTTCCTCCCCGTGGCAAAACGGCCGGCGCAAATTGTGTCGCCGGCCAAGGCAGTTAACTGCCGTATGCGGCAATTTGGCACGCCAGTCCGGCGCGACCAACCCGAAATCGCGCCGCCGCTATTGGAAAAAAGCCGTAAGCGGAGATCTCCGGAGCATTTCGAGCGAAGTGGTTTCCGGTTCGCGTGAAGAAAAATGCGTCAGAACACAATCACGACGTCGTATGCGCCGCGGCGCCAAGCCAGGACCGGAATGCAGAGAGCTTCGGTGAATCGGCGCGCCCCTGCGGCGAGACCAGATAGAAGCCCGCGTCGGCGGGCAGCGCGATCTTGAAGGGAACCACGAGGCGGCCCTTGGCGACGTCGTCCTGCACATAGGAGGTGCGGCCCATCGCGATACCGATGCCGTCGATCGCGGCCTGGATCGTCACGAACAGCAGATCGAAAGTCACGCCGGGCTGCTTGGAAATGTCGGTCGCAAGGCCCGCTGCGGTCAGCCACAGCCGCCAGTCGTCACTGTTGGCGTTGCTGGTGTGCAGCAGCACGTGATCCCTGAGGTCTTCGGGGCATTTCAGCGGCTTGGTTCCTTGCAGCAGCGACGGGCTGCACACCGGAAACAGTTCATCCGCCATCAGCCAGTCCGCGCGCAGGCCCGCCCATTGGCCGCGGCCATAGCGGATCGCCGCATCGACCTTGTCGCGGTGGAAGTCGACCAGGCTGGTCGAGGTGGTGATGCGGACGTCGATACCGGAATGTGCCTCCTGGAATGCCGACAGCCGCGGCAGCAGCCATTTGGCGGCGAGCGATGCCAGCGTCGAGACGGTCAGCACGTGATCGTCGTCCCGGCGCAGCAGGCGATCGGTCGCGAGCCTGAGGTCGTTGAAAGCGGCGCGGACGCCGGGAAGGTATTCGGCGGCCTCCGGCGTCAGGCTCAGCGAGCGGTTCTGGCGGATGAACAGCCGCACGCCGAGTTCTTCCTCCAGCCGCCGGATCTGATGGCTGATCGCGGTCTGCGTCACGTTCAGTTCGGACGCCGCCAGCGTGAAGCTCATGTGCCGCGCGGCGGCCTCGAACGCCCTGAGGCCGTTCAATGAAGGCAGGCGGCTGGTCATCCCTAAAGTGCCTCCAGATGCATGACGTTAATTCATGCGAAACGGTACAAAGTGTCGTTTGTGAACAGGCTCAATAACCCCGATATTCCGCTCAACAGGTTACCGATAGGAGCCGTAAATGTCCATTTTCACCCATGAATCGATGACAAATCATCATACGCCGGGCCTTTTGAACCAGGTCGGCGAAACCCTGCATGTCTGGTGGGAGCGCTATGAGCGCCGCCGTGAGCTGTCGCAGTGGACCGAGCGCGACCTGCACGACATCGGCATGTCCCGCAGCGACATCGTTTTCGAGACCGAGAAGCCGTTCTGGCGGGCCTGATGGGCCGCCTTCGCCGGCGCCGCCTCGATCGAGGGGCGCCGGCCAGTACCTTCACCCCGAGGAGCGTGTCATGACTGCGCTGCATCTCGACGATCTCAAGCAATACTCTGATGTGCTGCGCGCCAGGAACGGCAGCGAGATCAAGGTGCGCTTCGTCGAGCCGCGCGACCGCGAAGAGCTGCAGAGCTACATCCGCTCGCTCTCCGCGGCGTCCCGCTACAACCGCTTCCTGGGCGCACTGAGCGAGCTGCCGAAGACGGAGCTCGAGCGTTTTGTCCACGTCGGCGAGGCAGACCGGTTCACGGTGGTCGCGACGATGGTGGTCGATGGTTTTGAGACCATCGTTGGCGAAGCCCGCTACGCTTTCCATGCCGATACGTCGAGCGTCGAGTTCGGCCTGTCGATCGATGACCGGTGGCAGGGCCACGGCATTGGCAAGGCGTTGTTGAAGAATCTCGAATGCCGCGCGGCGTCCTTCGGAGCCGAGCGCATCTTTGGCGACACGTTGCGTTCCAACGCAACTATGATCGGCCTCGCCCGCAAGTCTGATTACGCTTTCACTGCAAGCCCCGGCGATTGGAAGCTGGTGCGCTTTGCCAAGGAGATCCACGTCGAACCGCAAGACATTCCCTGTGCCAGCTGGCGGCTTGCCGCCACTTCCCGCTTGGCCACGATGTCCTCGCTTGCGGTTTGACTGACTAGGCCCGGTTCTGGCCCCTCCAGAACCGGGCTCTTTTCTTTTTTTGGTGCAGCTCTCGCCGCTCGCTCGGTGCCGCCTCTCCCCTTGTGGGAGAGGCCGCAACGCAAGGAGCGCAGCGCGATGCGGTGCGGGGAGCAGCCCCTCGGCAGACTCGCTCTCACGGATGGACCTGGACCCCTCACCCAGCCCCTCGGCAGACTCGCTCTCACGGATGGACCTGGACCCCTCACCCGGAATTCAAGCTAGCGCTTGAATTCCGACCTCTCCCACAAGGGGAGAGGTGAGGGGGAGCAGGCGTCGCGATCACTTCGTAAAATCCGTCGACGTCGCGACCGTCCGCCATTCCGCGAGTTCCTTCGCGACGAACGCGTTCTTGGTCTCGATCCGCTCCACCGTGTCGCTACCGAGCGGCAGCCGCAGCGGCGGGTTCTCCGCGTTGACGAGCTGAAGCATCGCGCCGGCGAGCTTGCGCGGGTCGCCGCGTTGGCCGTGGTTGAAGTCGGCCGCAGCTGCGCGGGTCTTGCCGACGCTCGCATGATAATCTTCGATCTGATGCGCGGTGCGCGACAGCGACGCATCGTCGAGGAAGTCGGTGCGGAAGAAGCCGGGCTCGACCACGGTCACCGAGGAGCGGCTCGATCTGCGCCTCGTCAACCGCACCACCCGCAGCGTGGCGCTGACCGAGGCCGGCGAACTTTTGTTCGCGCGGATCAGCCCGGCGTTTCGCGACATCGACGATGCGCTGGAGGACCTCAACAATTTTCGCGGGCGCCCGGTGGGTACGCTGCGCTTCACCGCAGCGCGCCAGTCGGCGCAGCTGGTGCTGCTGCCGATCGTCACGCGTTTCCTGAAGGCGTTTCCCGATGTCAGCGTCGAGATCATGATCAACGACGTATTGATCGACATGGTCGCCGCGGGCTTCGATGCCGGCGTGCGTTTCGTCGAGACGATTGCCGCCGACATGATCGCGGTGCCGATCGGTCCGCGGCACCGCTTCGCCGTGGTCGGCTCGCCGGCCTATTTCAAGACGCATAAACCGCCGGTGACACCGCATGATCTGAAGGGCCTGCCCTGTATCCGCTATCGCTTCACCTCCGGAACCATCTATCGCTGGGAGTTCGAGCGCGGCGGCATCGAGATCGACATCGACGTCGCGGGTCCGCTGACGCTGAACGATCAGGACCTGATGGTCGATGCGGCAATTGACGGGGCAGGGCTTGCTTACGTGTTCGAAGCGCAGGTCGAGGCGCTGATCGCGAAACGGAAACTGGTGCGCGTGCTGGCCGACTGGTGCCCGGCCTACCCCGGCTTCTTCCTGTACTACCCGAGCCGCCGTCAATTGCCTGCCGCGCTGCGGGCGTTTGTTGATTTTGCGCGTGCAGCGCATCCGTAGCCCGGATGAAGCGCAGCGCAATCCGGGGAAACTGCGCCCGCGGTGCGACTGATCCCGGATCTCGCTGCGCTCCATCCGGGCTACGCCTCTCCCCCTGTGGGAGAGGCCGCAACGCATGCAGCGCAGCGGAATGCGGTGCGGGTGAGGGGTGCGGTCTCTCGGCAGGCTCGCCCTCACGGAGGGACCTGAACCCCTCACCCGGATTGCATCTTCCGATGCAATCCGACCTCTCCCACAAGGGGAGAGGTGACTTCAAGGGCGCTACGCGCTCAATTCCCCCGAAACACCGGCTTGCGCTTCTCGATGAAGGCCTGCACGGCCTCCTTGTGATCCGCCGTCGTGGTGAGGCGGATCAGCCGCTCGGCCTCGTGGTCGCGCGCGGTGGCGAAGTCGAATTGCAGCGCCTCGTCGAGATTGTCTTTCATGTAGCGCAGCGCCAGCGTCGGGCCTTCTGCGATCGATTTCGCCAGCGCGAACGCTTCGTCGTGCAGCGTCTCGTCGGGCACCACGCGGTTGACGAGGCCGATCTGCTCGCACCTGGCGGCGCCGACCTTCTCGGAGGTGAACATCAGCTCGCGGGCGCGCGAGGTGCCGACCAGGCGCGTCAGCAACCAGGCCATGCCATAGTCGCCGCTCAGCGCCACGCGCAGATAGCCGGTCGAGATGAAGGCGGATTGCGCGGCGATCCGGATGTCGCAGGCCATTGCGATCGCAAGGCCGGCGCCGACCGCGGGGCCGGGAAGTGCTGCAATGGTCGGCTTGCGCACCGAGGCGAGCGCACCGGTGAGCAGGCGCTGGCGCTCCTGCAGATCCGCCACCTTGTCCTCATAGGACATTTCGAGCTTCTTCGGATCGCGATTTGCGCCCATGCCCTTGACGTTGCCGCCGGCGCAGAACGCCTTGCCAGCGCCGGTGACGAGCAGCACGCCGACCTCGGGGTTCTCGCCGCAGGTTCGGATCATCGTGCGCAGCGCCGGCGTCAGTGTATCCGACAGCGAGTTGCGGGCATCCGGGCGGTTCAGCGTGATGACGGCGACGCGGTCGCGGATCACGCAGAGCAGTTCGTCGGTGCCGGTTTCGATCTTGATTTCGTTCGACATGTTTCCTCCGGGGGCCAAGTCCTGACCGTCATTGCGAGGAGCGAAGCGACGAAGCAATCCATACTTCAGCTTGCAGCGACATGGATTGCTTCGCTCCGCTCGCAATGACGAATGTGGCGGCGGCTGACGGCCAGCCTACGCCGCTTGCATGATCTCCGTCATCTCAAAACTTCTCAACCCAGGGCCGCAATTCCAGCTCCCAGGTCCAGGCGCTGCGAGGCTGCTGCAGCACGTTCCAGTAGCTCAATGCAATCGCGTCGGGATCGAGCATCGAATCCGGCCGGTCGGCGGGCTCGGTGCGGGCGGCGCTACGGATACCGCCGTCGATCACGAAATGCGCGACATGGATGCCTTGCGGCGACAATTCGCGCGCCATGCTCTGCGCCAGCCCGCGCAAGGCGAACTTGCCCATCGCAAACGGTGCCGATTGCGCATAGCCCTTGACGCTGGCGGAAGCGCCGGTGAACAGGATCGCACCTTTCTTGTTGGGCAGCATGCGCTTCGCCGCCTCCTGCGCCACCAGGAAGCCGCCGAACGCTGAGACCGCGATCGCCTGCTCGACCTCTGAGGGCACGAGTTCAACGAACGGCCCGCGGCTGCGGCCACTGGCATTATAGACCACGAGATCAGGGGTTCCGATCTCGCGCTCGACCAGACCAAAGAGGCGTTCGACATCCTCGGCCTTGGTGGCGTCGCAGGCATAGGCTCTCGCGCCGGTTTCGGTGCAGAGCGCGCCGAGCTTCTCGATGCTGCGGGCGCCCAGTGCCACGCGAATTCCCTCCCGCGAAAATAGCCGCGTCAGCGAGGCGCTGAGGCCCTCGCCGGCGCCGACGATCAGGGCGATCTTGTATTTCGGAATATCCATTGGGCTTTCCTTTGCTCGGCCGGAGGAGGATAGTCGTGCTCAAACAAATGAGCACCGCAGCCGGGAATTCAATGCAGCCGCACAAGCAGGATCTGAAAACGCCGTCCGCCAGCCAGCCGGGCCTGCTCGCGCCGGACACGACGGGAATGAATTTCTACCGGGCCGATCCGGCGCTGACCGATCTTCTGAAACTGCATTTGTCTGACGCGTTGTTCCGCCACATCGAGCCGCATCTCGACCGGCTCGGCGGATTGGCCGGCGGCTATCTCGACGAATGCGCGCGACTTGCCGACCGCCATACGCCGGTGCTGCACCAGCGCGACAAGTTCGGTCGCGACGTGCAGAATATCGAATATCATCCGGCCTATCGCGAGATCGAGAAGGCGGCATTCGGTGAGTTCGGCATTCATGCGCTCTCGCTGCGCAAGGGCATCATGGGCTGGCCCGACAAATATCCTGTCGTCGCGAAGCACGCCTTCACCTTCCTGTTCAACCAGACCGAATTCGGCATGGGCTGCCCGATCAACGTCACCGACGGCTGCGCAAAGCTGTTGGCAAATTTCGGCAGCGAGGCGTTGAAGGCGAAGTATCTCGACGGCCTGACCCAGACCGACATGAGCAGACTGACGCAAGGCGGCCAGTTCATGACCGAGAAGGAGGGCGGCTCCGACGTCGGCACGCTGACCACGCGCGCGGTGCAGGAGGGCGACCACTGGCGGCTCTACGGCGAGAAGTGGTTCTGTTCGAACGCCGATGCCAAGGTGGTGATGCTGCTGGCGCGCCCCGAAGGCGCGGGGCCCGGCACCCGCGGCGTCGGCCTGTTCCTGATGCCGCGTTTCCTCGATGACGGCTCGCAGAACCACTACCGGATCGTGCGGCTGAAGGACAAGCTCGGCACCCGCTCGATGGCCTCGGGCGAGATCAAGTTCGATGGCGCGATCGCCTACGCCGTCGGCAAGCTCGACCGTGGCTTCGTGCAGATGGCCGAGATGGTGAACTCGTCGCGGCTGTCCAACGGCGTGAAGTCGACCGCGCTGATGCGCCGCGCCTGGCACGATGCGATCACGGTCGCGAGGGGGCGCGTGGTGTTCGGCCAGCGCATCATCGACCTGCCGCTGGCACGGCGCCAGCTGATGAAGATCATGCTGCCGACCGAGCAGGCGCTGTCGATGAGCTTCCTGACCGCTGACGCGCTCGACCGCGCCGAGGCCGGCAGCCAGGACGCCGCCGCATTGCTCCGCATTCTGACTCCGACCTTGAAATTCCGCGCCACCCGCGATGCCCGGAAGGTGTGCGGCGACGCGATGGAGATGCGTGGCGGCATCGGTTACATCGAGGAATTCGTCACGCCGCGGCTGCTGCGCGATGCGCATCTCGGCTCGATCTGGGAAGGCACCGGCAACATCGTCGCGATCGATGCGCTGAAGCGTGCGGTCGGACGCCACGGCGCCGACAATGCGCTCGCCGCCGATCTGCATGCGCGGCTCGATGACAGTCCGAATGTGCCGCAAGCCTGGCGCAACCGGCTGCGCGAGCTCAGCGACCGCGCAATTGTGTTCGCCCGCGAGGTCGCAGGCCGCATCGACAATGAGGGCGATGCGCGGCGCGCGACCAGCCTGCTCTATCATGTCGCGAGCGCGGTGGCGCTGGCGTGGGAGGGCGGTCGCATCCACGAGATGCGCGGCGACGCGCGGAGGCTGTTGCTGTCGCGGATGGTGATCGACCATCGCGTGATGCCGGGCGATCCGTTCCGGCTAGCGGAAAATACCGTTCAGCGCAGGATGACCGAGCACCTGCTCGGCGATAGCGCCGTCGGCATGGCCGAGGTTGGCGAATTGCTCGACGCAGCGTAGGCTGCGCGCGAGCGAACTTTTCAAACAAACAAGAACGTCAAGGGAGACCCCGATGAAGGCCGCCGTCCTGCATGAAGTCAATCAGCCGCTGGTGATCGAAGACGTCAGCGTGCCCAATCCGGGGCCGCGCGAGGTCCTGATCCGCACCGCGGTCGCGGGCCTCTGCCATTCCGACCTGCATTTCATGGAAGGCCTTTATCCGCATCCGCTGCCCGCTGTGCTCGGCCATGAATCGGCCGGCGTGGTCGAGAAGGTCGGCTCCGACGTCAATTACGTGAAGCCCGGCGATCACGTCGTCACGTGTCTGTCGGTGTTCTGCGGCACCTGCGACAACTGCACCACCGGCCGCACCGTGCTGTGCACCGACACCACGGTGAAGATGCTGCCCGGCGCCTCCAACCGCCTGTCGTGGGGCAGGAAGGAGAAGCTGAACCAGTTCCTCAACCTGTCGTCGTTCGCCGAGCAGATGCTGGTGCATGAGAACGCGATCGTGAAGATCAGGAAGGAGATGCCGCTCGATCTGGCTGCGCTGATCGGTTGCGGCGTCATCACCGGTTATGGCGCCGTGGTGAACACCGCGAAGGTGACCGCCGGCGAGACCGTGGCTGTGATCGGCTGCGGCGGCGTCGGCATGGCCGCGATCAACGGCGCGCAGATCGCCGGCGCCGGCCGCATCATCGCCATCGACACCAATCCGGCGAAGCTGCAGCTTGCGACCAAGCTCGGCGCCACCGACATCGTCGATCCCGCTCGTGGTGACGTGGTCCAGCAGGTGCGCGAGCTCACCGGCGGCGGCGTGCATCATTCCTTCGAGGTGCTCGGCCGCAAGGAGACCGCCGAGCAGGCCTTCGCCATGCTGGCGGCGGGCGGCACCGCGACCATCGTCGGCATGATCCCGTTCGGCCAGAAGATCGAACTGCACGGCTTCGACTTCCTGCGCGAGCGACGCATCCAGGGCTCGTCGATGGGCTCCAACCACTTCCGCGTCGACATGCCGCGCCTCGTCGACTTCTACATGCGCGGCAAGCTGCATCTGGAGGACTGGATCTCGGCCAAGCTGAAGCTCAGCGAGATCAACGAGGGCTTTGCCAACATGAAGGCCGGCAAGACGCTGCGCAGCGTGATCATGTTCGACAGCTGACGCACTTGTCGTCGCCCGGCTCGACCGGGCGCCAGTACGCCGTGGCGGAAGTTGTGTGAGTCAACTGTGGCCGCGGAGTACTGGATGCCCCGCTTGAAGCGGGGCATGACACCGGAGGGTGACGCTGCGAACGTCGCCTTCACCGCGCAACGTGCGCGGACACCGCGAGCCATTTTCCGTTCTGCCTCGCCCAGCAATCGGTGTAGCGGCCATAGGCCTGCTCGCCGTCGGCGTTGAGATAGCTGGTGCGGGCGTGGATGATGGCGAAATCGCCGAGGATGCGGATCTTGACGTCTTCGGCCTTCAGGCCCTTGATCTTCACCGGGATCGCCGTCTGCTTCAGGAAGGCGGCGCGGTCGACCAGGCTCTTGTCCGGATTGGTAGCGTAGAAATCCTGCGCCAGGATTTCGTCGAAGCGCTTGACGTCGCAGTTCTGAACCGAGTCGACGTAGTCCTTGTTGAGTTTTGTGAGCTCATCGAGATCGGTGCTCATTGGCGTTCTCCCTATTTCCTCTTGTCATTGCGAGGAGCGCGAGCGACGAAGCAATCCATGCCTGCGTGCATGCAGATATATGGATTGCTTCGCTCCGCTCGCAATGACGATCAGACGCCGTCAATCATCAAACATCTTCGGCGGCACAAAACCGCCGAACTCGCGCTCGATCAACTCGGCGAGCTTCAGCGGCGTGCGGTCCTCGAGCCAGGGGCCGACGATCTGCACGCCGATCGGCAGTCCGTCGGGGGCAAAGCCGGTCGGGATCGCGGTCGAGGGCAGGCCGGGCAGCGTCGCGATGCCGGGCCAGGCGAGTTGGTCGGTGTACACGTGCGGCACACCGTCGATCAGGATCCGTCGCTGCTCCTGGTCGGGCGAATGATCATGCGGATAGGCTGCGGTCGGCATGATCGGGCAGATCACGGCGTCGAACGATTTGAACAGCTCGCGCCACTGCGCGCGCAGCCGTGCGCGGCCGCCGTCGGCGATCACCCAGTCGCGATGGCTGAGTGCGATGCCGCGCAGCCGTTCGGCCTGCAGGCTGGTGTCGCCGGCCGGCAGCGCGGCCGCCGCTGCGCAGGCGCCGGAATAGACCTCCGGGGGGAAGGACGCGGCAAGGAACGACAGCAGGATCCGCATATAGAGCCGCGAGGAGGCGGCGAAGTCCGGCAGCAGCGGGCTTGCGCGCGACACTTTCGCGCCGGCCTTGTCGAGATTGCTGGCGAGCTTGTCGATGCTTCCGCGGATCACTCTGTCGGTCGGCAGCACCGGATCGCTGTCGATCACCAGGATGCGACAGTCCTTCAAGGCGGTGTGGCGTGCCGCCGGCAGGTCGAGCCGGTAGGCCTTGCCCGCTTCGAGCGGATCGGGGCCGGCCATCACGTCGAGCACTAGCGCGAGGTCGGCCGCGCCGCGCGCCATCGGGCCGATCACCGAAAGATCGCGGTCGAACGGCAGTGGCGGCAGCGGCGGCGGGGTGTGGCCGCGCGACGGCAGCAGCGCGAAGGTCGGCTTGTGTGCATAGATGCCGCAATGGAAGCCCGGCACCCGCAGCGAGCCGCCGATATCGGAGCCGAGCGACAGCGCGCCGTAGCCTGCGGCCAGCGCCGCCGACGATCCGCCGGAGGAGCCGCCCGGCGTGCGGCCGAGATCGTAGGGATTGTTGGTGGTGCCGTAGATCTCGTTGTAGCTCTGCCAGTCGGCGAGCCCGACCGGCACGTTGGTCTTGCCCAGGATCACGCCGCCGGCGTCCTTCACCCGCTGGATCGAAAGCGCGTCCTCAGCCGGGACGAAGTCCTTTTGCGGCAGGAAGCCCCAGGTCGTCGGCAATCCAGCGACGTTGAAGGATTCCTTCACCGTCATCGGAATGCCGAGCAGAGGCTTGTGCTCGCCGCGCGCGATCGCGGCATCCGCGGCGCGTGCAGCAGTGAGACCGCGCTCGAAGTCGCGCACGCAGACCGCGTTGACCTTGCCGTCATGGCGCTCGATGCGGCCGATCGCATCCTCCGCGAGCTCGACCGCCGAGACCTGCTTCCTGCGCAGCGCCTCCGACAGTTCGACGGCAGTCTTGTAACTCCATTGCGATTTGGCCACGGCGTGCTCCCTGATTTTGGCGGCGATCATGCGCAGAATGGAGCGGGTGGGCAAGACGGGCTTGATCGCAATTGCGCCGACGCGCTAGGGGCGACGTCATGCATCGCATAACGCGATCGTGATCATCGGGCTCTGCCTGGCGCGACGAATCTGACCCGCGCTTAATAGGGCGTGCTGCGCGCCGATAGATGCGCCATCGGATTGATGGCGCCGCTCGCGCTGGCGCGCTCGCTGCTCTGCTTGGTCCCTGGTACCGGGAACGCGTATCCAATGATGGTCTTGACGACAAGCCGGTCGGATGCCCGCGTCAGGCCGTAGCCGACGCCGAAGTCGATATCGAAATCACCCACCTTGAAGTCGGTCACCGCGAACAATGTGTGCTGCTGCTCGGCAAGCGGGCTGAAGTCGCCGATCTTGCCGAAATCGGCGTAATATTCGAGGCCGACATACACGTCATCCCTCAGCTTGCGCGCCACGCGGGCGGCGGGCGCGAAATCCGCCTCGCCATATCTGCCGAAGCCGATGTCGACGATCGGGTTGACGATGAACTCATAGTCCGCATTGCGCACGCCGATGATCGGCCGGATCTCGAGGCCCCAGCGGGTCTGCGCAAATTTCGGCATCTCGTGGCTGAGCTCGAAATTGATGCCGTAGAACAGATTGCGCTTGTCGGCGCTCGGCGAGACGAACAGCGTGCGCAGCTTGAAGGCGTCGGACAGGAACTGGCGGTCCTGCACGGCAAACGGCAGATAGAGCCCGAGCTCCCACCAGTCCGTCATGCCATAGGCGAACTCCGGCGTGCCGTTGAGGCTGTGGTTGGACGGAAATCCGCCGGCGAAGGGCGGATCCTTCTGGCCGATGCCTACATAGTTGAGATGCTGCTGGATGGTGAATTGGCCTGGCGCCGCGATGCCGGCATTGTAGACCTGAATCTCGTCGGTCGCGTTCGCGCGACCACTGCATCCGAGCGCGGCCAGCACGACCAAGGCTGTGCCGGCCAGAACGCGATGTATGCGGAAACGGCACATCAGGACAGCTCGCTTCCGCGCTACGCCGCGCCGATCAGGATGCCGACCGCGAGCACGATCGCGCCGCCGAGCACGATCTGGAACACGGCCTGCAGGAACGGCGTGTCCATGTAGCGCGAGCGTATGAAGGCGATCGCCCACAACTCGAAGAACACCACGATCCCGGCGATCGCGGTCGCGATCCAGAACGCGTTCGGCCAGGCATCGGGCACCAGATAGGGAATGGTGTGGCCGAGGCCGCCCAGCGTCGTCATCAAGCCGCAGGTGATGCCGCGCAGCCAGGGTGAGCCGCGACCGGTCAGTGAGCCGTCGTCGGACAGCGCCTCGGCAAAGCCCATGCTGATGCCGGCGCCGATCGAAGCGGCAAGCCCGACCAGAAAGGTCTGCCAGTTGTGATGCGTGGCGAAGGCGGCGGCAAACAGCGGCGCCAGCGTCGAGACCGAGCCGTCCATCAATCCGGCGAGGCCCGGCTGCACATATTGCAGCACGAACATCCGCCGCCGCGTGCGGTCTTCCTCCGCACGCACATCGGGCTTGAGGATCTCGCCGGTCAGGCGGACTGCGAGCTTCTCGTGACCCTTCTCTTCCTCGGCAAGATCGCCGAGCAGGCGCCGCACGCCGACATCGTCGGCTTTCTCCGCAGCCTTGGCGTAGAAGCGCTCGGCCTCCAACTCCATGGTCTCGACTTCCTTGCGGATGGTGTCGAGCGGCAGGTTCTTGGTCAGCCAGATCGGGCGACGGCGCAGAAATCCTTTGACGTCCTCGCGCCGGATCGGCGGCAGATGCGGGCCGAAGCGCTGCTCGTAGGTTTCGAGCAGACGGTGGCGATGGCCGCGCTCTTCCTCGGCCATCTCTTCGAAGATCTTTGCGGTATCTGGATAACGTTCGGTGAGGTCCTCCGCGAAGGACATGTAGATGCGGCTGTCCTCCTCCTCGGAGGCAATCGCGACCGCCAGCACCTCGCGCTCGGTCAGATCGGCGAAATTCTTCACGGCAACGCCTTCATCAAATCTAGAATTAGAATAATTCTAATATTGAGCGGCCGTACGTGGGTCAACCCGGGGTGCCGCCCATTCGTGGCGTTTTTGATCACGATGAAGGGAACCAGGCGATCCCGCGCTCGTTCGAGTTCCGGGGCTGATCAGCGGGGAACTCCATGACCACCGTTAAATACCGCCTGAACGATCCGCGCCTTGCACCGCGGCGGACCAAGCTCGAGATTCCCGGTTGGGCGGGTCAACGCGAGCCGCGCACCGACGGCTCACGCGAGCAGGTCTGGCATTGCGTGCCGTTCTCGGAGGGCGCGCAATACGGCATCGAGCTGTTCTATCCCTACGATTTCGAGCTGCATGTCACCACGCAGGATGGCCGGTTGCAGCTCAACGCGGATTGGGGCGAGCCGCCGGATAGCGGCGTGCAGTGGCCCCCGTTCCGGAATTTCGGCACGACGCTCTACACCTACCAGATCCTGCTCGACCTCAAGGTCGAACGGGGCATGGCGATCCGCACCGAGCCGCATCCGCGCTTCTACACCGACCTCACCGACACTGTGCCGATCGCCGTTCCGGCCCTGATCCGCAACTGGTGGCCGATGATGTTCTTTTGCGTCTTCAAGGCGCCGGCGGAGGGGCGCACGCACATCTTCCGGCCGAACGAGCCGTTCGCGCAGATCATGGTGATTCCGGAGGAGGCGAACTTTCAGCTCGAGCCGATGGGTGACGAGGAGGCCGCCGAACGCGAATTGCAGGCGCGCCGCATCTACAACAGCCGGCCGAAGCTGGCCGCCGGCACGGAATGGACCTCGTCGACCGATACGGTGTTCGACGGCACCTATCGTCATCTGCACCGCGCGGCGAAGGAGAAGGCGCGCGGCGACTGAGTCGCCACAGCATTTTGGACCAAAACAACGGGGCCTGCGGGCCCCGCTGTCGTGTCGCACGTCGGTCGGCGCTCAGTAGTCGCGTCGATAGAAGCTGTGGTGATGATGGTGGTGGTGATGATGATATCGCCGATAGCGCGGCACGACGATGACGCGAGGCCCGTAGCCGCGATCATAGTCGCGATAATAGCCGTGATGATGGTGATGGTGGTGGTGATGATGATGGTAGAACTGCGCGAGTTGCACGTTCTCGCGTGCCTGCGGCGGCGCCGTCTCGTCGAGCGCTTGCAGCTTCGCCGAAGCGTCCGAGATCGGCTCCAGCAACTCCGCATAGGAGTTCGCGCGCAGAACGTCTGATGGGGCCGGCGCGGCTTGCGCGGTGCCGAGCGCGCCGAGCGATACGACTGCTCCCAACAGTCCGGCAATCTTCTTTTCCATGGTCTCTCCTCTTGATCAGGTCGCCGGAGCACAGCCGACTGATCGCAACGCCAGGTTCCACGGAATGTTCCCGGACGATGTCCTATTGCGCTGCACGCGCGAGGAACTGAAGCAGCAGCCGGCTCACTTCGTCCGGCTGTTCCTGCTGCACCCAATGGCCGGCGCCATCGATCAGATGGCAGCCGATCATTTTGGTACAGGCCCTGCTCTGCATCGCCTCGAACACGCCGGGCCGCTGATAGGTGCCCCAATCCTGCTTGCCCGAGATGAACGCCGACGGCTGATCGAGGCTGCGGCCGCTCCAGGTCTGCAATTCCGCCGTGAATGCGCCCGAGGTGCCGCAGCGGTACCATTGCAGCCCGCCCTGGAATCCCGTGCGTTGATACTCAGCGCTGTAATAGGCGAGCTCGCGGTCCGGCATCCAAACGTTGGCGGCGATCGCCTCGCGTGACGGCATCTCCTCGGCGACCGTCGCCGCCATGTCCTTGGCGAGATCCATCACATAATAGGTCGGCAGCTTTGCCAGCTCGCCCGCCGACCATGATTGCAGCTGATAGGGCTTGTTGCCTTCCCAGTCCGCACTCTTGTGATGATAGTAGGCGCGCAGGAAGTCGTGCACGCCTTGCGGCGCGTGATGCATGTCGTCATTGGCCGGGCGTGTCGAATAGTACCATTGGTAATGCTTGCGCGGCCGCGGCAGCGCGGCCAGCTCCCGATGCACGGGGTCTTCGCTCGCGGATTTCGCCGGTTCATTGGCCGCATTGAACGGCAACGACGGCGGGCCCGAGAACGGCGCGCTCATCATCACGACCGCGCGGAACACGTCGGGGCGGATCAGCGCGCACCACGCCGCGACCGACGAGCCGAAATCGTGCCCGATCACCGCGTCGACGTGGGTGTAACCGAATGCTGCAACCAGCCCGAGCGCATCCCGCACAAGATTGGGCAGGCGGAATGCGGCGAGGTCGCCGTCGTAATCCGCGCTCCAGCCGGTGGTGCGGCCATAGCCGCGCTGGTCGGGCGCGATCACGTGATAGCCTGCTGCAGCGAGCTTCGGCATCACCTTGCGCCAGGAAAACGCCAGCTCCGGAAAACCGTGCAGCAGCAGCAGGCAGGGCCGGCCGGGTGTTTCGAAGCCGGCTTCGAGCACATGTATGCGCAGGCCGTTGATCCCGTCGACATAGCGCGAGCGGATGGTGGAGGGCAGCGGGACGTCGGGGAAGGCTTGCATCGGACGGTTCACCTGTTGGGGCATCGCCGCACAACCAGCGTATTTCACTGTATGCTGGCGACTATTGTCTCACGATAGCAACTTTGCCCAGGGGATGCATACCGCATGCGCCACGCGAGGATTGCAGAGCTGACCGGCTCGATGTCGCGTCTCGGTCTAACGGTCGTAGTCGCAAGCCTGATGCTGATCCCGGCGGTTCGTGCCGCCGACGTCAAGGAGCTGACCGAAAAGCTGCCGCGCGCCTATATCGGTGAATTCCTGTGGGACGGTGACAGCACGGTGCAGAACGTCGTCATCACCTTCGACAAGGTACAGGGCCTGAACGAGCAGAATGCGGAAGCGCTCGGCTGCGGTTCATATGAGGTCGGCCGGCACGTGACCAAGATCGGCGTGCAGATGTTCATCCGGCTGTCCGATCTCGAGGTCGAGATTTTTGAACGTGCGCCCGACGGCGGAGCATTCGAGACCGAGGGCAGCCATCGCGGAAAGCTGTCGGAGGACCTTCAGCAGATCGATGCGCAGTGGACCACCACGGCATCAGGCAAGCACGGCCAGTTGCATTTGCGCGCCGCGGCGTCGGCTGCCTGCGAGCCGGCGGAGGAGTTGTAGGTCGGCGGGCTCGGCGCAAGCGGCGTCCCGCATGCGCTCTTCATCCTCCCTGACGGGCGGGGCGGATCGTTTGCACTATTTCGGAATATTGGAAATATATCGCTGAGTTGCCCGACGTGTCAAGTTGCCCTGTCGAACAGTTGCCCTGTCGAACGCCGGCAGCCGCCGGCTCCTTTGCATGGGGTTGTTTTCGATATTTTGGCCGCGCGCCGCGGCGGCCCTCGCGGGGAGGGCGACCCCGGTCACGGCCTGGCAGGCGCCTTCGGCCAATATTTGTCGCGCAGATGCCGCTTCACCAGCTTCCCGGTCGGCGTGCGCGGCAGCTCCTGCTCGAAGTCGATGCTCCTGGGGCATTTGATCGGCGACAGATGCTGGCGGCAGAACGCGATCAGCTCGGCCTCGAGCGCCTTGCCGGCCTTGGCGATGTCGTGCGGCTGCACCACGGCCTTGACCTCTTCGCCCATCTCCTCGTTCGGCACGCCGAATACCGCGACGTCGGAGACCGCGGGATGCGTGATCAGCACGTCCTCGGTCTCCTGCGGGTAGATGTTCACGCCGCCGGAGATGATCATGTAGCTCTTGCGGTCGGTCAGATAGAGGAAGCCCTCTTCATCGAGATAGCCGACGTCGCCGAGCGTCGACCAGCCCTTGGCGTTGTAGGCCTTCTTCGTCTTCTCGGGATCGTTGTGATAGGTAAAGACAGGTGCGTCGGCGAAATAGACCTGGCCGATCTGGCCCGTCGGTGCCTCCGCCTCGTTCTCGTCGAGGATCTTGACCTTGCCGACCACCGCGCGGCCGACCGTGCCGCGGTGGGTGAGCCATTGCTGCGAGGTCGAGACCGTGACGCCGTTGCCTTCGGAGCCGGCGTAGTACTCGATCAGGATCGGGCCCCACCATTCGATCATCCTGGCTTTGACGTCGACCGGGCAGGGCGCCGCGGCGTGGATCGCGCCTTTCAGCGATGAGACCTTGTAGCGGGCGCGCACCTCGTCGGGCAGCTTCAGCATGCGCACGAACATGGTCGGCACCAGCTGCGACTGCGTCACCTTGTGCTTCTCGACCTGCTTCAAAAATTCCTCGGCGTCGAAATGCTCCATGATGACGGAGGTTCCGCCCAGCACCGTCGCCATCATATTGAAGCGCAGCGGAGCTGCGTGATAGAGCGGCGCCGGCGACAGATAGATGCTGTCGGCGTTCATGCCGCACATATCGGCGGTGAGAATCCGCAGGAACGGGTTCGGGACGTCGATCCGGTTGCCCTCGAACTCCTTCTTGATGCCCTTGGGGCGGCCGGTGGTGCCGGAGGAATACAGCATGTCGTAGCCGGCGACTTCGTCGGCAACCGGCGTGGTCGGCTGCGCGCCGGCTTCCTTGTCATAGGAGCGGAAGCCCGGCGCCGGCTCGTCCATCATGTAGAACAACGGCTCGCCCGGTTCGCCCTTGATCAGGCCCTTTACCTTATCGGCGCATTGCGGCGTGGTGATGAACACCTTGGCGCCGCAATCCTTGATGATGTAGGCGATCTCCTCTTCCGTCAGGTAGCGGCTGATCGCCGTATAATAGAGGCCCGAGCGCTGCGCGGCCCAGCAGATCTCCATGAAGGCGAGGCGGTTTTCCATCAGGAGCGCGATGTGGTCGCCGGCCTTCAGGCCGAGCGAGCGGAACAGATGCGCGCCCTGGTTCGAGAGTTCGTCGAGCTCGCGATAGGTGATCGCCTTGCCGGACGCCGCCATCTGGTAGGCGATCTTGTTCGGATGGTTACGCGCGTGGATGGACGGATGGGTCATTGTGTTTCCTGAGGACGTCAAAAGTGGTCGTCCCCGCGAACGCTG
>NZ_JACMYO010000122.1 GCF_020889685.1 Bradyrhizobium oropedii
AGCGCCGCCGCGCGCGCGCTGGCTGCTCGACGCCAACGCCAAGGCGCCGGCCGGCCACGCCAACAGCCGCGCCGGATATTGAGTCGTGTTTGACGACGCGCGCCGCAGATACCGTTTCACCTCGCCCCGCTTGCGGGGAGAGGTCGGATTGCGCAGCAATCCGGGTGAGGGGGTACAGGTCTCAACACTCGGCTCGCTCGCGGATAGAGCCCCTCACCCCAACCCTCTCCCCGCAAGAGCGGGGAGAGGGAGCGAAAGCAGGCCCGCCTGATGACGGCGCATATGTCAGTCAGCGTGATCGGTGCCGGCGCCTGGGGCACGGCATTGGCCGACGTAGCGGCACGCGCCGGGCGCAAGGTGACGCTGTATGCGCGCAATGCCGAACATGCCGCACAGATCGAGGCAACGCGGGTCAATCCGAGGCTGGCCGGTGTCCAGCTTCATTCCGGCATCGCGGTCACGTCTGATATCGCCGCGGCGGCGCGCGCGGACATCATCCTCGCGGTGACCCCGGCGCAGCATCTGCGCGCGGCGGTCGGGCACCTTGCGCCGTACCTCAAACCAGATACGCCTGTCATCGCCTGCGCCAAGGGCATCGAGCACGGCACGCATAAATTCATGACCGAGGTGATCGCGGAAGCCGCGCCGCGCGCCGTGCCGGCGATCCTGTCGGGACCGAGCTTCGCCGACGACGTCGCGCGCGGATTGCCGACCGCGGTGACGCTGGCCGCAAAGGACGAAGCGCTCGCACGCGCGCTCGTGCAGGCACTCGGCTCGGCGACCTTCCGGCCCTATCACACGTCAGACGTACGCGGCGTCGAGATCGGCGGCGCGGCCAAGAACGTGCTGGCGATCGCCGCCGGCATCGTCGTCGGCAGGAATCTCGGCGCCTCCGCGCTTGCCGCGCTGACCACGCGCGGCTTCAGCGAGCTCGCACGGTTGGGCCGTGCCTGTGGTGCGCGCACCGAAACGCTTTCCGGCCTGTCGGGGTTGGGCGATCTGCTGCTGAGCTGCTCGACCGCGCAATCGCGCAATTTCGCGCTCGGCCTCGCGCTTGGGCGGGGTGAAGCAGCCCCTGTGGGCAAGCTCGCCGAGGGCGCGTTCACCGCGCCGGTGCTGTGCGAGCTCGCCGCCGCGCAAAAGGTCGATATGCCGGTGTCGAACGCGGTTGCCGCAATCCTGAGCGATCGGCTGACGATCGATGCGGCGATCGAGGGCCTGCTGACGCGGCCATTCAAGGCGGAGTAACGCGCATCACGCGCCGACGAAGTCCGCGAGATCGCTCAATCCTGGTCCCACGCCGTCGGGCACGACGCCAAGCTCCTCGAGGGTCGCACGGCTACGATTGATCCAGAAGGTTGGATAGCCGAACCACTTCGCCCCGGCGACATCCCAACCCGCGAACGCCGCAAACATGATCTCCTCTTTGCGCAGCCCGAAGGCGTCGAGACCCATCTGATAGGCGCGGGCGTCAGGCTTGAAGGCCTGAACCTTGTCGGTCGAGAGGTGGGGCTCGAACAGTCCCTCCAGCCCGGAATTGTTGACCACGGCATCGAGCATCGGTGCGGTGAGATTCGAAAGGAATGCCATACGCACGCCGGCCTCGCGGAGCCGCCTGAGTGCAGGCAGGACATCGGGCCACGCCTTGAGCTCCAGATAGGTCTGCATCAGACGGTCGCGCTGCTCCGATGACAGCTCGATCTTCATCGCCTTGGCCGCAAAGACCAGCGCGTCCTCGGTGATCTGCCAGAAATCGGAGTAGCGGCCGCCAAGGGTCCTGAGCCAGCCGTACTCGAACTGCCGCGTGCGCCAGGTGGCGCTCAGCTCGGCACCCTTGCCCGGAAACATCTCCTCCACGCGCGCGAAGACCGGACGTGGATCGATGATCGGAAAGCCGTCGAAGGCGACCGCCTTGAATGACTGATGATCTGCGGTACGCGCCTGGTGCGGCATCACTGCCGCCGCAGTGACCGACGCTGCGGTCAGGGCGGTGAAAGTCCGACGGTTCAGAAGCATGTGATCTCCTGTAAGACGAGGCGCCACTCGATCACAGGAAAAGCGTCCCGGGACAATTGCCAGATTCCGGCAGAGATCATTCCAGATTTCAGAACAATCGACGCCTGCTGAGGCGACCATTCAAGGGCGCAGTACCGAGCACCACCGGCGCGCGAGGCGGAGCTTCACGATCCGCGCGTGCCGTACTAGCGTGGCCGGCGAACCGTCGGATCCCGGTCGAACAATCGAAAAACGGATCCCAAGGGAAAAACTCATGCGTCAACCGCATCGCGTCCTCCTTTCGATCAGCCTCCTTTCGATCAGTCTCCTTTCAATAAGTCTTGCAGCCGCCCTCGCCGCCTCGTCCACCGCAGCCCACGCCCAAGTCGCCGCCTCCTACGACGACCTCGCCAGGATCGAGGCGGCTGCCAACGCCGACAACGGCAAGCGGGTCGCGCCGCTCAAATCGATCGGCAATCCAACCACTGACGTCTCTCCCGAGATGCAGGCAATGATCGGCACACCGTATCCGCCGCACTTCAACGCCGACCCGAAAACCCCTGCGGAATGGAAGGAGCTGATCGACCGCCGCGCCAAGCTTTTGATCGCGGGCATTCTGGCGATGAAGGCGAAGCTCGGCGTCAAGGTCGAGGAAACAAAAATTGCCGGCGTGCATTGCTACATCGTGACGCCGAACAAGATCGCGCTCGAGAACCGGCGGCGCCTGCTGATCCACGTGCACGGCGGCGGCTACGTTTTCGGTCCGGGCGAAGCCGCGTTGCCGGAAGCCATCATGATGGCCGGCTTCGGCGGCTACAAAGTCATTTCGGTCGACTACCGGATGCCGCCTGACTTTCCCTATCCGGCCGCGATGGACGATGCGATGGCGGTCTGGAAGGAAGTCCTGAAGTCGCACGAGCGCCACCGGCTGGCGATCTTCGGCACCTCCACCGGCGGCGCAATGACGCTCGCAATGGTGTTGCGGGCCAGGGACGAGAAGCTGCCGCTGCCGGCTGCCATCGCGCCCGGCACGCCCTGGTCCGACATCGACAAGATCGGCGACAGCTACGCGAGCAACGAGTGGGTCGACAATGTGCTGGTGACCTGGGACGGATGGCTCGGCCGCGCGGCCAGGCTTTACGCAAACGGGACCAGCCTCAAGAACCCCTACATCTCGCCGATCTATGGTGACTTCAAGGGCTTTCCGCCGACCATCCTGACATCGGGCACGCGCGACCTGTTCCTCAGCAACACGGTCCGCACCCATCGCAAATTGCGGCGCGCCGGCGTGATCGCCGATCTCAATGTCTATGAGGGTCAGTCGCACGCCCAGTACCAGATGAACGTCGATGCGCCCGAGACGAAAGAGGCGTTCACCGACATCGCCAAATTCTTCGATCGATATCTGAAACAGTGAGCGCTGCCATCAGGGTGGGATGCCCGCGCTTGTCGCGGGCATCCGGCTGCCTGTAGATTGCCGCGCAATCGACGTTCAGGAACGGGGTGAGTCGCGATGAATTACTGGCTGGTGAAATCCGAACCGTCGGTCTGGTCGTGGGACCAGCAGGTCGCCAAGGGCGCGAAGGGCGAAGCCTGGACCGGCGTGCGCAACTTCACGGCGCGGCAGAACCTCGTCAACATGAAGAAGGGCGACAAGGCGTTCTTCTATCATTCCAACGAGGGCAAGGAGATCGTCGGCATCGCCGAGATCATCAAGGAGGCCTATCCAGATGCGACCGACAAGACCGGCAAGTTCGTCTGCGTCGACATCAAGGCCGACAAACCGCTGAAGACGCCGGTGACGATGGCCGCGATCAAGGCCGACAAGAAGCTCGCCGACATGGCGCTGGTGAAATATTCACGGCTCTCGGTGCAGCCGGTCACCCCTGAGGAATGGAAATACGTCTGCAAGATGGGCGGACTGTAGCGTTCCACAAACTCCGCCGTCGTCCCTGCCTGGTGCGCAATTGCGCACGGGAGCAGGGACCCATAACCACAGGCGAGCGTTGTTGGAGCGCGCTGTGGCTCCAGCTCGATTCCACAATCAACCTTTGGGGTAATGGGTCCCGGCTCGCGCTTCGCTTGGCCGGGACGACGAGTGGGGGTGTGGAGCTTAAGCCCCGGCCGCCATCACCACCTGCGCCAGCAATTGCTCGCGCTTGGACTGGGTGCGGTAGCCGCCCATCGTCGCGGCGAAGCGTTCGAGGATGCCGTCCTCGAACGCGGTGACGATGGTGTCGTGGACGTAGCTCTTGCGGCAGATCGCCGGCGTGTTCGACAGCTGGTCGGCGGCGGCGCGGATCGCGTCCAGCACCTGGCGCTTGCGGCCGCGCTGGCTGGCGGCCGGCGTGATCCGCGACAGCGATTCCACCACGACGGCCGACGCCATCAGGGTACGGAAGTCCTTCAGCGAGATCTTGATGCCGGCGAGCTCGCGCAGGAACGCATTCACCGCGGTGGTCGAGGCGGCGCGCACGACACCGGAGCGGTCGTAATACTGGAACATGCGCTTGCCCGGGACGTCGCGCAGAATGCCGATCGCGCGCACCAGCTTGGCCGCGTCGCATTCCTTGCGTACCGCCTTGCCGCCCTTGGCCTTGAAGGTCAGCACCAGGGAATCGTCTTCCAACGTCACGTTGGATTTCAACAACGTGGTGGCGCCGCGGGTGCCGTTGAGGCGGGCATAGGATTCGTTGCCGGGCCGGATCGCGGTGCGCGCGATCAGCTCGATCACCGCCGACAGCGCGAACTCGCGCGTCGGCTCGTCGCCGGAGAGGAACGCAGAGACCTTGCGGCGGATCTTCGGCAGCGCAGCCACCAGCTTGCCGAGGCGATGCGCCTTGCGCTGCTCGCGTACCTTCTCCCAATCGGCGTGATAGCGGTATTGCAGCCGGCCGGCCGCATCGAGGCCGACCGCCTGCAGATGCGTATTCGGATCGGTGGAGTAGCGCACCTGGCGATAGGCCGGCGGCATCGCCATCGCGTGCAGCCGGCGGATGGTACGGGCATCTCGGACGCGCGAGCCGTTGGCGCGAACGAATGAATAATTCTTGCCGCGCTTGATGCGGCGGATGGTCAGCTCGTTCTGGTCGCCGAGCCGCAGGCCCAGGTCGCGCGCCAGATCTTCGACGGAGGTCTTGATGGCGGGAGCGTCGGGCCTGAGCTTTGCCTGCGGCCGAAATTTTGCCTGCGGCTGCTTGGGCCATTGGCCCAGCGCCTTCGCCAGGGCGACAGCGGGATCGGCGGACATGGGCCGCACAGCCGCGATGTTCTGCTGATCCATCATTCTCGCAAGACGCCTTGTTCCGCTGTTCTCCCGGTAATGCCGTTGCTTCGGGCTTCGTTCCGGTGGGCCGTCCGGCCTCGGATTGGCGATTTAGGGCGTCAGGGCTGACATTGCGAGTCGCGAATCGGTTATTGACGGTCTCTAAATACCTTTCATGGGTGCCATTCGCTCGCTAACCTTGATTTTGGCCCCTCCGGGATCGGTCAAAATGACGGAAGCGAGGGCTGGGAACCCCGCTTCGGGCAAGCGCTACAACACGACAGAGGTCAGCCGGAAGGTCAGAGATCGTGCCATTTCTTGCGGAGTTTCTTGGCGGGCTCTCCGCGATCCCGCTACAGACCACCGCGCTCCTGTCGAGGGCGATCAGGCCGGGCCGGCAGTCGTGGTGTGGACCTGGTGCGGATGATCGCGAACGTCCGACCACGTCTGGAGGCCATCGAGCGGAGGCACGGTGTGCTCTCGATCAACATCATCGCCCCTGAAGGCCTTCATCACCGTCGGCATCACGTGCACCGTAGTCACTAATTCTTTTGCGACAGTCATATCTCCGGCGGCAACGTCAGGCTCGGACGGGCGGCACAGAGAACGATACCACTACGACCAAGAGACCAGTGACCCGACGCTAACGATGGAGCATAGGTTTCTCTCGTCGATGCGTTGGGGTAAGCCGTCCTATCATAAGCGGAAGCCTCGCGACGAAAGTGACAGTCCTTTTTCCTTGCCGGGCCGGAATGCGGCAACGCATAATCGCGGCAATGATCAGGACGGCTTGTCGTCGCGTCGTTTGCGATCGGCAATGAGTGGAGGAAAGCGATGTCCGAGAAGATCTATGACGTGTCGGCCGACTGGGCCAAGCGCGCCTATATCGATGACGCCAAATATCGCGAGATGTACGCGCACTCGGTCAAGGACCCCAACGGCTTCTGGGGCGAGCACGGCAAGCGGATCGACTGGATCAAGCCCTTCACCAAGGTCGAGAACGTCTCCTTCGCGCCCGGCAACATCTCGATCAAATGGTTCGAGGACGGCGTGCTGAACGTCGCCTGGAACTGCATCGACCGCCATCTGGAGAAGCGCGGCGACCAGACCGCGATCATTTGGGAGGGCGACGATCCCTCCGAATCCAAGCACATCACGTACCGCCAGCTGCACGACGAAGTCTGCAGGATGGCCAACATCCTGCGTACGCGAAACGTCAAGAAGGGCGACCGCGTCACGATCTATCTGCCGATGATTCCGGAGGCGGCCTACGCCATGCTGGCCTGCGCGCGGATCGGCGCGATCCACTCGGTGGTGTTCGGCGGCTTCTCGCCGGACAGCCTCGCCCAGCGCATCAAGGATTGCGACTCCAAGGTGGTCATCACCGCCGACGAAGGCCTGCGCGGCGGCAAGAAGGTGCCGCTGAAGGCCAACGTCGACGCCGCGATCGCCAAGATCGACTCAAAGGATTCCGGCGGCGTCGATTGGGTCGTGGTGGTGAAGCGCACCGGTGGCAAGATCGACATGAATCCGACGCGCGACCTCTGGTATCACGAGGCCGCCGAGATGGTGACGACGGAATGCCCGGCCGAGCACATGCATGCCGAGGACCCGCTGTTCATCCTCTACACCTCGGGCTCGACCGGCACGCCGAAAGGCGTGCTGCACACCTCCGCCGGCTATCTCGTGTTCGCGTCGATGACGCATCAATACGTGTTCGACTATCACGACGGCGACATCTATTGGTGCACCGCAGACGTCGGCTGGGTCACCGGCCACAGCTACATCCTCTATGGGCCGCTCGCCAACGGCGCGACCACGCTGATGTTCGAGGGCGTGCCGAACTACCCGGACAATTCGCGCTTCTGGAACGTGGTCGACAAGCACAAGGTCAACATCTTCTACACCGCACCGACCGCGATCCGCGCGCTGATGCAGGGCGGTGACGAGCCGGTGAAGAAGACCTCGCGCAAGTCGCTGCGCCTGCTCGGCTCGGTCGGCGAGCCGATCAATCCCGAAGCGTGGGAGTGGTATTACCGCGTGGTCGGCGACGACCGTTGCCCGATCGTCGACACCTGGTGGCAGACCGAGACCGGCGGCATCCTGATCACGCCGCTGCCCGGCGCGACCAAGCTGAAGCCGGGATCGGCGACGCGGCCGTTCTTCGGCGTGGTGCCTGAAATCGTCGACGCCGACGGCAAGACGCTGGATGGCGAGACTTCGGGCAATCTCTGCCTGACCAAATCCTGGCCGGGCCAGATGCGCACGGTCTATGGCGATCATGCCCGGTTCGAGCAGACCTATTTCTCGACCTACAAGAACAAGTATTTCACCGGCGACGGCTGCCGGCGCGATGCCGATGGCTATTACTGGATCACCGGCCGGGTCGACGACGTCATCAACGTCTCCGGCCACCGCATGGGCACCGCCGAGGTCGAGAGTTCGCTGGTCGCACACGAGGCCGTCTCGGAAGCCGCTGTCGTCGGCTACCCGCACGACATCAAGGGCCAGGGCATCTACGCCTATGTCACGCTGATGAAGGGCACCGAGCCGACCGAGGCGCTGCGCAAGGAGCTTGTCGCCTGGGTCCGCAAGGACATCGGCCCGATCGCCTCGCCGGACCTCATTCAATTCGCGCCCGGCCTGCCGAAGACGCGCTCCGGCAAGATCATGCGCCGCATCCTGCGCAAGATCGCCGAGGACGAACCGTCGAGCCTCGGCGACACCTCGACCTTGGCCGATCCGGCCGTGGTCGACGACCTCGTGCAGAACCGGCAGAACAAGAAGTAATCCGGCGACCGCAATACCGAGACATGTAGCAAGGGCCGCGCGCGATCACCGCCGCGGCCCTTCGCTTTTTCTTCGTGCGATCCGGCGTCGGCTGCCTTCGAAAACGCTATGGGATTGGGCATTTCACGGGATTGTCAGAGGCGCGGCGCCATTGCGGCGCGTTTGTGGCCAAGTGTTGTTTCCAGGTCATTTACTTTAATCCGAACTTTTCCTTTTCTCCTCGCCATCAGGACGTGTCTTGCGGCCGGCGTGAAACCACCCGGTTAAGACACGCGGTTAATATTGCGTGCGCGAGACCGGCGGGCCCGGCTTTTTTCAGGGCTCTGCACCTTCGTTTTTGGCTCCCTTTTGGGAGCTGTTGGGAAGTGGAGAGGTTGATGTCGATGAAGTTTGCGGTGGCGCTGGCTGCCACCCTTGGTGCTGTTGTTGTGATGTCGCAGGCGGCCGAAGCGCGGCCGGAAATGGTCGGAATACACGCCGACAATTATGAGCCGGGCACCATCGTGGTGAAGACCAACGAACGGCGGCTCTATCTCATCCTCGATTCCGGCCACGCGATGCGTTACCCGGTCGGCGTCGGCAAGTCCGGCAAGCAGTGGGCTGGCACTACAAGGATCGACGGCAAGTACACCAATCCCGCCTGGTCGCCGCCCGCCGAGGTCAAGCGCGACAAGCCGAGCATCCCGAACGTGATCGCCGGCGGCTCGCCGCGCAACCCGATGGGCGTCGCCGCGATGACGCTGGCCGGCGGCGAATACGCGATCCACGGCACCAACGTGCCGGGCTCGGTCGGCGGCTTCGTGTCCTACGGCTGCATCCGCATGCTGAACACCGACATCACCGATCTCTATTCGCGCGTCTCGGTCGGCACGACGGTCGTCGTCACCCGCTGATCACGCACCTCGCCCAAGGAAAAGCCGCGCATCCGCGCGGCTTTTTGTTTACCCGTCCGGCGCTCATGACGTGATCGGCTAAACCGCGATGAGGATTGGTCGAATCGTCATCGCGCGTTAGCCTCTTGTTTGAGCATGATCTTTGTTTGAGCATGATCTTTTCGGAAAACCGCTTCGCGCTTTTCCGGATCATGCTCTAGCGCGCAAAATTCCCGCACCAGCCGAAGCGGTGGCCGCCATTGTAGGCGCGCGCATGACCGGCAGCGAGCAGCGCAGCCGAGACGTTGTCGGTCTTCTTCGTCGCGACGTCGGCGACGACGCGCCCCTGATATTTGTCGGGACCGATATTGTAGATCGCGACATCGCCCTGACCGAGCAGATCGCGCAGCGCCACCGTCGCGGCCTGCGCCATTTGCAGTTCGCGCGCACAGGACGCCTTCAGCTCTGGCGCATCGATGCCGCGCAGCCGCACGCGCGTGGTGAGATCGGGGCCCGGCGCGAGATGCACCCGCGCCTCGAACGTGTCGCCATCGATCGTCCTGACCACGTCGACGGCGTGCCGCGCGTCGGGCGCGCCGGCGCGCTGCCAGATCAGGTCGCTGTCGCGCGAGCGGTTCAGCGACCAGTGCGACGGCCAAGACACCGAATGAGGCATCCATTGCGGCGCCCACCGGCGGATCGGCAGCATGCTGCCGACGGCAATGCCGAGAACGAACACCCATGGCAGCGCCGCGGAGACGCGGCGGCCCCAAATCGACCTTCGTGGAGGCGACCGCCGGAAAGGCGGACGCTCCGTCCCACGATAAGTATTTATTCTCTCGTTTGGGGACATATTCCCAGACTGGTCTGAGTCGGGCCGTCAGGCAACACGCTCAGAAGTCCGAGGCGATGCCCTTGGTCTCCCAATCGCCGTAACGCGTCGGTTCCGGCCCCTTCGGGCCCTGGAATTCCTTCGGCCGCGCGGCCGCATCCTGCGCGGCGGCTTCCTCGGCAGCCTTGCGCCGCGCCGCGGCTTCGGCCAACGCGCGCTGCGCGGCCGGCGTCAATGGCTTGCGCGGCGCGGGTTCCGGTGGTGATGGAGATTTGTCAGTCATGGCAAGCTTTCTCGGCAAAACTTTCTGCCTGCGCATTTCGTATCTCTGACTTGGCTCAGTGATGACGTCACGATAGTGATGGCATCACGATCACGAAATCCCGCAAGGCGATTCTTACATTTGGCATATTCGCATGCCAGAGGTGTTTTCGAGTTGATGGGCATGAGCCGAATGTACCTCAGCACCTTTCGAGATATCTCCGCTTCATGCCTCCTTCAAGATTTGCAGTTCCTGCTGAAGTCCCCGGTCTCGCGGCGCGCCGTATCGCTGCCGACATCCTCGACGGCGTGCTGCACAAGCATCGCACGCTCGACGATCAACTCGACGGCGCAGGCGCGCATCCCGGCCTGAAATCGCTGGCCGATCGCGACCGCGCGCTGATGCGCCGGCTGGTCTCGACCATCCTGCGCAAGCTCGGCACGCTCGGCCATCTGCTGTCGCGCCTGCTCGATCGCGGCGTTCCGACCGATGCGCCGCGCGCGCAGAGCGCGCTGTTGATCGGCGCCGCGCAGATCCTCTGGATGGATGTGCCCGATCACGCCGCGGTCGATCTGTCGGTGCGGCTGGTGCAGTCCGACCGGCGCGCGGCGAAATATGCCGGGCTGGTCAACGCCGTGCTGCGCCGCTGCGCGCGCGAGGGTCAGGGCCTGATCGACGAGATCAGCATGCAGACGCTGGACCTGCCGCCATGGATGCTGGCGCGCTGGAATGCGCATTACGGCGAAGCCACCACGCGCGAGATGGCGCTGGCGCTCGGCCACGAGCCGTCGCTCGATCTCACGGTGAAGTCGGACGCGCCGCAATGGGCGAGCCGCCTGCATGGCGAGACGTTGCCGACGGGAACCGTGCGCACGCTGCTGCAAGGTTCCGTCACCATGCTGCCCGGCTTTGCCGAAGGCCAATGGTGGGTGCAGGACGCCGCCGCCGCGCTGCCGGTGCGGCTATTCGGCGACATCAAGGACAAGGCGGTCGCGGATCTCTGTGCTGCGCCCGGTGGCAAGACCGCGCAGCTCGCACTGGCCGGCGCGCATGTCACCGCGGTTGACCGCTCGCCGGCGCGCGTCGCGCGGCTGCGCGACAACCTCACGCGGCTGGCGCTGCCAGCCGAGACCGTCGTCGCCGACGCCGCCGAATGGCCGGCGGAAGCCGCGAGCTTCGACGGTATCCTGATCGATGCACCCTGCACCTCGACGGGAACCATCCGCCGCCATCCCGACGTCGCCTGGCTGCGCCAGGAGGGCGACATCGCCGCGCTGTGCGCGCTGCAGAAGCGGCTGTTGCAGAAGGCCACCCATCTGCTGAAGCCCGGCGGCACGCTGGTCTACTGCACCTGTTCGCTGGAGCCGGAAGAAGGCGAGCACGCGATCGCTGCGCTGCTGGCGAGCGAATCGGGCCTGCGCCGTGCGCCGGTCGAGAAGGACGAGGTCGCCGGCCTCGACGACATCATTACCGCCGACGGCGATCTGCGCACCCTGCCCAGCCATTTGCCCAATGCCGACCCGCGGCTGGGCGGGCTGGACGGCTTTTACGCCGCCCGGCTGGTAAAATCCTGATTTTAAACTTCAGTCTTCTAAGCTCCAGATGCTTCGTGAAGTGATTCGTGCGGTATCAAGAGGTGTCTTGTACATCAAGAAGGTGTCTTGGCCGCGTTTCCGGATTAAATAAGGATTCGTTGAAAATTCCCTCCCCGCAAGGTTAGGCGTGTCGGTCGCTCAAAGCAGACGCATCTCGACGCTGATTGCTGGCCGCTTTGCCCGCAGCATGCTCGCACGCGCCAGCGGGAGCACGGTTGCGCTGTCGCGGCTCTGGCCCGGCCGCACCGACCGGCTGATCATCGCCCCGCACGATCTGCGGACCGCCGACGCCACCCGCGCCGCCGAGATCTATGCCGGGCGATTCGTTTTCGCCGGCAAGATCGTCACCTGTCACGGCCGCTCGATCTTCGACCTCGAGCCGCCGTCCGAGGATTGGGAAGCTGCCCTGCTCGGCTTCGGCTGGCTGCGCCATCTGCGCGCCGCCGACACCGCGCTGACCCGCGCCAACGCCCGCTCGCTGGTCGACGACTGGATCTCGAACCAGGCCCGCAGGCGGCCGCTGGAGCGCCGCGCCGACGTGCGCGCGCGGCGCGTGATCTCGCTGCTGTCGCAGGCGCCGCTGGTGCTCGGCGACACCGACGGAAAATTCTACCGCAAATATCTGCGCGGGCTGGCGCGCGAGATCCGCTATCTGCGCCACTCCACGCTCGATAATGACGGCGTTCCGCGGCTGCAGGTGCTGATCGCGCTGTGCTACGCCTCGCTCTGCCTCGCCAACCAGGCGCGCAACATCAAATCCGCCACGCGCAGGCTGTCGGACGAATTGCAGCGCCAGATCCTGCCCGATGGCGGCCACATCTCGCGCAACCCCGGCGCGCTGGTCGAACTGCTCAGCGATCTCCTGCCGCTGCGGCAGACCTTTGCCGCGCGCAACATCGCGCCGCCGCCGGCGCTGCTCAACGCGATCGACCGCATGATGCCGATGCTGCGCTTCTTCCGGCACGGCGACGGCAGCTTCGCGCTGTTCAACGGCATGTCGACCGCGCCGTCCGACCTCGTCGCGACGCTGCTCGCCTATGACGACACCCGCGGCGTGCCGATGGCGAGCATGCCGCATACCGGCTTCCAGCGCCTCGACGCCGGCAACATGACCCTGATCATCGACACCGGCCCACCGCCGCCGGCAAGTGTCAGCCAGGATGCGCATGCCGGCTGCCTGTCGTTCGAGCTGTCCTCCGGCGTGAGCCGCATCGTCGTCAATTGCGGCATGCCGAACACCGGCCGCGACAATTGGCGGCCGTTCGCCCGCTCCACCGCGGCGCATTCGACGCTGACCTATCGCGACACGTCGTCGTGCCAGTTCGTCGAGCTGTCGGCGATGAAGCGGCTGCTGCGCGGCGCGCCGATCACCAGCGGCCCGAACAATGTCGAGAGCTACCGCGAATCCATCCCCGACGGCGACGTGCTGACCGCCTCGCATGACGGCTATCTGTCGCGCTTCGGCGTGATCCACCGCCGCGTGCTGATGGTCGCTCAGGACGGCACCCGGCTCGAAGGCGAGGACCAGCTGACGCCGGCGCCGGGCGGCCGCATCAAGGGCAGCGAGGCCGATTTCGCGCTGCGCTTCCATCTGCACCCCTCGGTGAAGGCGAGCCGGTTGTCGGATGCCCGCGGCGTGATGCTGGTGCTGCCCAACCGCGACGTCTGGACCTTCGAGGCGATGGACGACAAGGTCGACCTCGAGGACAGCGTGTTCCTGGCCGGCAATGACGGCCCGCGCCGCACCTCCCAGATCGTGATCCGGCAGGACGCCAGGCAGGCCGGCAGCATCCGCTGGAGCTTCGTGCGCTCCTCGACCTCGGCCATCGCCACCAACGCGCGCCGCAACGCCCGCCGCGAGCCGGAACTGCCGCTGTAGGGCGGGGTATCGGCAATGCGACTGACGACCGTCACCCTGAGGAGCCGCGAAGCGGCGTCTCGAAGGGTCGACGGCCACCAGCCGGGCCGTGCATCCTTCGAGGCTCGCCCAGCGGCGCAATTGCGCCGCAAGGCTCGCACCTCAGGGTGACGGGGAAAGGGCATCAGATCATCGCCAATTTACGGGGATTCGGTCCCACGGACCGGTTTCGTATGGCCCAAAACCATGCTACCCGGCTGCCTTAACAGCCAGGGATTTTCCGATATGACCGAACAGCTTCGCCGCGTGACCCGCGCTCTGTTGTCCGTTTCCGACAAGAGCGGACTGATCGATTTCGCCAGGGCGCTGGCCGACCAGGGCGTCGAGCTGGTCTCGACCGGGGGCACCGCCAAGGCGATCGCGGCGGCGGGGCTCAAGGTCAAGGACGTCTCTGAGCTCACCGGCTTCCCCGAGATGATGGACGGCCGGGTCAAGACGCTGCATCCGAAGGTGCATGGCGGCCTGCTCGCGATCCGCGACAACAAGGAACATGCCTCGGCGATGGCCTCCCACGGCATCGCGCCGATCGACCTCCTGGTCGTCAATCTCTATCCGTTCGAGGCCACCGTCGACAAAGGCGCCGGCTTCGAGGAGTGCATCGAGAATATCGACATCGGCGGCCCCGCGATGATCCGCGCCGCGGCCAAGAACCATGACGACGTCGCCGTGGTGGTCGAGGCGAACGATTATCAGGCCGTGCTCGACGAGCTCGCCGCGCACAAGGGCGCGACCTCGCTCGGCCTGCGCCGGCGGCTCGCCGCCAAGGCCTATGCCCGCACCGCGGCCTATGACGCTGCGATCTCGAACTGGTTTGCCGTGCAGCTCGACACCAAGGCGCCGGACTTCCGCGCCTTCGGCGGCAAACTGATCCAGTCGCTGCGCTATGGCGAGAACCCGCACCAGACCGCAGCGTTCTATGCCACGCCGGAGAAGCGACCGGGCGTCGCGACCGCGCGCCAGCTGCAGGGCAAGGAACTGTCCTACAACAACATCAACGACACCGACGCGGCCTATGAATGCGTCGGCGAGTTCGATCCTCAGCGCACCGCGGCCTGCGTGATCGTCAAGCACGCCAATCCCTGCGGCGTTGCCGAGGGTCCCGATCTCGCGACGGCTTATGCCCGCGCACTGGCCTGCGATTCCACCTCGGCCTATGGCGGCATCATCGCGGTCAACCGCACGCTCGATGCGGACGCCGCGCGCGCCATCATCGGCATCTTCACCGAGGTGATCATCGCGCCCGATGCGACCGAAGAGGCGATCTCGATCATCGCCGGCCGGCGCAATCTGCGCCTCTTGCTCGCCGGCGGCCTGCCGAACGCGCGCGCGACAGGCCTCACCGCCAAGACGGTTGCCGGCGGCCTCCTGGTGCAGAGCCGCGACAATGCCGTGATCGAGGACATGAACCTGAAGGTCGCGACCAAGCGTGCGCCGACCGACGCCGAGCTGCGCGACCTCAAATTCGCCTTCCGGGTTGCAAAACACGTGAAGTCGAACACCATCATCTACGCCAAGGATCTCGCCACCGTCGGTATCGGCGCCGGCCAGATGAGCCGGGTCGATTCCGCGCGCATCGCCGCGCGCAAGGCGCTGGATGCGGCGGCCGAGCTGAAGCTCGCCGAGCCGCTGACGAAGGGTTCGGTGGTCGCCTCCGATGCGTTCTTCCCGTTCGCCGACGGCATGCTGGCCTGCATCGAGGCCGGCGCCACCGCGGTGATCCAGCCCGGCGGCTCGATGCGCGACGACGAGGTCATCAAGGCCGCCGACGAGCACGGCATCGCGATGGTGTTCACCGGCGTGCGGCATTTCCGGCACTGATCCATCAGCTGTCGTCCCTGCGAAAGCAGGGACCTATAACCACGGCCATCAGCCGCGGAGCGACGCTGCGGCCCCAGCCTCGCGCAACACGAACTTTTGTGGTTGGGTCCCGGCTCGCGCTGCGCTTGGCCGGGACGACAGTGTTTATTGTTCGCGCACCTTGGCCAGCAGCGCCAGCCCGACCACGAAGAACGCCACCAGCACCGCCATGCCGGCCTTCTGGCTCGCGGTGGCTGCCGTGATCGCGCCGATCAGCAGCGGGCCGATGAACGACGTCACCTTTCCGGTCAGCGCGAACAAGCCGAAATACTGTGCGATGCGATCCTTCGGCGCGAGGCGGATCAGGAGCGAGCGCGAAGCCGCTTGCAAGGGCGCGCCGGTGGCGCCGATCAGGCAACCGAGCACGATATAGGCGCGCTCGGCGGCACCTGCGAACAAGGGGCCGCCAGGCACCGGCGGCGCGACCGGGATGAACAGGATGGAATCCTTGTTCACGGTGAGGATCACGACGATCGCAAACAGCAGGATCACGAGGCTGCCCGTGATCACGCGCTTCGGCCCGAACCGATCGTCGAGCTTGCCGCCGATCCAGCCACCGAACGTCCCGGCGACCGCCAGGATGATGCCGAAGGTGCCGATCCGGATCGTGTCCCAGCCGAAGGTGCCGGCGGCATAGATGCCGCCAAACGCGAACAGCGAGACCAGCCCGTCGGTATAGATCATGTTCGCCAGCAGGAATCGCGCCAGCGATCTCTGCTTCGGCAGACCAGCGAATGATTCCCTGATCTCGCGCAGGCCCTCGCCGAGCGCCTCGCGCATCGGGCGTTTCGCCGGATAATCCGGCGTGAACAAGAACATCGGCGTCACGAAGATGATGAACCACAGCCCGGTCAACGGCCCGGTGATGCGGTCGCCCTCATGCATGACGGGATCGAGACCGAACAGCGGCGTGAAGCCGAACAGCGTCTTGCCGGTCTCGGCATTGGCGGCGAGGAAGCCGAGCACCAGCACGAGGCTCAGGATGCCGCCGACATAGCCGGTGGCCCAGCCGGTGCCCGAGAGCCGCCCGATCCGGTCCGGCGGCACCAGGGTCGGCATCATCGCATTGTTGAACACGGTCGCGAACTCGACGCCGACGCTCGCGATGGCATAGGCGAGCAGCAGCGCGGGGATGATGCCGGGATCGCCGGGCACACCTATCCACATCGCGCTCGAGCCGATCACGAGCAACGCGCCGAACACCGCGATCCACGGCTTGCGACGGCCGCTGGCATCGGCGATGGCCCCTAACACCGGCGACAGCAACGCGATCGCAAGTCCCGCCGCGGCGGTCGCAAAGCCCCATAACGCCTGCCCGCTCGCCGCATCGGGCGCGACGAAGCTCGCAAAATAGGGCGCGAACACGAAGGTCGTGATCAGCGTGAAATAGGGCTGCGCAGCCCAGTCGAAGAATATCCAGCTGATGACGGCGGCGCGGCCGGGATAGACCTTGGTGGCGGCCTTCGCATCACCGGCGCCCGTCTGCATTGTTGCCGTCATCGCGATAGATATTCCCCAACTCGAACCGCAGGCAGGCTTTTGCCGCTTCAATCCGCTCCCATATAGCATGAGCCGGTTTTGCTGATACGGCGACGAACAGGGCAGGACATTTCGATGGCGCTGACAGCAACGATGTCACGACGGCTGTTTGCCGCTCTCCTGGTGATCGGCATCGCTACACCGGCCCTCGGCCAGGTCCAGCGCCGCGCCTACGAGCCGCCAGCCACGGATACTGCCCGCAGCATCCGTGCCGAACACGGCATGGTGGTGGCACAGGAGAAGCTCGCGGCGCGGGTTGGCGCCGACGTCCTGCGGCAGGGCGGCAATGCGGTCGATGCCGCGGTTGCCACCGGATTTGCGATGGCGGTGACCTATCCGCGCGCCGGCAATATCGGCGGCGGCGGGTTCATGGTGATCCATCTCGCCGGACGCAATGAAGATGTCGCGATCGACTATCGCGAGACCGCGCCGCTGGCCGCAACCCGCGACATGTTCCTGAACGCCGACGGCAAGCCCGATCCCGACAAGTCGCGCAACTCCGCGCTCGCGATCGGCGTGCCCGGCACGGTCGCCGGCCTTGCACTGGCGCTGGAGAAATACGGCTCCGGCAAGTTCACGCTGGCGCAGATCGTCAAGCCGGCGATCGATCTGGCGCGCGACGGCTTCATCGTCACCGACGATACTTCGGACACGCTGAACGACATGTATCGCCGCATGTCGCGCTGGCCGAATTCGGCCAAGACGTTCTCGCACGCCGACGGCACGCCGCTGCGTGAGGGCGACCGCCTGATCCAGGGTGATCTCGCCGGCGTACTGACCGCGATTGCCGAACAGGGGCCGCGTGGCTTCTACGAAGGCGCCGTCGCCGAGAAGCTTGTCAGCGGGATCAAAAATGCCGGCGGCATCTTTACGCTCGAGGATCTGAAATCCTACCAGGCGGTGATCCGGACGCCGATCCGCGGCACCTATCGCGGCTACGACATCGTCTCGATGCCGCAGCCCTCCTCCGGCGGCGTGGTGCTGCTGGAGATCCTCAACATCCTCGAGGGTTTTCAAATGTCCGACATGAAGCAGGGCTCGGCGGCCTCGCTGCATGTCATGATCGAAGCGATGAAGCGGGCCTATGCCGATCGCGCCCGCTATCTCGGCGACCCCGCCTTCGTCGACGCGCCGACGCAATTGCTGATCGATAAGGACTATGCGGCCCGGCAGCGCGCGACCATCGACCTTGCCCGCGCCACGCCCTGGACGGACGTGCGCAACGCCAAGCAGCCGCATGAGGGCGACAACACCACGCATTATTCGGTGGTCGATGCCGCCGGCAACGCCGTCAGCAACACCTACACGCTGAACTTTCCCTACGGAGTCGGCCTCGTCGCCGACGGCACCGGCGTGCTGCTCAACAACGAGCTCGACGATTTCACCGCGGCGCCCGGCGCCTCCAACGCCTTCGGCCTGGTCGGCTTCGAGGCCAATCTGCCGGGATCCGGCAAGCGCCCGCTGTCGTCGATGTCGCCGACCATCGTGCTGAAGGACGGCAAGCCCGTGCTGGTGACGGGATCGCCCGGCGGCAGCCGCATCATCTCCGCGGTGACGCAGATCATCGTCGACGTGATCGACTACAGGATGGACATCGCGGCCGCGGTCGCGGCACCCCGCATGCACCATCAATGGCTGCCCGACGAGGTCCGGATCGAGAAGGGCTTTCCCGACGAGGTGCTGACCGAGCTGAAGGCCAAGGGCCACAAGCCGGTCGAGCCGCTCGGCTACTCCTCCGTGAACTCGATCGTCGTCACGACCAGCGGTCTGCTCGGCGCGCCCGATCCACGTACGCGCGGCTCGGAGGCCGCGGGATACTAGAGAGCGTTTTCAAGCGAAGTGGCACCCGGTTCGCGTGAAGAAAACGCGTCAAAACAAAAAAGCCAGGCTAACCGCACCTTTGCCCAGCCTGCAACATCGCGATAGATTGGCGGTCCGCGCAACTCCGGCCGCGGATCGCAAAGAGCCGGTGAAAGATTTCTCCGGGGAACGCGCATGAGCACGGCCGAATCCAAATCGATGGAAGTCGCAGAGATCGAGGACACCAGCCTCCTCGCCTTCTATCGCGACATGAACTTGCAGGAGCGGCGCACGTTCTGGGCCTGCGCCTCGGGCTGGACGCTCGACGGCATGGATTTCATGATCTATCCGCTCGTCATCGGCACCATCATCACGCTGTGGAAGGTCGATGCCGGCACCGCCGGCCTCGCAGGCACCGTGACGCTGCTGGCCTCCGCCGTCGGAGGCTGGCTCGGCGGCTATCTCTCCGACCGCATCGGCCGGGTGAAGACGCTGCAGCTCACCATCATCTGGTTCTCATTCTTCTCGCTGGTCTGCGCCGTGGTGCAGAATTTCGACCAGCTCCTGATCGCCCGCGCGCTGCTCGGCCTCGGCTTCGGCGGCGAATGGGCGGCCGGCGCGGTGCTGATCGGTGAGACGATCCGGCCGCAATATCGCGGCCGCGCGGTCGGCTCGGTGCAGTCGGGCTGGGCGATCGGCTGGGGCCTCGCGGTGCTGGCGCAGGCGATCCTGTTCTCGATCCTGCCTCCGGAGAACGCCTGGCGCTGGATGTTCGTGATCGGTGCGCTGCCGGCGTTGCTGGTGTTCTATCTGCGCCGCTATGTCACCGAACCCGAGATCTCTGCCGCGACGATGGCGCAAGCGCAGGCGTCCGGCAGCGGACCCGCGGCATTGTGGGAAATCTTCCACGGACCGATCCTGAAGACCACGCTGCTTGCCTCCCTCGTCGGCACCGGCATGCAGGGCGGCTATTACGCCATCACCTTCTGGGTGCCGCGCTTCCTCACCACCGAGCGCAAACTCTCCGTGGTCGGCTCGACCGGCTACCTCGCGACGCTGATCATCGGCTCCTTCATCGGCTATCTGGTCGGCGCCTGGCTCGCCGACCGGATCGGCCGGCGCAATCTGTTCCTGATCTTCTCGATCGGCGCCATCGCAGTCGTGCTGCTCTACACCCAGCTGCCGCTCTCCAACGAGGTGCTGTGGGTGCTGGGGTTCCCGCTCGGTTTCTTCGCCTCGGGCTATTTCTCCGGCATGGGCGCGTTCCTGACCGAGCTGTATCCGACCCGGCTGCGCGGCTCCGGCCAGGGCTTCTGCTACAATTTCGGCCGCGGCGTCGGCGCGCTGTTTCCGTTCCTGGTCGGCGCGCTCTCGACCACGACCACGCTTGCCAACGCGATCGCGATCTTCGCGGTGGCGGCCTATGGCGTGTTCTTCATCGCCGCCTACGCGCTGCCGGAAACGCGCGGCCGTGTGTTGCATGCGGGTGGGTAGGACGTGAGGTGATGTGATGACCATCCCGCTTGCTCCACTTCGCCTCTCCCCTTGTGGGAGAGGCCGGATTGCATCGCCAGATGCAATCCGGGTGAGGGGTTGCGGTCCATCCATGCAGTATGCCTTACGGAGAGATACCCCTCACCCCCAACCCTCTCCCACAAGGGGAGAGGGAGCCTGACATGGTGCGTCCCTAACTGGAGATCACTGCCATGACATCGCTCAAAGGCAAGACGCTGTTCATCTCGGGCGCGAGCCGCGGCATCGGGCTGGCGATTGCGCTCCGTGCGGCGCGTGACGGCGCCAATGTCGCGATCGCGGCGAAAACCGCCGAGCCGCATCCGAAGCTGAAAGGCACGATCTACACCGCCGCCGACGAGGTCCGCGCCGCCGGCGGCAAGGCGCTGCCTGTGATCTGCGACATCAGGGACGAAGCGCAGGTGATGGCGGCGATCGAGCAGACCGTCGCCGAGTTCGGCGGCATCGACGTCTGCGTCAACAATGCCAGCGCCATCAGCCTGACCAATTCGCAGGCGACCGACATGAAGCGCTACGATCTGATGATGGGGATCAACACCCGCGGCACCTTCATGGTGTCGAAATATTGCATCCCGCATCTGAGGAAGGCGGAGAATCCGCACATCCTGATGCTGTCGCCGCCGCTCGACATGAAGCCGAAATGGTTCGAGCACTCGACCGCCTACACGATGGCGAAGTTCGGCATGAGCATGTGTGTGCTCGGGCTCGCCGGCGAGCAAAAATCCGCCGGCGTCGCCGTCAACGCGCTGTGGCCGCGCACCACGATCGCGACCGCGGCGCTCGGCAACCTGCTCGGCGGCGATGCCATGATGCGGGCGAGCCGCACGCCGGAGATCATGGGCGATGCGGCCTATGCGATCATCACCCGGCCGTCGCGCGAGTTCACCGGCCATTTCTGCATCGACGACAAGGTGCTCTACGCCAACGGCGTGCGCGACTTCGAGCGCTACCGCGTCGATCCCTCGGTGCCGCTGATGTCGGACTTCTTCGTGCCCGATGACGACGTGCCGCCACCCGGCGTCACCGTGCAGGCGCTGCCGGCGCGCTAAGTTACACCGCGGCCGCGTTGAGCTGCGTGCGCCAGTGCTGCACGCGCTCCTTGAGCAGCGTATCGCGCACATAAGCGAGCTCTTCGTGCTCGATCCGCTCCAGCGTTTCGAACGAGAGATTGTCTGCGCCATGCGCCGACCAGGCGCGCTGCAGCTCGGCAATGCGGTGACTGCCCATCCGCAGCGTGAACCAGATGCGGTTCTGGATCTTGTCGAGATCGAGCGCCTGCCCGACCCAGACCTCACCGGTCGCGCGGCAGCGGATCGCGAACACGCCGGCGACGCTCGCGCGCTTCTTGTAGTCGGCGATGGCTTGCTTGCGGTCCTCGGTCTTCATGGTGGCTCCTGTCGTCGCAGTCGCGTCATTTATATCCGGGTATTATTGACAAGGCAATTACGCCCGGGTAAAAAGATCATCCAAACCCCGACGAGACGACCACCATGGACACCACCTGCTATCTGGAACCGAGCTGGAATGCCGGGCGCGACTTTGCCCAACGCGCGATCACGGGCGAGCTGGTGATGCTCAATCTGCTGCGCTTCCGGGAGATCGCCGATTACTCGCAAAGCCCGGAGCTCGCCCCGCCGCAGCCGGTCACGGGGGCTGCGGCATACGACCGCTATGTCGCGCACACGCTCCCGCATCTGCGGAAGAGCGGCGGCGACATCCTGTTCATGGGTGAAGGCGGCCCGTTCCTGATCGGGCCCGACGGCGAGCGCTGGGACCGCGCCATGCTGATCCGGCAGAAGAGCCGCGGCGCGTTCCTCGCCTTCGCGGTGGCCGAGGCCTATCTCGCCGGTATCGGACACCGCACGGCGGCGCTGGCGGATTCGCGGCTGCTGCCGCTGGTCGAGTTGCCGCGATGACCGCGAATTTATCGGCCGACCTCGTACGGCCCGCCCTTCTCCAGCGCCCGCGCATAGGCCGGTCGGGCGTGAATGCGCTCGAGGAAGGCGACGCATTTGGGATGACCGTCCTCGAGCCCGCCGCGCGCGGCGGCCGCTTCGAGCGGAAAGCTCATCTGGATGTCGGCGCCGGAGAACTCGCCGCCGGCGAACCACTCGCTCTTGCCGAGTTCGCCTTCCCAATAGGCCATGTGCTGCTTGAGCTGCGGATTGACCAGCGTGGACAGCGCCGTGTTGGACACCTTGCGCACCAGCGGTCGCAGCAGCGCCGGCGCGCGCTTCGGCATCAGCGTGAACAGCAGCTTGAGGAGCAGCGGCGTCATCGCCGAACCCTCGGCGTAATGCAGCCAATAGGTGTAGCGCAGCCGCTCCGGCGTATCGGCCGACGGGATCAGGCGGCCGTTGCCGTAGGTCGCGATGATGTATTCGAGGATCGCACCGGATTCCGCGATCGTGTTGCCGTTGTCGGTGACGACCGGCGACTTGCCGAGCGGATGGATCGCGCGCAGCTCCTTCGGCGCCCGCATGTCGGGCTGCCGCTGATAGCGCACGATCTCGTAGGGAACGCCCAATTCCTCGAGCAGCCACAGCACGCGCTGCGAGCGGGAATTGTTGAGATGATGAACCGTCAGCATGAGCGTCCTCTGAAATATCGGCGCAATCGGGCGGCGCTTGGTGCCAGCCGGGAACAGGAAAGTCGAGACCGACGCGTCGCGATTGCTAAGAATTACCCGGGCAATATGTCGCGCAATCGGAGAGGTCTACCATGAATCCAGCCTATGTCGCGTTCGAAGGCGAACATCGCATCGGCGCCGGTGACCTCGCCGAGGTCGCCCGCACCGCCAAGCAGTTGCTCGACCAGCGCAAGGACGCCGCGATCCTGGTGTTCAACGGCCGCACCTCCGCGCTGGTCGACATCGATTTCCGCGGCACGGTCGATGACGTGCTGGCGCGGCTGCCGAAGCCCGCACCTGCGCCCGACGAGGAGCCGGCGGCTGCCGCCGCACCGCGCGGGCCGGGACGTCCGAAGCTCGGCGTCGTCGCGCGCGAGATCACGCTGTTGCCGCGGCACTGGGATTGGCTGGCGCAGCAGAAAGGCGGTGCATCGGTTGCGCTCCGCAAGCTCGTCGACGAGGCGCGGCGCTCAAGCGGCGACAAGGATCGGACGCGCGCTGCGCAGGATGCCGCGTATCGCTTCATGACCGCGATGGCCGGCAACCGGCCGAACTACGAGGACGCGATCCGCGCCCTGTTCGCGCACGACCGGCGGCGCTTCGCGACGCTGATCGCGGACTGGCCGGCCGATATCCGCGATCACGCGATCAAGCTCGCCTATAGCGATCAAGCGGACTAGCTCGTGGTGAGATCAGGTCGAACACTAAGCGCGACGGCGCTGCACTCCCTCGCCCCGTTCTTACGGGGAGAGGGTTGGGGTGAGGGGCCGCCTCCGCATATTCGGCGATAGCTGGGATTGCGGAGACTCCCCCTCACCCGGAACGCATCTAGCGATGCGTTCCGACCTCTCCCCGCACGCGGGGCGATGTGAGCAGCGTCTGCGTCCCGCCGCCGTCCTAACCGTGCCAGCTTTTGGAATTTTAACGTGTCCAGCCCTCCCTCCCTACGCAAAGCCTTTCTGTCCTTCCTGGCGCCGATGCTGCTGAGCAACGTGCTGCAATCGCTGTTCGGCACCATCAACGGCGTCTATCTCGGCCAGATGATCGGCGTCGACGCGCTCGCGGCGGCATCGGTGTTCTTTCCGGTGATGTTCTTCTTCGTCTCCTTCGTGATCGGCCTCAGCGCGGGCGCCTCCGTCATGATCGGCCAGGCCTGGGGCGCCGGCGAGCCCGACCGGGTGAAGGCAGTTGCCGGTACGACCATGACCGTGACATTGCTGCTTGCGCTCGCGATCGCAATCCTTGGCGGCCTGTTCGCCCGGCCGCTCTTGATCGCGCTCGCCACGCCGCCTGACGTGCTCGACGCCGCGGTGTCCTATGCGCGGATCATGATGATCACGATGCCCGTCACGTTCGGCTTCCTGCTGCTCGCGGCGATGATGCGCGGCGTCGGCGACACCGTGACGCCGCTGGTGGCGCTGACGGTCTCGACCGTCGTCGGCCTCGTGGTGACGCCGGCGCTGATCCGCGGCTGGTTCGGCCTGCCGATGCTCGGCGTCGCCAGCGCCGCAATCGCCTCCGCCGTCTCGGGCGTGGTCACGCTGCTCTGGCTACATGTCCACATGCTCAGGCACAAGCATCCGCTCGCCTTCGATGCCGCGTTCCTGCGCGCGATGCGGCCGAACGGCGCGCTGCTGCGCATCGTGCTGCGGCTCGGCATTCCGACCGCGATCGGCATGGTGGTGGTCTCGCTCGCCGAACTGGTGCTCCTCGGCCTCGTCAACGGCTTCGGTTCGGACGCCACCGCCGCCTATGGCGCGGTCAACCAGGTGATCGGCTATGTGCAGTTTCCCGCGATCTCGATTGCCATCACCACCTCGATCTTCGGCGCGCAGGCGATCGGCCGCGGCGATTCCGGCCGGGTCGGCGCCATCGTCCGGACCGGGATCGAGATGAATCTCGCGCTGACCGGCGGACTGGTGGTGCTCGGCTATCTCTTCGCGCGGCCGCTGATGGGGTTCTTCATCGTCGACAGCACGGTGCTCACGCTGGCGCAGCAGCTTCTGTACATCGTGCTGTGGAGCATGGTGCTGTTCGGCATGGCGACGGTGTTTTCCGGGGCGATGCGCGCCGGCGGCACGGTATGGATGCCGCTGTTCATCTCGATCCTGGCGATGGCGCTGGTCGAGGTGCCGGTCGCGATCCTGCTCAGCCGCGCCATCGGCATCAGCGGCATCTGGATCGCCTATCCTGCCACCTTCGCCACCATGTTCGTGCTGCAGATGGCCTATTACACCCTGGTATGGCGCAAGCAGACCATCAAGCGGCTGATTTGACATCGCGCGCCGCGGCTCACATGATGATTATCATATTCTACGGATGGCGCCTGCGGCAGCAGGCCCATGCTACAACGAGCCCAGACTAAGCAAGCCGAGGGAGAGACCGCCGTGAGCCAAAATCCGCAATTCCTGTTCGATTTCGGCAGCCCCAACGCTTTCCTCAGCCACGAGGCGATCCCGGCGATCGAAAGGCGCACCGGCGTCAAATTCGAATATGTCCCGGTCCTGCTCGGCGGCATCTTCAAGGCCACCAACAACAAATCGCCGGCCGAGACGCTGGCGGGCGTCAAGAACAAGCCGGAGTTCATGAAGATCGAGACCGAGCGCTTCCTCAAGCGCTTCAACGTCAAGCCCTACACCTGGAACCCGTACTTCCCGGTCAACACGCTGAACCTGATGCGTGCGGCGGTCGCCGCCCAGTTTGAGGGCGTGTTCGAGAAATATATCGAGGCCGCCTTCCACCACATGTGGGTCGAGCCGAAGAAGATGGACGATCCGGAGGTCGCCGGCAAAGCGCTCGCCTCCTCCGGCCTCGATGCCGCCAAACTGTTCGCGCGGGCACAGGATGCCGACGTCAAGGGCAAGCTGATCGAATACACCCAGTCTGCCGTCGAGCGCGGCGCGTTCGGCTCGCCGACCTTCTTCGTCGGCAAGGAGATCTTCTTCGGCAAGGAGCAGCTGCGCGAAGTCGAGGAACTGGTGTCGGGAAAGTGAGGTGAGCGGGCGGTAAATAGCGAGTAGCGAAGGTCGCACTGACATCCCACTCTATTCGTTACTCGCATTCGTTATTCGCCCCGCCCTCCGGGCAACAACAAAGAAGGACAAATTCCCATGCGCGTTCTCGTGGTCGGCGCCGGTGCGATCGGCGGTTATTTCGGTGGTCGGATGCTTCAGGGCGGCCGCGACGTCACCTTCCTGGTGCGCCCCCGCCGTGCCTCCGAGCTCGCCTCGGCCGGGCTCGTGATCAAGAGCCCGAACGGCGATGTCACGCTGAGCAATCCGCCGACCGTGCAGGCCGACAAGCTCTCGGACAAGTTCGACGTCGTGCTG
>NZ_JACMYO010000123.1 GCF_020889685.1 Bradyrhizobium oropedii
TCGGGAAGTGTGCGAGTTTCAGCCCCATCTCGATGCGGTGATGATCCTTGCGCGCGATCTTGCGCTCGCACAGCAGGATCAGCGTCTCACGCGCCGACAGGTTCGCGCGCGCCGCCTCGTCGAGCAGGTTGTCGAGCTGGTCGCGGATGCCGGAGAGCTGCAATCGCGCCAGCATGGCCTCGAGCCGATCGATTGGTACTTCGGTAGCCTTCGTTGTGCGCGCCATCAGAAGCTCCCTCCGATCGCTGCTTCGTATTCGGCAAGAGGACGCAACAACGAGGGCAGTGGAGACGACCCCGGCACTGTCGGTTCGTTTGCCGGTCGGCAGACCGCGCCATCGCGACCGGCAACCCCGTCGAGGTGGGCGGAATCGACGATCCGCAGCCGGCGACCCTCCGATTGCTTGTGGACCGCAACCTCGCGCATGCCATGGCGGATGCGCACCTCGCCCGCCGCAACTGTCACCGCCACGCGCTCGCCGATCAGCCGCCACGGCACCGAGTAGCTGTTCGTGTCGATCTCGACGGCGCAATCGTTGCCGACGACACGGGCCAGTTCGCGCAACGATCCGAACGACGGCTGCCCGCCGAGCGGCTTCAACCGGTGTGCCTCGTCACGCGCAAAGCGAGCGATCGGCGCCTCGCCGGTCGTGCCGTGGATACGCACGTTCGCCGCCTCACGCTCCCACTCGGCGAGATGCGCCTCGAATGCGTCCCAGCTCGCGAAGGAATGCCCCGCGATCGCGTTCTTCTTCACGTAGCCGACGCCATTCTCCGTCTTGCCCTTCGTGCGCGCCCGATACGGTGCGCAGGCGCGAGGACGGAAGCCCCAATGCTTCGCGAACGCGATGAGCTTGTCGTTAAACTGAACCGACCGGCTCACCGCGTCGTGGCGCACCACGAGCGCGCCTGGATTGTCCATCAGCACTTCCTCCGGCACGCCGCCGAAGGTCGTAAATGCGCTCTCGAGCCCGGCGAACCAGTGCTCTTGCTTCTCGGCCCGGAACGCACGCACATGCAGCCGCCGCGAATGCCCAAGCGTCGCCACGAACACGAATGCTTTGATCTTCACCCCGCCGATCTCGACCAGACGCTCCCCGAAGTCGATCTGTAGCTGTCGGCCGGGCGGCGTCTCGAACCGCGTCGTCGCCAGCGCCTCCGCCTTCAGCGCCTGGCGATAGGGCTGCACGGCGCGTTGTAGCGTCCGCCGGCTGACTGCCACGCCTTGCTCGGCCAACAGGTCCTGGCGCACCACATCCGCATTGCCGCGATGCCGAATGAACCTCTCGCGCAGCCAACCCTCGAGGCCATGGAGTCGTTTCGCCCGCTCAGGCGACTTGAACGGCTTCACCCCGCCCGCCGCCACGTAGTCCCTCACCGTGTGATGGCTGCACCCCAGCTGCCGCGCAATCCGCTTCAGACCCCACTCACACGCCCTCAGGCGCAACATCTCCGCCACGTCATCCGGCGTCTTCATCACCTGCCCCCGTGGATCAATCCACGACGAGCCTTCCGTGATTCGTTCCTCGTTCATTCGCTCTCTCCTCGGCTATCCAAGGAGGGGGCAATTCCTCGTGGCGCCGAGGGGGCAGTTTTCCATGGCGCGCGACACTCTAATTGCGTCTTGGCTTTGATCGCGCTAAGTTTTGCGAATGACGAAAGAAACTGTCGAACTGGCATTAAATCAGTCATGGTCGACGATACTCTTAGTCGCTTGTGGGTATGTCGCATACTATATTGCGAACGTCGGAATTAGAGATCACCACAAGTCGGCCGACGTCACCTTTTCGATCTTAGTTTTTGCTTTCGTCTCGGCTTTTGCATTCTATTTTGGCCGGTGGGTTCTCAATCTTTCCCTGGTAGTCTCATCAGGCATCACGTTCCTTTTTGCGATGGCTGCTGGCGCCTCGTGGAGACTGCTCGGGCGGCCTCGCTTTGAGCGCATGCTGCGAGCAACGCGCATCAGTCATTCGGACGACCTACCAAGCGCTTGATGGCGCTTCATGGAGAGCGATGTGTGGCGACTCAACTAGTCGTTCAGTTGAAGGATGGGACTTGGCTGATGTGCGACAACCTTTCGAGGTTTCAGGCGAGTCCGAATGGTCCCTGCGTATTGGGCGCAAAAGGCGATATCTTAATGTATGTCACCGACAAACTTACCGAGAAACAGAGCAAACGCGGCGTAGGGTTCGTTCCAGTAGCAGACCCCATTGACGCAGGTTGGGGGCACGAGATTACGTATATACCCGCCGATCAAATCGCGAGAGTAGATTTCCGTCGCCGGATCTAAATCGAATTACTTCTTTGGCTTTGGCGGAGATGAACTAGGAATCGTATCGGTCGTCGGAATGTAATTTCCGTCCACCCCGTGACCCGGATGCTGCTGGTTTGGCAGCGTCGCGGGTCTGTAGTTTTTGATGACTTCGGGGGTATAATTTTGGTTGGTGTGCTGCGAACCGTCTTTTTCATCGGACATGGTAATGGCTCCATTCAATAGCGCGCTACTTTATGAGCTGTCGCTCGAGGTTGCAAGCCAATCTTAGCTAGCGTTATGCGATAGTCCCTATAGCTCTGAGGTCGCTGGCATCAGGCATTCTGTCTTTGATCCGAATTAAAGCGAGCTACTCCGTACTCCGCGATGATCCATTTGTTCATGGTGACGGTTCGTCCCATCTCCCTTTCGGTGGCGTCGCGAACTGCTTTCAGGGCTGCTTCGGCCGCGTCCATATTCGCGAAGGTGCCTTGAAGCGTGGTGTTCGGGAGGCGATACCAAATGTTGTTAGAGCCGAGTATCCAAAGTTTCCATTTGTAGGCGGCGGCTTGCTTAAGAAACGTGGAATGTGGATCCGGGTTAGTTTCTTTTAGATCGTAAGATGCCAGGTACGTTGGCATTCCATCCCCCGCGTTATCGATAAAGTGCGTGTAAGACGCGCGCGGGTCCGCCCATCTCAAAACTGTAGCGCCATTGGCCTGCCGACGCTTTACAAGACTTGCGGCTGATCATCAAGCTACTCACGGCTGGTGATGCGAAGAGGACTACGCGTTGCGGGCTTCGAGTAATTCAATCCAGACTGCACTAGAAGAAAAAATTGAGTACGAAACGTACAAAGTGAGCTCTTTCGCGCTTTCTGTTACATCTTGATCAGGTCAGAGCTGTCGCCACGTTGCGCCCAGCTGGATTTTGCCGCAGCTTGTCATTTCCTTCTGCGGACAAGATTGCCAGCTGCGCGAGGAAGTAACCCCTGCAGCGATGGCAGTGAGCACCTGGAGCACCAAGGCCGGACGTGCGAAGGTCCCACGCTCAACACACAATCAATCCCAACGCGACGCCGGGAAAGTACGACAACGGGCTTGGTTGCAATGTGCCGGCGGCGCCGCGAGAAAACGGCTGCAGCCGGCATAGCGCGTCGCGCCCCTCAACGAATCCGCGAGAGGATCCAAACCGCGCCGATTATTTCAACATGCCGCTCTGGCCGCAACGTGCAATGCTGTGGCGGTGGCGCAACGCCGGTTCATAAAATCCCATAATCCAACTTTTGCTAGTTGCGCGCTTAGGTCGAAAGGCATTCGATAACGACCAGTTTTTTTTGGTCAGGTTGACCGGAGTGGCCCCTCGGCCCTCTAGAAAACCTGCACACTGTATATTTTAAGCCCGGGGATTTGGCATGTTGAGACCGGGAGTCAATTTGATCGCACTTATCGCTGGCTGTGTGCTTGCCGGGTGCGGGTTACGCGTCCCAGAGATCCGCGATTTTCCTAACAGTGGGTCATACGCCTCCAATAATGCTTTGGTGCAGGCAATCGTTCGAAGCGTTCATTGCGAGCTTGAGGATGCGGTCACCCGGGTTCTCAACGCAAGAGCCGGTTCGTCTGATGCTCTTTTCTTACGCAAGTGGGGCGCTCAGGTCGCCCTCACTATTCAGCTTGAAGAGAAGTCGACAGCTAATCCGACAGCTGTTTGGTTACCTCCCTCGCCACCTTCGTCGATCTTCAGTTTGAGCGCCGCATTTAATGGATCAGCGGATGCGACCCGTGTCGACAAAGTAAACTTCTATTACAAGGTGAGCGAGCTCTATCTGGGCCCAAACGGAAGATGTGAGCGTGATACCACGGCGCCAACCGATTCATTACTAATTCAGAGTGACTTGAAATTGGCAGAATGGCTCGACGCGATGGTCAATGGTGTCGCGACAGGACAAATCACGAGCGTCGCTAAGCAAAATGTTCTTTCCCATCAGGTAACTTTCGAAATCGATACTAGTGGAAGCATTACTCCTGCATGGAAGCTCGTGAGAGCGACGTTCAATCAAAGTGGCAACTTGTTGTCGGCTTTGCGCAATCGCAAACATGACCTGGTGGTGACCTTCGCGCCCCTGGATAAAACGCAGAGCGGAAACTTCCTAATCCCAATCGGCGAAAGTACGCATATTGCGTCGCAGTTGACCAGCGGCATTACGACCGGCTTCAAAAGCGCCCTGGGGCAATAGACTCTCTAAACGTAGATCTTTGATCGGAGCATTATAATGGCCAAATAAAACGAAAAAGCGCGCTGTCAGGAAAGCAAGAAAGATAAGCGCGGAGGTCGCCTCCGAGGCTCTGTGGGATTCGGATGATCCAGCAACGAATGCTCTGGCTGACCGAGTTGCGCGTTGTAATAAGCCGCCGCTCAAATGGCTCAAGCAAGCTGATGGGTCATGGCTAGAATGCTCCCTTCGATCAGACTGCACCTACGGCAACTGTCACGAGGTAAGTGTCAATGAGGTCCCACCCGAAGTCCGCAACGCTTGAGCGGCGCCGCGTGACCCGTTTGCGGGAGCCGCCATCAAGCTCTCAAACCGAGCGAGCTCATGGCCCGGAAATGTTCGCGCGCTGAAGGCCGCAGTTTGGCAAGCCGTTGATCAGTGGCTTTAATCGCGACGAGATGATTCTGCTTATCCTGCGTCCAATGAAGCGTTCGTCACGAATAGACACGGGCGTAGGGCGCGCGCGTGTGCTAAGATCGAGATCTCCTCCTCAGCTGTTCGCATTGGTGCTCGGCCTAGAGCATCGATGCATACAACTGAAGGAGGAGCGTGCCAGATGCTAGCTCGGAGCGCTAGATTAGCGTCAATCACGGGAGCAAACGATGTCTGACCTGACTCCGCAGATCGAACCACTTCCCCCAGTCGAGCCGCAATACCTTCAAGCAGCGGCGCTACAGGCGAGCCAGCTCAACTCCTTGGTGTGGCAGAAGATGGCACTCATATTCGCGGTCCAATCCACCACTATCCTCGCCGCGTATTTCTTACGAGGCTCATTGCTCAGTTGGATAACACTGTTAATCGGTTTCCTGTTCTGCTCAGGCGCGGTCATGAGTATTCATCGCGATCTAAACGGACGCAGATTCCTTCTCGCGCAAGCAAATCACATAGGACGACGATTGCTACGGCTACCTCGTGAAGGAATCGTTTTTTCTCTGGAGCCCTATCCTGATTGGGTCCTTCGTACGCATTGGACATTCTGGAGATTGTTGATTCTATTTCTAATTTGCTTCTGGGCAGCGTGTGCTTTTAACGTCCCACAGCTCGGCGAGTGGACGAGTGCATATATAGCGACACCTCTTTTGCCTTGTGATTCTACTTTGAGGTGACGGACCATATGTTATTTGCTCGTAGTCATCTCGGTTTGCCGAGTGCGGTGAGCTGGACGATTGGGGGGACGTCGAATCAAACAAGGACGGTGATCTCGCCGCCACCGCGATCGAGCGCGTCGCGGTCGATGGTGGCGTGGCTGGCGCGACCATATCCATAGAGCGCGGAGATGCGGAGGTACTTGAGGCGGGAAGCTGAACTGCGCCGCGGAGGTCTTGCGTTCGGTTCGAAAGGCCCGTCCGACCTGGTATCTTGCCTTGGAGTGACTGCCATCGAGCTCGCACGGGAGAGGAAAGGCAGCACGCTCCTTCAGATTTGCCTTCGACTGCTCTTAGGAAGCGAGGCGTGCAGCCCGGTCCAGCCCACGTCGTCTGGCCGCGAGCCGAATTCGTTCTGCAGGAGTGCTGGATCGAGGGCTCTGCAGCCTGCGACCGGCACGTCAGGAACAGTCTCGAACGGGCAGTGGCCGAGACATATCCGACCTCTGGCACTCGCGGATAACTGGTGGAACGGGCACGAACCCAGACGAGCCGAGACCACATGTCCCCAGTCGCTGGATAAGCAGGTTGCAGCTCGACCGGCGTGAGGTCGCAAGGCTTCAATAAACTACCAGATCGCCCCAATGCGGTCCGCGTGCCTGTAAGCGTTGAAACCCACATCCAGTGATGATGATCCGCGGTCGATGAGGGCCGATCACGAGATCGAGGTGCGGGCCATTCGGCTTTATTGCGTTCTAAGCGGATGAGTGAAGAAAAAGTGCGCAAGGTGGCGGATCGAGAGTGCAAAATACCGACATCACGGTTTTGATCCTCCGCATCGTAAATCTCTTGACGATTCAATAGAATATTCGATAAATCGCCACTTCTGTAGGCTAAGTTTTCAATTTTCAACGCGGTGCTAAAGCGTCCAGCAAACCACTATTACAGAGAGAGCCTAGCGGCTCTCGGATCCTGCCTGGAAATTGTGAAGCAGCGCGGCGCTATGCTCCGGTCGAATGACCGTTGGATGATAGGCAAGGACTGGCTCGCTGGCAAACATTGGGCGGACGTGGCACCATGTGCCGATTCGCGGCGCTGGTAATGAGAGACCGATCTGATTCAGAAAGTGGATAAGAGTGACCGTGCCCCACGGAATCATCCTACGTTGCCTATGGTCCCAGCAGAGGAACACCGACATTTAAGGTACGCCGGCACGTAATCTTCTTGCCGCACAGGCGCCGCGCCAGTATCGGCGAGCGGTACAAGGCTTCGTTAGAGTGCGCCAAAGTTGCTCGTGGGGCGGCCAATTGGCCGAACCGGACTACCTCAACCGGCTAGTGCATCAAGCACCCACTGCTTCTCGAGCGGGGTAAGCCGATCCCGGCTGCTGCGCGCCTCCTGGATCAACCGCCGACGTAAACTGTCGATCGTATCATCCCGCGCAAGGAAGCGCTCCGATATCTGTACCGGTACTCCCTGTTCATCGAGGTTCTTTAGGACTTCCAATCGAAACCAGCGAGGCATCTCGGCGACAAAGAGGCCGTAATTGGTTTTCGGCTGAATACGTTTGGCAAAGAGCTCAACCACCGAGAACAGTTGTGGCAACCCGTATTCGCAGGAGCGGAGAAAACGGAAAACGTTGTCCTGACCGCGCGGGGCGCCGCGATATGAGCTGCTGTGCCAGTGAAAGAAGCCCCGTAATGTCCCGTGAGTACGCAAGTTTGTCAGGTAGACAGCGAGCTGCGCCGCACTGCGAACACCAAATTCGTTCGCGTTCCGAACGCCACAAATGATTCGACATACGGCGAGAATGTCAGCGTATTTTGGCGATCCGCTCCAGTGCACGCGGGCCCCTTGACGCGACGCAATCTGGGTTTGCTGGTTGAGTGCCGCTGCATCTTCCAGCCCGACGGACGACGCGAGACGGAGCTCATCAGACGACAGTCCCATCGTGCGGGCGAGCTCCGCGACACGGTCGCTTATGGCAGGGGAGCTGTCCTCGTCGGAGATGTGGACAACGAGTTCGTCAGGAGCCTGGTCAAGATCGCCGAAGAGCGGGGGCTCAACCTCGATGGCCTCCTGGTCGGGTGGGGCGTGGAAAAGATACACAGCTCCGACGTGATGCTGACCAAGCCTGCCGGCGCGGCCGCGAATGTTCGAGAACGTGAAAAAATCGTAGTCCTTTCGGGCAATCTGCTTGTCGTAAATGAGCACGGACTTCGCCGCTGTATTCACTCCCTCGATCAGTGTCGAGGTGCAGATCAGGATCGGTAAGTCGCCGCGGTTGAACATTCGAACGAATTGAGAAGCCAATGATCGCGGTATTCGTCCATGGTGTACGGCCACGCCCGCGGCAACGGCTTCGCTCAGCTCCCAGCCCTCACCGAAATTGTCGTCGATCCACGCCGACATGTCGCCAAGCTTTGCGAAACTGTTGTCCTCCGTGAGCGTGGTCGCAAGCTGATTTGCGCGATCGGGCGAGGAAATGAAGACAAGCGAGGGCCAATTGCTCGAGCTCTTTAGCTCCGCCGTGAGACGCTCTTCCTTGTTCTTGATCCGGGTCAGATCGAACGTATCAACCGCGACCGTTGAGAAGCGCGTGTGGAGAAACTCGAACTTCCAGCGGTTGTCCGCCGAGTAGCGAACCGTTTCGATGTTCGGACCGAGAAAGAAGAACTGCTTGGAGCGTCGCAAGAGTTGATAGACCGCCGCGTTTAATGTCGAGCTGCGGTCGTCCTGGCGGGTCGGGTCGAGCTTGTAGAACTCGTCCACGACCGCCAGATCGATTGTGCCCAGATCCTTGCGGTTGATCAGCCGTTCCTGTGTGCCGAGGAAAATTACGCTTCCATCGGCAGGAGCCTCTTGTGAGTGGTACATGATCAATGCGAACTTGCCGCCAAACCGTCGCTCTATTCTTCGGCGGAATTCGTCAAGCAGGGCGATCGTCGGGAGGACGATGGCGATCCGCTTATATCGGCCGGTGGCGAGAAGTGCGTCAATCAATAGGCTCTTTCCAAAGCTCGTCGGTGCACTCAAGACAAGGTTGTTACCGGATAGAAGCGTGTTTAATGCCGCTATCTGTTCTCTATGGAACGTGATCCCATCCAATTCATCGGAGGTAACTGCGTCCGCAACTGCCGCGTCGCGGTAGTCCGCTGCGTCCTTGTCGATGTAGTTCCATAGTCCCACAGCCCGTGCCAGGGCGCTGAAGACCTCGCGGTAGGAAGCCAGTTCAGGCCGTGTCTCCAGGAGGTTCGCAAGGCGAGGAACGACAGTGAGAACGCCGGGATCGTCGACGTCAAGTGTTTGAATGTCCCGAGCGGTTTCCTGAAGGATCGAAAATACACGCTCCTTCAGCGCAGAACCGTGAAGGCTCTCGATCTCGTGCCACTGCTGTTGGGTAACTGTCACTGCAGTCCCTTCAACTTGTTATCGAATGCGGTGACAAAGCCATCCTTGTCGGCTAGCGGCACGTACAGCAGAACCACGCGTATGCTTTTGGTCAGCCCCGACTTGGCAATTCGCGTGCTAATGGCGTCAAATTCCTTCTCGAGAGCGGCCTTATAGGCGTCCGTGATTTGCGCTGCAGCGGCACACGCCTTGCTGTTGGAGAGAATGCCGATGACGAACACTCCGGACGAAATGAATTTGTCGAGGCTCGTTTGAGGCTCGAAGAGCTCCATCAACTCATCGTATCGCGGTGTGGTTTTTGGTATTTGAGGTCCGAGAAGAAGCTTTTGCTCCTTCAGAAAGCCTTGCTCAAGATGTTCCGTCACGGACTTCAGAGCCTCGGTAATGGCGTCTACGGTGTCCAAATATAGCTTTGACTCCCCAAGCCAAAGTTCAACCCCGCCCGCTTGAGGAAAACGGGCGTGCACCATGTCGAACGCCTTCACCACGTCATTCGAGGCGCTCTTGTAAAAAACGCGGTTCGAGATCGGCAGGGTATTAAAATACTCACGGCAAATCGCGTGAAGCGCGATCTCGCCGGCCTCACCGCGCCTTGCGTACTTCTCACTCGTGTAGACCCGGACAGCCGCCTTCTTCAGCTTCACATACATATTGGCATGCGTGATCGCGAGCTCATCCTCAGGCAGGGCATATTCGGGTAGCCACTCGATCAGATGCTCTGCGAACGGAATGCAGCGCCAGGCCTTCAGCTCGAACCCCGCACAACAGATGGCGTCGACGGGATTTGCGCCATCAAGAAAATAAAGCCGTTCGAGAAAACGTTTGGGTTTAAAATTATACGCAGTCAAGCCGACTCACCCCTGCCCATCAATCAAATACCTCCAACGGTTGTGCCGATGCAACAATCGCGTGCTGGGTGCGCTCGCGGCTTGGGGCCGCGGGTAAAGATGTATGATGTCATAGGGAAGAGTTGAAAAAACGTCGTTCTTCGATGTAGTTGCGCAGCTTTTTTGCGTTCTGCCAGGCGCTCCTGATCCGGGTTCTTTTCGCTGAATTTGTGCGCTCATGTGAAGCTGGAATTCGGGGCCCGATCGACCGGTGAGCCCGCGGAGCGCCGCGCTATCACTTGCGATGCTGGGTTTAGTCGCCGGCCTTTGCCTTCTTGAAGGCCGCCCCGCGCATTATGCGGCCCCAAACGCACCCTTTGGGAAAAAGCGACCGCCGTGCACGTGTTCTGCCCGCAACACATCGAGGGCGGCGGCCGACTCTCGCGCCACTGGCTGAATGGCGATCCCTCAATTACCACGCGGCCGTCACCGGCGGGGTTCAGTTGGTGCCTGATGATGAGACCCGCAAGGAGCTCGAGGCCGGTTACGAGAGCATGGCCGAGGACGGCATCCTTCCAGATGATGCCGAGCCATCTGAGAATTGATGAAGCGCTGCACAGAGCCCCAGCAATCTGCAAATAACCGATAGGTGGTATCTCGTCCCGTCTCGCCGGTTGTACTTGCCTCGAACAATGCTGACGCGCCGAGACGGGGAGTGACATCATGGATGCTCCTCATTCAGGAGTTTTTCCTGCTTGGGAGAACCTGCTACCCATGAGCGCCATTGACTGGCATATTCTCCAGGAAGCAGCTCATCCGGAGCTAGGCTACAGCGGACACCGCGACCTCGAGATTCAAATTCCGATGCGCCTAGTCCACACCAGAACAACGCTAGGTCTTTATCCGCCGTGAAGAACGTCGTCGGCACGCTCGGAAACCAGGAAAAGAGGTAAATCAGCAATTCCAGCGAGCATAAATCCGCCAGCGCATTGTAGGCGTCCTCTTCAGTGTAGTTCGTCTTGAACTTGAGAAGGCGCTTTGTCGGACTTTGGCCGTTCGGGACAGCGATCGAACTCAAGGCTGCGAGCGCGACCAGCGACGAGCGCGGCACATTGCACGCGTCGGCCGCGGCAATGACCTCGGTCCATCGCGCTGGCGCGTTCTTGCGACTGACCGGTGCGGTAAGAGCGGGCGCAAGTTGCATCAGAAACGCTTGCTTGCGCTTAAATCCTTTACGGGATTCTTCAATCAGACCCACCGCGCCCTTCAGGCTATCCGAGCCGAGCACAAGCCGAGCTTGCGGCAATGCCCTCCGCAGCTTCGCTGCGACCTCGTCGAGTTGCTGCAGCACAAGCGCCGGCGTCGGCATCGCCCTGACATTGCCTTCCATGGCAAAAAGGACAGGATTGATCCGCACAGCCTTGCCGGCAAGCAGATCCAAAAAGTCCGATCGACTGCCCGTCATCCTGCCGCCGTCAAACCGACCAACGATCTCGCTCACGACATTGCGGTCGAGCAAAATGATCGTGTCCGGGAAATCGGCAGCCAGTGCCGAAGGCAGCCAGCCATTCCTGACCAGGCCGATCGTGCGCGACCTAAATGCGCTTTCGAGCGTTAGTCGCACGGTATGAACCTGATTGCGATTCAGTTCGGTATCCGTGTCGATGATCCTGCAGTCCTGAAACACAAGCGGAATCGTGGGTCCGTGATGAAGATCGGCAGCGACCAGCTCGGCATAGCCGAGCGGCTCCACGCTGTCCCATGTGAAAGTCGTTACCTTCCCTGGCGCGCCGTCACAGCCCTTTTCTTGAACACGGATTGTCGACCGACCGGCTGCGTGACCGATGGCCAGTGAACTTGGCTCGAATGTCAGTGCGTTACCCTGTAGTTCTCGATCCCGCTTCGGCTCGGAATATGACAGCATTTGAGGGGAAGGTTCGCCTTCGCTTGCGCGACTGTACGAGGAGAAACATCAAGACGCAATCGTGCGCAGTGCGGCTTTCTCCGGCCGTTTAGTCGAAGGGGGCTGTTGCGCGCGAGCGAGCCTCGGATGAGCAAGAGCCACGGCGATGGAGAGAGGTGCCGAGGCCGCCCGCGTAAGGTGAATTGCTATCCTCTACTAGAGAAGCTGGCGAGGTGACCTGTCGGTCAACGACCGCTACAAGTGAGCGGCATAGTAACCTTACTGCGTTGGCTCAATCGAGCAGCCACAATTGCACTGATACGAGCCGATGGCCGAGCCACTCCAACGGAGATCGATTGTGCCGAGACCCGTCGAGCCTCGATCCTCGGTGCGACGATCGTCCTGTACTGGTTTCGGAAAGCCGATCAGCCATCCGGCCCGCTGCAACTTTGCGATGGACGGCGCAAGCGGATGCTTATAGCTGTTCTTGTTTCCGAAAGACATTGCAGCGCGGGCAGTCGATAGGTTTGGCTTTCTTGGTGTCTGGCCTGGAGCCCGTCCACCATGATGAGATACAACCAATGACGTGATCGACCGCACTGAGCGCTTCAGGGACGGGATATCGGAGTATCCTGCGTCACCGGGCAGCAAGATTGGATCGTCCTGGTCGTTCGGCCCATTGGCCCATTGACCCAAACGGCGATCCCGGAACGATTGAAGTTTCCCGTCGATCCCGTGCAGCGCTCGAGCTCAATCGCTCCCTTCTTCAGAATGCCTTTTCCATTCCAGATCAACAGGGTCCCGTTTTGAGCAATACCGCTCGCCATAGCGGATTGCGGGCCAGGTCCAATCCTCTGGAAAGGGGCAATCCAGGTTCTGTTGAGTGCTGTCGTGAACTTGTTAGCGGCATGAAAGTGATCGTAGTGCCAGTGAGTAAGCACCACCAGGGGATGATCCTTAAGACAGATCCCGGTCATTGCGGCCGGCCATGTGCCGGCGTCCGCCAGAACGCCCGCTCCAAGGTCAATATAAGCTAATACCCTCTTCGATTTAGTAACCAGCGCGTTGGCTGCGCCTTGTCCAACATCCAGAACGAAAACTCTCTCTACACTGTCGGTCGGCAGAGCTTCTCGGAGTTCATCGCCCGATTTTGCGTAGGGCGACAAGTCGGTTACTCTCTTCAGGCTACTTAGAACATGCGGTGTGAAACCGCTTTGATAGAAGCGCACACGCGAGGCTGGTCCGTTTATGTTTCCGTATAGATTCGCCGGGCCATGTTCGTCTTCGAATATTCGAAGCTCTAACCATGTCGGAAGTCTCCTCGACCAAAAGTCGAGCCATTCCAGAGCAGCGACATCTTCGCCGAGCCGCGAGTTGATCTCGATCGCGTAAACCGGGGCCTGCGTTGAGAGTGAAAGCCAACGGCCGGTGGTCAGAGGCACCTGAGATGAAAAGTTCTCACCGTCGAACCAGTCGGCGTCGACTGCATCAAACAGCGCGTACTCTGACCGATCCCAGTCGATCAGTCACGCGTAGACCCGGCCGGGACCTTGAACGCGCATTCAGGCAGGAAGAAGTGATTCAGCCTCATGGCGGAATGCTGCCTTGCTACTTGAACTCGTAGTCGATGAATAGCTCGCCCGTGGCCGGGATCTTGAACTGATCCGGGAGCTCGCCGGCTGTTTTCTCCGCTTTGCTCGTTTGCGTGGCCACCTGGTCGCTCCTTGCCAGTTGACCTTCCATTCGCCCGCGCAGAGCGTCCAACAAGGGCTCTCGAGGAACCTGATTATAAGCGTGGATCTGCGTAGAGCACATCCCGACGCAGCCAAGTCTCATAGCTGCAACAGCATCCTTGGGCGTTGCGTTGGCGCTGCCATGGTGACCTACTTTGTAGAAATCGATCTTGCCGAGGATCGATTTGGCGTTCTCGGTCAGCTCGGTGTGGCCGGGGGTTCCATATGCGCCGCCATAAAGAAAGTTCTCCCAGTTACCCCACTGGGCATCGCCGGCGAACAACAGGTTCTTCCCTCGAAAGCTGAACAAGACCACGAGGCTTTGATTGTTCAACGTGTTATCCGCCGCCTTCGCGCGAGCCGCCAACAGGTTCGGCTGCGCACCATCGATCAGGCGCGTTATCGTCTGGTCGTCATAGATCCTGAACGCATCGCTCGGATAGCCATTCCTGTCTGTCCAAAATGCCTTGGGGAAGGGGCGCACTCCCTCGTCATCTGTCTCGATCTGCTCAGACAGATATTGCTGGCTCACCTTGGTCATCTGCGAAATCAGCTTGGGGTCAATCGGCGGCCCGAGAATTTGGGCGGATAGACCCGCGTCAGAAAGGCTCTTGGGCAAAACCGGTTGATCGCCGGCCTTGTAGTAATCGTGGTCAGCCTTGTTCTTGAAGCCGTTGTGAAGGACGTCCAAGGCCTTCTGATTTTTCGAGCCCCCCGCGGCTGCCGGTCCCCCGGTGATGTTGTCGACCATGTCCTTCAGCATCAACGAGCTGTCGTCGCCACGCGCGGCGAATCTCATCGAAAGATCGTTGGCCATCGCGGTGAGGCTCGCTTGAAAAGCCATCGCAGTATCGTTCTTCGGATCCTCAAACCAGGGCATCCAGACACGCTCAACCGTGAAGCCGCTGAAGACGTCGCTGCAGGTCGCAAAGCCCGATATGTGGTCGGCATGTCGATGCGTCATGACGACGAGGGTGAGTTTAGAGCCACAATCTTTCGCCATCTGATCCACGGCGTCCCGGATGCTCCCGAGATCCTGCGCATGAACGCCGCAGTCTATGAGAACATGCTCGCTTGGTCCGTTTGCGGTCGGCACAGTCAAAAGAAAGAAATCGCCAAAGCCAACTCGAAACATTCGCACCCGCAACCCTTGGGCGCTCCCATTTGAGGAGGGAGTCGTCGTGGGGGCGCTTGTACTCTTCCCATGGCTAGGGATCTTGGTTGCTTTGCCACTCTTCTTGGCCGGCGCCTTCGCCTTTTTACTCCGAGCCTTGGACGCGGAGTTTTTCTTAGGAGACATGATCAAGCTCCGGCGTGCAAAAGGCCGAAATCGAGCTGGAAGCGTGCGTCGTCTCCAGCCTCACCAACCTCGCCACTTTCGATTTTTTGGCTGATCGCCCGCCCGCTCGAGGCGTAGTATGTCCGCACGCGATCCTCGCGCTCAGCGCTGTGAAGCTTTGCGATCACAAACCGAATTCTTGGCGGTGGTCTTTCGTCCGCTGTCGGCGGATCCTGGGAAATCAGGAGCGTTACGCCGTTTCGCATCGGAAAGGTACCTGAACCGGCCTCGCCGAACGGCCTCCGCACGGTTTGGACCAATTCAGCCACCATATCCACAAATAGCCGACCATCTTCGCCCATGTGAAACATGGGATGAAACGAAAGTGCCTGGATCTTGCCGAGACTCCGATCAAATCCGAGCAGGTCACCGTGCTTCTGCGCATAGGCGCGAAGAACGTCCCCGTTATTGTCCTTCTCGGACTTGGTCAATCCGTTCGGATCGCCGAATTGAAGTCCGTCGACGGTCGGGAGCGCATCACGCCGGACTTTCGGCCAGAATAGGGATTCTTCAGAGAACGAAGCCGCTCCGTCGGCTATGATTCCGCGCAGGCGGAATGCCTGCATCAGCGCGTCGCGAACACCGTCCGGATCCTTCGGATGTAGATCCAGGTCCGCAGTCAGTACGGCCCGCAGAAAATCTCCAAAGGTTATGTCGACCGGCGGGCAATAGTCGAGCGCTCGTGCACAAATAACGAAGAACTGCTCTGCCGTGCGACTTGCCTCGGCGGCCAGGCGTTCAGCAAGAGGCGCGGGCAGATCGTCATGGTCGAGATTGCCGCCACCTGCGCGATGGATTCGAAAGAGGTCCATTGTTCTGCGAATATAGATCGTGAAATACGCATCGAACACCGCAGCGACCAGGATCGACCCGCGATCGTGGGGTTCCGTCTTGACGTTAATGTCATTTGAATTGGGCGGTGTGCCGAGCGCACTGCGGAGCGCACCACGCAACCCGACTGCTTCTCCAAACTGGGTGGCAAGCGCGACGAGCGGATTGGCTTTTCCAATCTGCGCCTGGATGACCGCTCCCGTCGATCCCGGCGAAATTGCCAGCTCTGGTTTAAGGCGCGAGTCGAACAATCTGCCGCCGGTCTTCTCCAACGTGTCCAGCAGAAACTCCTTGTGCGAGAAGTGCGAGAACAGCGCGGCAAGGTCTGCAAATGCCTCATGAAATGCCGGAACGTCGATGTTGGTTGGTTCGGTAAAGAAGCTGCGTATGCCGTCGACGATCGCGTGCGTCGTCTCGTGCGCGATAATGTCATGTGACAGGCACGTGAAGACGGTCTGCCCGGGGAGATTGCTTCCCGGATTGCTGCGGCTGGCTCTGAAATACCCAAAGAGGATTCCATGCGCCTCGGGGCTATAAAAGGCATTCGCCTGGCACAAAGCGTGAGGAAATAGATTGAGGCAGCGAGACGCGCCGCGCGGAACTGGATCGGCGCTCGCCGAGCGCCTTGTGCCTCGCCAATGAATGCGACGTCCCAGCGCGAACTCAAACCGCTGCAGCGTTTCACTTGCCACGGCATAGGCCATCTGCTGGTGAAAGCGAGGGTCCGACTCGCTCGGCGCGAGACCTCCGCGGATCAAGAGCCTCGGATCGTTTAGATCGACAGGTTGATAAAATGTCTTGTTTGCTCCGTCGTAGTCGATCACTGCAAATCGTTCGCCGACCGGACCTGGTTGAACCGCTTCATATCGCACCGATGCGGTCATGTAGTTTCCGACAAGGCGACCTGCGCTGGGGTCAAACGCGTAAACGCTTAGCGGACGTTCGCTCGGTGTCGGTATCTCCGATGACGTATAGATGTCGGGAGGTGCCGAAACCTGCGCTTGCTTCCCATTGTCGCCCTGATCGCCAACTTCCTCGCAAACCATAGTTGGACGCTTCATAATGTTGCCTCACAATTAGCGAGACTAAGTGCGGCATCGCGCTGGGTGGGCGTTGCCGCCATCTTGCTCGGTCCTCAGTATTCGTCGGGAAACGGAAAATCCGTGGGCTCAGCAATCTGAATGCCAAGTGTTGTCTGCAATCCGGGAGCGATATGCTTGCGCAGTGCGGCGTCGCAGATCGCGTACCCCCAATTCATGAGCTGATTCTGAAGTTTCAGCGGCATCCGCTCCAAACGAGTGGGGACTGCAGCCAAAGCAGCGGGTTTTCTGGTCGCGCATTTCAGGGGGTCAGTCGCGAGCTGATAATCCGAAAATGAGGTGCGAATTCCCCAGAACGCTCCGGTGTGGTCACCGCGCTTGTAAGCGTCGATCAGGTGTCGCTTGCGAAGACTGCGGACCTGGTTGTCAATCGTGTCGAGGATACGCATGGAGTGGCGTACCCAATCGTGATGCGGGTCCTCCTCGGGCGCGATCTTTTGGCCGGCATCACTCACCAGCAGCGTCTTGAAGCGCTTGGTTGTTTCCAAGCCGAGATTGTCATAGACCCCGCCATCGCTGAGTACGGCCTGTGTCGTGAATGGAGGACGGTTGAGCTGACTGCCGGGCGGCGCCTCCACCTTTTGCCCGATAGGCAGTACCATGGGTGAGAGGATGGGCGGAAAGGCGGATGATGCTGCAACCGCAGTGCAAAGCGATACGTCTGGATCCTTAACCAAGCCGACGAGATAGTCGCCCATGTACGGCCTTGAAAAGCGCCAGAGTGCCGAGCTTTGGACGTTTGTCGCATTGATCACAAAGCGTGGAGCTTTCTTTTGAGAATCATCGGGAAGGTCCTTTAGCTTTGCACCCTTGAACAGTACGTCGTCGTACGATCGGGCGACTTTTTCACTAATCGAAAGTGAAGAGAATATCCCACCGATGACAGCGCCGGCGTCGACTGTGGTGTCTGCCATTGCGCGAATGCGGTCAACAAGAAGATCGAACTTTGCTGTTTTGCCGTTGCTAAATTGCAGTTCGTCCCAGAGCAGGCCCAATACACCTGCAGTGATGGACCCGCCCGAGACGCTAGATATCCTCGCCAACTTTCCCAACAGTCCGATCTCGTTGAGCCGATAAAGAGCTCCAACATGGAAGACCATGGCACGATATCCGCCGCCCGAAAGCGACAGGGCGACCCCATCCTCGATGGCTATTGATTGCTTATGCGGATCAATAAGTTCTTCTTCCATTTGAGGTCCCAGCTGCTGGCGTTCTCACAAGGTCAAATCGCAAATCGAGCGGTCACGTCCAACCGCTGGTTTGATCTCGTTCAGCAGATCTAAGCCGTGGGGAGCCTTGCACGGCGAGTGATTGACTGAACAAACAGGAAGACTGCGGAAATGGACGTGGCATCTGAATGGTTCACTAAAAACGTGTGACGCAAAGGCTCAAGCGCCGCCAAAACATCCGTGGCTCCGGCGCTGTTGAAATGTGACTCGATCAATTATGTCGGCGTATGAAACCGCTTATGCAGCGTCGCTGCGTAAGATTCAACCACAACGATAGTATGGCATGTTGCTCGAGGATTTCAATCAATACGTGTGAAAAAATGCAGATAAGCTGCGTCCGCCTTCGGCTACTTTCGGTAGTACCTGCAAAGCGTGGAGGATGGCCGGGTTTGGGTAATCGACTGGACTGGCTGAACAAAACGCATCGGCAGGCTCACGGGGGCGTCGCTGCCTTAGCAGCTCAGCGTGCGTTTGCATTTCAAGGCATGCGCGTCAAATTGCGCAGAGGAAGACGATTGTCTTCGTGAATCGTAGAGCTTGGCGAATGCGAGGAAGTGAGCGGTTCGCGCTGAAGACAATTCCGGGAAGAACGGTAGAGCGGGACCTTTTAGGACGTCGCTTGTTTGGCTCCTTCTTATTCGAGACGAAGCTCGCCTTTGGCCAGATTGGCCGGCCGCTTCTCGAGGTTCTCATCGCGGATATGGCCTTCCGCGCCTTGGGCTCCTTGCGTCGGCCCGGCTGCGGCCTGAATCGAGCGATATCAAGGCAAGCATTGCCATCAGCACGGGTCTCGAATGAAATGTTCGAGGCCCTTCGTATTGCCCGCCGGGCTGGATGTGAGTGTGATCTGCCGCGCCGCTAATTAGACTGAGAAAATTCATTTGATGGTCCTGAGGATTAGATGATCAATGCACTTCGCGTGGCAAAGACAGCCAATTTTCACAGTCTGAAGCGAGCGCTGAGCAACGCCGCGGTTGACGATCTTTTCCGGCGAGTTCGCGCCGGGCAGCCGTCCGCCTCCCAGAATGTTTTCCACCATCGCCGCGTTTTGGCAGGGGCGACCTATTGGTCAGCGATTTCGTTTTTTTACGAACGCCCAGCGGCGTTCATGTCTGAGGAGGCCGGCATTCGGGAGCGGATTTGTGGGTTTCTCCTGCTGGTCGAGCACCGAGGCCACGTCGCCATATTCAAGTCGAAGCTTGATCTCCCCGCGGAATTCTCGACCCGATACTTCGCGCGGGTGCCGTCCGAGCGGGTCGACATCGCCGTCGCGCGTAATGACGCCGTGTTCGAAAAGATCCGGCTCCGCAACATGTCGATTTCAAAAGACGTGATGCGAAGCAAGACATTTGAGGCTAACGATCTAAGCAACGTCGTGGGACCGGCCGGGGCGAGCCGGTACGTGCCACAAGGTTACACAGTCCGATCGAATGCCGGTCACTATTCGACAACCCCGCGCACGGGCCGGATTGGTCAACGATCCGATCGTGTCGGCCACCAGGATTTGATCGATTATGCGACCTCCGTAATTGATCAGCTGGTCGACGCTCAGGGAGCCCCAGCCAGATTCATCGGTACATTCGCCCGTGCGATTGACTTGTCGAGCATCCAAGGAAGCGTCAGTCCGACTGCGTTTGCGGTTGACGTAGCTAGCCTGACAGACGCCGTCCACGAGCGAGGCGAAATCAGGTTGGTGCGTAAGAGCAACGAGAACTATGTCGTCCTCGCAAAGTCCGAAATCGACGAGGTGTTATCGGAGCTAGACTGTGTGCTAAAGGTCGACGGCCAAGGCAAGCTGCTGGATCTGGTCGACAGCGCCACCAGCAGCAAAGTCGGTGCCATAGCTATCAATCAGAATCGGATTGCACTGCGTGACCTACGCCTGCCTTTTAGCGCTGATGTTGAGATTGAGGATCTTGATCGTCCGCTGGGCGAAGATCCAGATCGAATCTCGCTTCGACGTTACATAGAACGGGAGGACTATTTCATCGTATTGTTCGACTCGCCCTCGCTGGCGTATATAGACGGCACGCTGTTCAGGGATGAGGGGTTCACCGACGGTGGCGTGGCTTTGCTACGTTATTTGCGTGCGAACACCCTCCTCGGCGGTGTTGTCGATGAGAAGGGAAAGTTTACGGCTGCACATGCGAAGTTTGATTCCGATTCAACGTTCGGAGTTATCGATAAAAGTGTCGCTGATGGAGACGAAGTTCTTATATGCGACGATTTGGGCGACGAATGGGCGGACTTCATCGGGCTGAATAATTCGAGCAGTCCACCTCGCATCACCTTTTATCATGCTAAACACGGGCCGCCTTCGCTCGGCGCCGGTCAGTTTCATATTTCGGTCAGCCAAGCTATCAAGAATTTGCAGCGCATGAGCCTGCCGGCAGACGCGATGGGAGCAAAAATCCGCAGGTGGGAAAAGAATTATAGCAACGGCGGGGCAACAACTAAGATCCCGCGGACCCTCCGCGGAAGCGTAGGTCAGCTCGCCACCGAGTTTGCACGTGCGCGAACCGCTCCCGATGCAATCCGGCGGGTCTTTATCGTAACCTCATCGCTCAGCCGAGGCGCGGTCGAAGCTGCTCTTGCGCGCGTTAAGGCAGGTCACGCGGCGGACCCATATTTCGTTCAGCTCTACTGGCTTCTGATGTCGTTTTTCTCGGCTTGCACGGAAATGAATGCGCACGGCTATGTCGTTTGTCAGGATTAGAGAGCACGGATTCCCTCAGCGACATGATGAATTGGTCAAGCTGCATTGCGACTTAACCCCGGCCGGCTCGTTCTAGATTGGAGCGTTTCAGAAGCCTTGGTCGGCTGTCGCGTTGTAGAGAAGAACAGGGGAGAGTGCCGCTGCTACACTGACTGGTTAGACACCGCGGGCCATGGCAATCCAGCATCGGATGAGGGGCAACTGCGTACCCTCAATTGCATTCATTTCAAGGGTTGTTATTGCGTGCCTCACAACCTAGCATAAACTCTACGCCATTTTGTCGTTTTTATCTCGATTTCAGGAAATCCATATGTTCGGTCGGATCACGGCCCGTTTCGGGTCACTTGCGGTATTTCTGTCCGTCCTTGTAGCGTTGCCGATCTCAGCCACGTCAGCATCCGCCAACGACCTGCCGCAACGAATGAGGCTGCCGGTCGGCAGCTATTGGATTGGGGGTGGCGGAGGCGGCGACCTCCCGTCGGGGCACCTGGGGCTGAACCGCACGGCCAATACCGACGGACGTTCTAGCTTCAGCATGCCCGCCTATTGTATCGACAAGGGGCGATCGGCACCAAACAGTGGTCACCCGATTACAGCGTTCAGTGGTGACGTCCGAATTCAGCGGTACGAAAAGGGCCGGCTTGTCGGAGAGAAGCCATTTGCCGACGCCATTTCGGGACCAATGCCCTGGGTCGCTGTCTCCGGGCAAGACGGCGAGGGCAAAGAGGGATCTGCAATTAGAATTGCGATCACCCCGCTTGATGGTCGCTACGACTACGCGGTCCACGTCCAGGGCTTGGCGATTGCAGGCACTGACGCCAACGATGTTGCCAAGGCCTCCCAGGAGTGGAGGGGCAATGAAGGAGTTCTGAGGGTCTCCAGCGCCTTCGATGTAATGAGGACGATCGTTGCATCGGCACCAGATCCATACGAGACTCTCGATAGGATTGAGAACGTGAGGCAGGGGCTGGAGTGGCGCTTCTTCGGAAGCCAATCGTCCGGTGCGGATGTGGCGGGGGCCAAAGTGAATTTGCCTGTAGTTCGGGCCGCAGTTGACCGCCTGGTGGCGGCGGATTTTGCGCCCCGAGGCGGCGCGTTGAAGGCCCGCGATCGTGGCGACTGGATAACGTTCGCAAAGGGCCGCAATGTTCCAGCTTCTGAGGGAGAGCAGCTTTCGCGAGTGATGTCTGACATCGGCATGGAAATCGCTTTGCCGGATGACATCGATCAGCCCGAAACTCTTTCGATGCTTGCCGACGTCCACAGACTGATGCCGCTGGATCGCGCTCGGGCGCTCCAACCGTCCCGAATGTTTTCTGCGGAGAGCGAGGTCGGTCTCGCCTCGGGGCCGGGCATTTTGCGGTCGTTTTACGCCACCCGGACCCAAGGCGGTCAGTCTTTTGCAAAGGCGCTTCGGATCGCAGCTTATCAGCGATTCAATCCGCTTGATGTTGCGAGCGGCCAGGTTGAATACGATCTTCTGCAGGACTTGCAATGCGCGGCTGAATTGGATCGAGAGGATACAGCCGCCGGCCTTTTTGGCGGCAGGCATTTCGTTCGTAACGAACAAGCTGCAGCCGCATCGTTTGTTCCGCTGCAGGCTTTGGCTCGTCAACTGCATTTCTACGCCGACGAATTTGGTAGATCGCGCAAGGTGAAGGTGTCGAGCAGCGATATGCATATTTGTTTCCAGTGGTTCGATGATCATCGAAAGCTAAATACAAAGAAGATACCGCGAGAGGAATTCGGAGGCCGCTTCGTGACAGCCTTCGGTCCCGCCGTATTCATCACAGACGGAAGTGACGGCGCCCTGGACGAGTTGCTCAGCGCTGCCGGCGCTGAGGCTCAAAACCTCGTTAACGCGAGATTGCGGCTCGCTGCAAGTTCTGTCCGAATGCCGACAGGGAAGCCGGGCAAAAAGCCCGATGTCGAGATCGTGCAGCGAGCGGGGGGAGGGGAGCGCTCCACGGACGTCTCCATACTTGAGCTGGACGGAAATGGTGATGCAGGCGTGATAAAGCTGGAGGACGGCTCGATCGTCATAGTCGATACCGGACGGAGCCGCGACATCGTCCAGCAATTGAGGAAGTTTCTCGTTCGGAACTACGGGAGCGAGAAGCCGCAAATCAAATTGATCATCACCCATTCGCACCAGGACCATATAGGCGGGCTTGGCGCTCTCATCGATGCTGGATTTCGCATTGATGAGATTTTAGTCGGCAAATCCATACAAGACTTGGCGGACGATGGGGTGATTGCCAATTTACAAAAACGTTTGAAGAACGCGGGATACGACGACCGCTCGACGGATTCCATCGGCCACTTCGTTCGCGACGGCGTAACGCCTTGGATCAATCTGGACAATGTAGTCGAAAGAGATGGAGTTGAGACCTTCACGCTTTATCCCGGCAACGACACGACAATCACCCTGCATCATGTATCGGACAGCAAGGAGCCGAACGATGCTGGGATCGTAGTTAAACTCGTGAACAGGGGGACTAGTTGGCTTTTGACCGACGACATAAGCGCAAGCACGATGAGGACGATGCTTCTCTCCTTGCCGCCGGGATCGATGTCTGCAGGCTATATGAAATGGCCACATCATCTATGGTTTCCAAAAGAACACTCCAGTGCGCGCGCGGACTTGAATCGCTTTCTCTCAGCGGTCGCGGCGCACACATATGTCTTTTCGAACAAAGGCCATGTCTCACACACCAGCCAACGCTATCGGGATATCGTCACGTTCATCCATTCAGCTTTCGACAAGGACGTGAACGCCTTGTGGACAGACGAGTGGAAATCGAACTTGGTATTTCGGTAGCTGTGCAGTGTGCCGGTGGGTGATTTTTTTAAACTGCATCCATCGCTACTGCTGTTCCTATCCCGAGAGTTAGAGGAGGGCCCCGCGCAGGAGCGCGCGCCCGTCAGGGGAAATTTGGCGCAGTGATCCGCACTGCAACGATTTCGTATCGTGCATGCAATTTAATTGCGCCGAACTTAACGAGGATTTCGTCAAGCCTGATTAGCTAAAGGAGGGCCACTTCATTGAGTTGATGAAAGATGAGCTCGATGGAGTGGATGACTGAGACTCTCCGGGCGACTAAGCCAGAGTTTCAACCTACAGGCGGTTCAATGGATACAAAGAAGGCCTCGCCCGGCGCGCGGGCGAGGCCTTTTTCAGATGGATATGCCTATGGCGCAAAGGTAGCTACTGGGCCCAGGGCGCGCCGGGAGGTAGGGGCAGGGATAACGATGACCGAGTTCGTAAACAAGTTGACGCTTCGCGCATCAGAATTGAAAACGAAGAGCGCCAACGAGGCCGCCAGGAAGTCCAAGCTGATCGATGAAATACTTTTCGAAGTTTAGGGCTGGACCGGAGACGACGTGGTTGGGGGATGAAAATGTGGAATTGGATTTCTGCGATCGGTGTAAGCGTCGAATTCGCCGGATTCGTGATCCTGGCGATTGAGGTCTATCGGACGCTCAATTCGGATATTCTCGAAAACCTCGAAATCGTTGCGGAGAAGAGTGCGACGGATTCCATGATCGTGGACGATGAGACCGATCTGCACTTTGGCGGGGGGCAGATCGGTAAGTTGATCGAACAGATCAATGCTCGGCAGGCATCTTTGCGGAGCCGCAAGAACCTCATCAGAATCGGCGCGATAATTAGCGCCGTTGGCTGCATTGGCCAAATCGTCGGTAGCTTCGGCCAAGCCTGGACCGCAAATTGAAAGCGGCGGCATGCCGCGAAGGCGGCCGGCGCAAGTGATTGGCCTTGCCCCCGGGCCTAATCCAGTGGGTTTCCATAGGTCCAAGTTTAATGCGGCGCCACTATCGTAGACATCCGTATTCTCTGCCAGCAACACGATTGAGAATGGCGTCTGGTATCAGGCGCAGGACTCGAGCCTATGGCCGAGCCGCAACCTCAGCGGCTAATCGACGATTCCGCGAAGTGGGGCGCTTGCGCGATTTGTTCGTTTTGGCCTGTGGTCCGAACTTTATTCTGCCTGCATGCGGGAGCGTCCCTTCTACAGGCCAAGAAAAGATAATCATGGTGTCAGATCCCGAACCGGTTTCCCGCACTTCGAAAGCTCCGCCGTTCATTTCTACAGTCGCACGACAATAGCCTATAGACCAGAACTCGTCACTGCCTCGAACGGCGTCAGCTGCCCGTGCTCGTCGGGACTTTTGACGCGTACCGTTGTGACCAGTTTGGATCCTTTCAACGCGCCGCGAGAATCGTATGCGCCATGACGAGTACCTATGATGACCATGTGACTGAGAACCGTGCGCAGTGAGGACGCCGCACCACGAATCCTCGGAACTATGCCGAACGATGCGGTCGCATGGATACTGGGATCGAGGTCTCTTGCCGTGTTCATGGCTTCCGTCACGACATGGTTCGGGTCGATCCGCCAGAAGCGGACTTTCGCTCTGTAACGATGTCGACAGGACCCATGAGGTTGCGCACTGCGACCTGCATTGCACCGAGTTCCTTCTCCACCGCGTGCAGTTCGTCTGGTACGATTTGGTTCTCTGCGGGGTCCAGACATCTATTGTGTCGCGCACGCGCTGGTTCGATCGCGCGGCAACGCTCATGATCTCGTCTCTGACATGCGAGTTTGCGGATTGGTAGGCGACTAGGCGGTTTTGAGTATCTGCGAGCGCGCGGCGGGCCCGCGCCTCCGCTTCCTTCGCGATCTTCAGCGCATGTTCGGCTTCGCTCGTCGCTTTCATGGCCACAGACACGTCTGATCTAAGGAGACACAGGCTGCCATCCGGCATAACGGCTTCGGTGAATTGTATCCAAGTCGTATCATCGATCTGTAGCCGCCCAGTATCTTTGGACGTCATTCGCTCATCGCGCGACATCTTCGCGATTGTTATTTTCCAGTCGGCAAACGACGGAAGGACGTCAGGCTCCTTTGAACGGGTCAGTCGATAGAACGCGGCATTCGCACCGACAGGCCCGCCGCTTGCCGCCCAGACCGCCAACGGATATCTTCAACCGGCAAGGCCAATACTTGGCGTTGACAAGACGATCAACGACTTGTCTGAATATGTCGGGAAACTCACAAAAGACATCAGTGTTGATGACACGCGGCGTCGTTTATTGTATGATACCGCAACCTTAAGTAAGTTGGTTCATCAGGCCATTTCATTCGCCGTTCGCTCGGCAATTGATAATATTTATGTCGTAAAACTCGCATTTGCAGCGGAGTCATTGCACCGCTCCATTGGAGAAGGCCCTCTATGCTCGACTCCAAAACCACTGCCTGTCTCCGTCGAGTTCTAGATGAGGTTGAGACTGGCACCCGAGCACACGTCGCTTCCAAAATTTTAGAAGCCGCCTCTCGAGGCGAGACGTCCGTCGAAGTGCTCAGGCAAGTTGGACAGAACGCGTTGACCAGTGCGATGGTCCGCCATCCGGTGCGGCAATATCAGGTTGCCGGCTGAACTCTCGAGTTGAGCGGTTGACGCGTCGGTACGGTTCAGATTCAAGATTCCGATGAAC
>NZ_JACMYO010000124.1 GCF_020889685.1 Bradyrhizobium oropedii
CGCGCTGGTCTGGCCGCCGGATGCGCCGGCACTGCCCGCGCCGCCGGCACCGGTTGCAGCGGTGCCGCTATCACCCGACGCTGCGGCAAATGCCATCACGGTGTCGAGGTCCTTGGTATCGGCAATCGCCTGCTGGATCCGCGTCGCGTAGGGCTGGTTGCTGCGCACCACGATGCGCGCGGCCTGGGCAAGACCGGCGGCGATCGCCGTCTTCTGGTCCTTGCTTGCCTTGGCAAACAGGGCAATGAGCGGATCGAGCGACGTCGGATCGCTGAGGGCGTAATCGCGCGCCCGCGAAGTCAATTCCACGCCCGCGTTCGGAAACTGGCTCAGCAACTGTTCGGGATTGGCCTTGAAATTCGAAACCGCCTGGGGGAGCTGGATCAGCCCGCCAGGCGTTTCCGCCATCGCAGCGCCGACGGGGGCCGCGAGCGCCAACATCACCAAAACCGCCAGGTGCGAGGCGGAAAAACCGCCGGATCGCTCAAATGTGAACACTGCTATCTCCCTAACGAATACTAACAGTTCGTTAGCATAGTCAGAGTTATCGCGCCAATTAAAACCCCTGCCCGGCCACGGCCCCCGGCACGACGCGGAATCAGCGTTAATTGGCGGACCCGACCATAACACCGGCGTCATCGTCGCTGCCGATGCCCCTGCCGGAGCGGAACGATTGTGACAGGCCCGCCCCAAGCAAGGCGGCGATAACAACGGCGTAGCCGGTGATCTGGAGCGAGAAATCGATCATCGAATGCAGCGCGCCGGCAGCCGAGGCGCACAGCGCCGCGAGCGGCACGATCACGTCGCGGCGGCGGGTCCGCACGCCATGCGCGAGCACGCCGAATGCTGTGAGCAGCGCGATCATGACCGCGCCGGCCATTAACATTCCGCCGTCGGACGCCAGCTCGAGCCAGCTGTTGTGCGCCCGGTTCCAGGTCCCACGCAACGAGATGTCGTCGGTGCGATAGGCCGGATAGACCCATTCGAAGCTCCCAAAACCGTTGCCGAGCCAGGGATGGTCCCAGATCATCCGCAACGTCGCACGATAGGTCGAGAACCGTCCCTCGTCCGACAGGCCCATCGTGCTGAAGCGCGCGCCAACGCCGCCGCCGAGAAGTTGCAACAGTGCAAGCGCGACCAGGCTGCCGATGCCAAGCGCCACGATCAGGCCATAGCGTCGCGGCATCCGCTTGCGAAACAGGAGCGCGGCCGCGACAACAGCAGCGAGCAGCGATATCCCGACGCCGCCGCGCGATCCGGTCAGAAACATCGCGACGAGGCAAGTGAGCCAGCCGAACGCATCGCCGGCGAGCCGGCGCCGTGCCGGCATATCGAGGCGCGCCAACAGGCGCGGCAGACTGGCCCGGCGCGACGGCATATGCCGCTCGATCAGCTCGCAACCGAACAACAGCCAGATCAGCGCACAGCAACCATAATAGATGCCCGCCGTGTTGCGGTTGACGAAGGGAGACGTCAGCCACTCCAGATGCGCCTGCTTCTCATGAAGCAAATAGATCCGCGCGGGATCGATCGCGAAGGTGACAATGCCGGTAATCGCGTAGACCAAGCCGGCCACCGCCACGGCACGTAACAGCCCGCGCGCCAATGTGCGATCGGCTCCGAGCACGACGGCGACGGCAAAACTGAGCAGGCAGACGATCCCGACGCCGGCAGAATAGAACGGCAGGTTGGTCGCGATCGACGCCGCCCGCGGAAGCTCGGCGGGCAGCAATTTGCCGGCCTCGGCCCACAGCGCGTTCGGCGCCACACCGAACCAGGGCCGCTGTGCCGATTGCTCGTGCAGCATCAACATGGCGAGCGCGGTCAGCAGCGCCGCCACCGCGAGGATCGCGAGCTGGCTGCCGCGCAAGCGCATCGGCAGCACGCCGAGCAGTGCTATGCCGAGCAGGATCGACCAGATCGCGGGCGCGACGACACCGACCGAGCCGAGCGGCAGCGGCGCCAGTGCGACGACGGCGCAGAACAGCCACGACGACCATTGCACGGGCCACGGCAATGCCGTGGCCTCGCTTGAGCCGGAAGCTGATCGCAGACGTGTCATGAAGCCGGCCGGCCCGGCTCACGCCCCAGTATCAGGGCGCAAGCTTGATCGAATTACGAAGTAATGTTGCGTTGTAGGCGGCCACGATCGGATCGTTCACCGTTGCGGTCACGAGGCGGATCTGCTGCATGAGCTTGGCGTCCTCGACCGACGCCGCGTTCGATGCATAGAGCACGTCCTTGTTGCGCAACTGAAAACGCGTGGCCAGGAAATAGCCGGCCGGATCGCGGAAATTGATGTTGTAGACGACCGGAATGATCGGCCCTGAATATTTGCTGACGTCGACGCCGAGCTTGGCGGCCACCTCCGGCAGCTCGCCGCGATAGACGAACACCGAGGCTGGATCGGCCGAAGAATCGTTCAGACCACCCGCCTTGGCGACGGCTTCGGCGAGGGAGATGCGCCAGGCCTCGAAATTGAACTGGCCCTGCGCGCCCGAGGCGCCGAAGGCGACGAAGGTCTGCGGCTCGCGATAGACGTAGATGGTATCGCCCGGATGCGCGTAGATGTTGCTCTTGGGCTCGTAGACCAGCTGGCCGAACGGCACGGTCGTCCGCTTGCCATCACGCTCCAGCATCACCCATGTGTCAAAACCCTGCCCTTTCGGACCGCCGGCGCGGGTGATCGAGTCGAGCACGCGCTCGCCCGCGGCGTTGGCGGGGAAGCGGTTCGGGGTATTGACCTCGCCGAGCACGGAGATCAGCGAGGTGCGCTGCTCGATCAGGGCAACGACTGCCTGCGGCTCGATCGCGCGATTCTTCAGTGCATCGACAATCGAGCGCTGCACCTCGGTCGGGGTGCGGTTCTTGGCGCGGATCGCGCCGGCATAGGGTACCGAGATGTTGCCGTCGGTATCGACATTCTGGTTAGGCAGCGTGATGTAATTGCCGGGACGCACGCCGGCCTCGACCGGAATGAACAGACCGCCGGCGGCGGCCTCGAAGATCGTGACGCTGACGACGTCCCCGATGCCGAAATGGATGTCCTTGGGCGGCGGCCCCTGGATGCCGCCGGCGAGTTGCGGCGCGAACGACGCCAGCACGTTCTCGACCTGCGGCGTGATCTTCACCATCGCATAGGGCAGGCTTTCCGGATCCTTCTGTCCGGCGACGACATCAGAACTGGTCGGACCGTTGGTCGGCATGTAATGGCATCCGCCGACCCAGCAGGCGGCCGCAAGCAATAACATTACTCGAATGAAATTCGCACGCGACATTCAAATACTCCGGCCGTGCCGTAACACGCCGATTATCACAATCACAAGGTTCCGCGATATATTGCGGCGCAATTGATAAATAATGTTAGCAAGGTGAGGCAATTCGGCGACACCGGCGCGCCGCCGTAAGACAAAGGCCCAGCGCAAGCCACTCCGGCTTTGATTTCGTGTGATGTTCCCGTTATCTGTGAATGAGATGGTTGAGTTAACCGATTGAGAGTTCGATGGCCCGCATGAACCCACTGGCGATCGCATTGGGAACCGCCGCCTTGCTGCTTGGCAGCGTACTTAGCAGCACAGGCGTTTTGGCCGCCGAACTGGGCATTTCCCCTGCCCCGCGCGCCGTGCAGCGCGTCAGCGGCAACTGTCAGCGGCTGCAATATTGTCACGGCGACGTCTGCCAGTGGAAGCGGGTCTGCTGGCACGGTTGCCCCGACCGCTATTCCTGCGCGCCGCTCTACGGCGCCTACGGACCATACGGCGGCCGCGACTATTGGGCCGCCTACAGCTACGGCGACCTGCGCCCGTTCTGAATGTTAATCAATTAACACACCACTTGCCGTGCGCGCATCGATCGGCACTATGCCGACGGTTTTGCGACGATCGGGTTAACCCCGGTTTAGGACCCGGCCCGCTAGGATGCGGGCGCAGGGTCTGGTTATGTTATTTGTTTTCCTTGGTAATTTGATCGGCGGCGCCGTTCTCGGACTGCGCCAGCACTGTCTGATGCTGGTGCCCGTGACGCTTGCGGAGCTGATGCTGCTCGCCGCCGTCGGCGCCGCGCGCCTCGCGTGGTCTGAGACCTTGCTGCTCATGATCACCGCCATCGTGTCGCTGCAAGGCGGATATCTCGCCAGCACATTCGCACCGCTGGTCCGGTCGCGCTGGTCGCGCACCTCGACGCCACGCCTCGCCCTGCGCCGCCCCCATTAGCGCGGCACAACGCCGCCGCATTTGGCGTATCCGATTTCCATTGACCTCGCGGCGAGCCCGGGGCATCCCGCTGCCTTGCGTTTCTCATCCTCCGCAGGAACACCCTCCTCAGGACTTGCCCCTCTCGTGTGGAACGTCACGGCTTTCCTCTGCATCCTGATCGGGGCGTCGATTCCGGTGGGTCTCATCGACGCATCGCTCGCCACCGGTCTCGTCGGCGCCGCAACGTCGCTCGGGCTGCTGGCAAGCCTGACGGCGATCCGTCCAGGTGAGCTGTCCTTCCTGAAATCGGTCGTCGGGTCAGCGTTTGCGGCGGCGCTTGTGCCGGTGCTCTGGATCATCGCGCAAATGCTTCCGCTCACGTTCTGGGCGCATCCGGTGTGGAAGTTCGCCGGCGAAACGCTGGGGGCGCCGCTCAGCGGCAGCATCACGATCGACACCGGTGCAAGCCTGGGCGCGCTGCTGCTCTGGTTGTTGCTGCTATCGATCATGATCACCGCCGCCGCGATCGCGATCGATGCCCGCCGCGCCGACAGGGTGGCCCGTACCATCGCAGCGACAGCCGCGGTCGCAGCGATCATCCTGCTGCTGCACAGCGATCCCATCAAAGCATGGCTTGGTGCTGCGCCCGATGAGACGGCGAACGGATTCCTGGTGATCGTTCTCGCTGGCGGTCCGCTCGGCCTCGCGCACGCGCTCGATGGCGGCGGACACGCCGATGGCCGCACGGCGGCGCAATTGGCGCGGCTGCGCTGGCTGCTCGCTGCCAGCGCAGCGTTCTGCGCCCTCAGTGCCTGCTGGTATGGCCGACGCGGCGCCGCGATCGCACTCGCTGCGGGCATCGCGCTCGTCCTGATGACCTTCGCCGCGCGAAAACTTCATCTGCACCGCCGGAGCAGCGCAGCCGCGGCCACAGCGATCGCGCTGATTGCGCTGGCGACGGCGGTCGCCAACCGTCACCCCGATGTCGCGCTTGCCACAGCCTTCGTCCAGGCACCGGCCGACCTCGTGCAATCGACCCACACCCTGCTGGCCGACCTGCCTGCGCTCGGCAGTGGCGCCGGCACCACGGCCACGCTGGCGTCGACCTACATGGACTGGCAAGGCGTAACCTCGCGGCCCGTGGTGGCGACCAGCGCCGCCGCCTTGATCGCGCAGTTCGGCTCCGCCATGTTCTGGACTCTACTCGCGGTTACGATCGTTGGTATCGCGGCGTTCACGGCCGGCGCACGCAATCGCGGCCGTGACTGGTCTTATCCCGCGGCGGCGGCGGCCGTGTTGCTGACGCTGGCGCTTGCCGCCTTCACCTTGCCGGAATTGCCGGCGCTGCCCGGAGTGATCGTGTTGGGAGCCGTGATCGGAGCAGGACTGGCACAGCGGATCAGCCGTTCACGGTTGCAGGTGAGCTAGACGACAGATGCGCAATCTCCTCCGGCGGATTGTCGGCCAGACCGGCGACCTCGAACATGACGAGGGCGACGAGATCTGCATCTATGCCGTCGGTGATATCCACGGCCATGCCGACCTGCTGCACGAGATCTGCGCGCGCATCGATGCCGATATCCGTAAGTTCCGACCGGCGCGGCCGATCCAGGTGTTCCTCGGCGATTACATCGATCGCGGACCGGATTCGCGCGAGGTGATCGCCATGCTCGATCAACGCCGCCGAACCCGCAGCATGGTCTGTCTGCTCGGCAATCACGAGGCCTGCCTGCTGGAGTTTCTCGTCAATCCGGACATGTTGGCGCAATGGCGGCAGTTCGGCGGCCTGCAAACGCTGATGTCCTATGGACTGACGCCCTCGCCCAATCCCGACGCCGCGGAACGGAGGGCGCTGGCCCAGCAGTTGGTCCGGCAGATGCCGCCGGCCCATCTCGCCTTCCTGCGCTCGCTGCCGATCAGCTATTCCTGCGGCCGCTATTTTTTCGTGCATGCCGGCGTCAGGCCCGGCGTCGCCCTCAACCAGCAGCGCAAGGAAGACCTGCTCTGGATCCGCGACGACTTCCTGATGTCGGAAGATGATTTCGGCAAGGTCGTGGTCCACGGCCATACGCCGGTGCATGAGGCCGAGCTGCTGCGCAACCGCATCAATGTCGACACCGGCGCCTACGCGACCGGCCGCCTGACCTGCGTCAAGCTGGAAGGCCCGCGGCGAACCCTGCTGATGACCGGCAACCGGGCCGTGCGCCATGGCTAAACATGATGGCTAACACGATGGCTGACGGGATCGACCGGTATGCGCGGCAGCTGTCGCCGGCATTCGTGCCGGCTGCAGTCCTGATCGGCGCCGCGACGCTGGCATTGTCGGCCTGGTGGCTCGCCGCCGATGCGTTGCGCGGCAAGCCTTCGCTCGCTGCCGAGATCAGCGTGATCAGGAGCGAGCTGTGGCTGCGCGACGGCTGGAGCGAATTGCAGACATCTCCAGAAGCGGCCGAGGCCGCCTTCACGCGCGCGCTTCGGCTCTCGCCGATGGACGCCGGCGCCTGGTTCGGCCTCGCCTCAGCGACCGGACGGTTCGACTGGCTGAACCCGACCGCGTCAAAGGCGTTGAAGATGTCCTATTACACCGGCTTCAACCGCAGCGACCTGGTCGCGCCGCGCCTGATCCTGCTGGCGCAGGTCGACACCACCCGCGATGTGGAGCTGGTCGATCTGCTGCAGCGGCAGATCCGCCTGATCCTCACCCGCGCACCGGAGCTGAAGGGCGCGATCGGCCAGGCCTATCGCGTCGCTTCCGATGCCAACCGGCGCATCATCGAGGCGGAATTCAAGGACGCCAACCAGAGCATTCCGGAGTAATGCGCGTCAGCAAGCGGGCGGTCGCCGGATGCCCAACCTGTCAGATACCCGACCGTCAAATCCCCTTGTGCCGCAGCACCGCACCGACGGTGCGCAGCAGGATGCGCAGGTCGAGCATGAAGCTCCAGCTCTTGATGTAGATCTGGTCGTGCGCGACGCGCAGCTGCATGTCCTCGATCGCAGGCGTCGCGCCGCGCAGTCCCTGCACCTGGGCAAGACCGGTGATACCAGGCTTGACGTGCTGGCGCTGCGCATAGCTTGCGATCAGCTTTGAATATTTGTCGTCATGTGCCAGCGCGTGCGGCCGCGGCCCGACCAGCGACATGTCGCCGCGGAGCACGTTCACCAGTTGCGGCAATTCGTCGATGCTGCGGCGGCGCAACGTTGCGCCGATCCCGGTCAGCCGCGGGTCGTTTGCGCGAGCTTGCGTGATGACATCGCCATCCTCGAGCACATGCATCGAGCGGAATTTGAGGATGGTGAATTGCTTGCCGTCGAATCCGTTGCGGCGCTGCCGGAACAGGACCGGTCCTCTGGAGTCGAGCTTGATCGCGATCGCCGTTCCGATCAACAGCGGCGCGAACAGCACCAGCAGGCCGCTGGATGCCACGATGTCGAACAGGCGCTTGCCGGCACGCTCGAGCGGGGTCAACGGCGAGCGCTGCATTTCCAGCGTCGGTATCGGCCCGGTCGCCACCATCCGCATCGCCAGGAATCGCTCCGCCGTCCGATCGGGCAGCAGCCGCACCGGCAGCGGCGACGCCCGCAGTTGATCGCAGACGAACTGGATGCGCGGCTCCTGCTGCCAGGGCATCGCCAGGATGATTTCATCGGCGCCGCACTCCCGTGCCGCGCGAATGGCTGAGGCGACGGCCGCCCGATCGCCGGCGTCGTCGGACAATCCGGAAAGCTGCACCCGTCGCACCTCGCTGAGGCCGAAATCGCGCAGCAGGCTCGATTGCCGCACCCGGGACAATTCGTCCGCCATCCCGACCACGACCGCGCGGCGCGTCGCCAGCATGCCGCGGTCGATCGCGCGTTGCAGCGGCGCCTGTAGCAGCATCCGTCCGGCCACCAGCCCAAGGCCGCCGATCAGGCCAAATGACATCACCGACCCGCGCGAGATGCCGGAGCCGACCTTCAGGAGGAAGATGATCAAGGTCATCAGCAGGACGACCAGCAGCCAGCCGCCGAGCAGACTGTTCCAGCGCCGGTCGAGGCCGGCGAGCACCTGCGCGTTATAGAGGCCCTGCGACTTAGCCACGAACATGTGAAGGATGGCGGCGAGAACCCCGATCCCTAGAAAACCCTCGAAGCTGTTGCTATAAACAGTGTGGTAGTAAAACAGATGATAGGCCGCGCCGCCAATGATGCTGGACAGCACGACTATGACCATCTCGAAGGCGATGGCAAACGCTTCGAGCGATGCAAAGGCGAACGAGAAGGCGCCGAAGTTAACCGGTACCTTCGCTAATCGAGCGTCAGAAAGGTCGGTCATCGGGAATTAACATTCGTGTTAACAATTCGAATGTGTATTATCAGGCAGGTCGCGAGCTCGCAAGGCCTGCCGGCAATATCAGGCAGAGGGCGTCCATGACTGAATCCGCTGGCGAAACCGAGGCCGCGCTGGTGGCCCTCCTTCACTTGATCCGTCTGATGGGCGCCGAACTCGTCGCCGGCCAGCACCGCGACGACATCGAGGTGCTGGTCAAGGCAGTCGAGACAAAGTTGCGATCGGCGCGCTTTCCGGCTGAAATGCCGAATCAGGATATCGTTAAAGGTCTGGACCTCGCAGAGGCCAGACTGCGTCCAATCCTCGAAGAGCTGCGCGCACGGTCCGAGAAAGCGCACCTGAGCGACCAGCTGCTGCTGGCGCCCAGGCCCTCACGTATCCATTAACAGATCAGCTTTCGTCAGCTCTGGACTTCACCACGGCGGGGCAAACCGTTCCCGCCGCTGGATCTGAGCGCGAGCTTCTCCTCGATCTTCATTTTCTCGAGTAGCAAGTCGGTCACGATCCGGCGCAGCCGTTCATTTTCCAGCCGCAATTCGTCAATACGGTTACGGACAGGGGGAATTCCATCTCGATCTTCGGTGTGAGCAGCGAACTCGGTAACAGTACCGTTCGCTTGGTGGCCGCGCGCGGCCTCCTGCTTGCGCCAGCGGTGAAATGTCATCACGCTAACGCCCAGCACCTTGCACGCTTGGGCTTGTGACTGCCCCCGCGCCATGAGTTCCTCGGCCTGCTTGACCTTGGAACTGATCTCGTCAGTCGAATGACGCCTCATTGGTCATCTCATTGCCCCCTAGATTAGCAATAATCGCATGGCCTATAAGCTATGTAAATGCAACAGGAAATTCAAATTGAGGATTTCCCGGGGGTCTTTCGGGAGCCTCGAACTTGCCGTCGGCAGTGGCGCATTTTGCGAAGAAACGCCGAAGCTGCAAGGTATTTACCGAAATAATTGAGCGATATTCCTCCGCCAAACCGATCCGACAGGAAAAGTTATACGACTTTCTGCGTATGAGAATTTGATCTGGATAACTGGCGCACTGTTTGCATTCACAAGTGAGAATATCCAATCGGTCCTTCGGCAGATTGTGAGTGCATCATGCCTCGCTGTGATATCCACGCCGCCAGTCAAGTGAGAGTTTCACAAAATTCTAACAAATTTATCCCGCGACCTTCACGTCCGGTAGCTTGCGGGCGCGCACGCGCAGCGGTAGTTACTAAGACGTTAGGTGTCATGAGGGTTTCAACATATTTGAGGATTATTTTCACGAGACCTAACGTTCCTAGCTCGATCCACGAATTATCAATTAGGCGCTTTCTCACCCGAAGCCATCAGGCGGAACCACGACCGCCCGACCATCCGCGAACTATTCTGTGCTGACGCTTGTCAGAGCCCGCCTCTGATCAACAATTTTGCGAGGATCGACACCATGGCGCGTCTCAAGGTCTTCGAGGGGAACCAATCCGCATCCGGCGAGGCGGCCGACGCCCTGGAACGCCTCGTCGCGGAGAATTTCGAGCTTCGGCATACCGCAGTCGAGCTGGTCTTGCAGACCTGGATCCTGCGCGAGCGTCTGTCCGATGTCGGGGTGCACAAGTCTGTGCCGCGGGAGCACTGACCGCTCCAACCCTCCTCTCAAACGCAAAACAGGAATGGTCCGGAAGCCGGCGGCGGCCCACGAACCGGCTTGGACCCGAAGTCATTCGGGTCCATCCGCTGCTCTATCTTAAATTGAATTATTCGTGATCACGGACAAGCCGCCGCCGTCGCCATGGCGGCGCGGAAGGGGCGACAACTGCTCGGCGAGGAATTCGCGGACGAATGTCAGCGATGAACCCGGCGCAACGCGGCGCGCGGGCTGGTCTGCTCACGGGATACACCGAACGAACGAGAACCAATCGAGCGCTCGTGAATTTCACGCAACTCAGCGATATCCAGCATCAGCGCAACGACCTCGTTGCGCAGCGATTGATTGGTCGCGAGCAACGCCTCTTCGATCGGCCGATGCAAATGTTGAATCTTGTGCTGCTTCATGGCGCGCCCTCGCTCTGCGAGTTAAGGGTATGAGCGATGTGATTGAAGTTTCGATGACAGAGTTAGATCGCGCACATGGAATGCGGCTAATGGGGCAGGTTTGCGACCAATGTCACTCTGACAGAAATTTTCCCAATTTGGTTCCACAACCTGATCGCGAAACCTTTAATCGATGGCCGCATTGTGTCGTCGCGACGGGATGTCCGCGGCAGCGATGCGACGCGCGGCGAAACGGCACAGTCGGCGCCGATCATCAGGCGCGAGCAAGAGCATGAAATCATTTGATGATCGTTGATCGCAGCTATCGCCGTCGAAATCGGCGCGTGCCTGGCCGCTTACCACAATGTCGCCGCGTCAAAGGCTCGCAGCTTGAAGAGGCGCTCCGCCTCGAACCAGATATTCCACCAGAGGCAGCGTGCACACACTAAATCTGCTGCTGCCGATCAATCGGATTCGCTCTGCGCATAACAGGTTGAACCGAGCAGCATGGATGCCACACGAGCGCCGCCATCGGCACGGATCGCAAAATGTTTCGAACCGTTGCAGATATCTGAGGCATCGTCTGATTTCATCGCCTGATTTGACGCGTTCTGAGCGGCTCCGGCGATACGACAGAAAGCTTCGACGCTTCACGCCGGCATACACAAGATTCGTCTCAACGAGGGCCGAACGCGACAATGCCATTCCAATTCAGGATCAGCAGCGGTTCGGCTCGACAACTGCAGCGAGGGCGTTTGCGTTTCGTGTCCGGAATTGCACAAGCGCGTTGCACGACCATCGCCAATGAACGGCAGCTTGCCGCCAACGCCATAAGCATCGCTAATTCGCGACGCGCGGTGCGATCGCGCACTATTTCGATTTGGGAGGCGTGTCGTCGTCCATCTTGCCGCCATTGGCGACGCACTTGTTGAAATAGTCCCGCTGATCCTTCGCGCCGCCCCTCGCGCTGCCGGAAGCGGGATTTCCCGCCTGTCGCGGTGGAAATGCCCTCGCGACCAGAACATCGCAGGCCCGTGCGACCTGGGCGTCGATCGCGTACGCCGGAACGATTGCACCGGAGATGATGGTCACGGCTGAAGCAACCGCAAAACCAATAATAACTCTCATTGCCGAACTCCGTTCCAGGCCGAACCAGCTTTTTTTCTCGAGCCCGGATTCGCAAGGAGCGTACTAAAGCATGATCCGGAAAACTGCGAAGCGGTTTTCCCCTCGCGACGAACGCGGGACGCATTTGCGCGGAGGTCGTGCTCAAGCAAGGCGCTCGAAGCATGATGACTATTCAACCGGATCTGATCGCGCTCAGGTCCGGTCGACGTCGTGATAGGCCCGATACCAGGCGACAAACCTGGCAATGCCATCCTCGATCCGCGTCTGCGGCCGAAAGCCGATCTCGCGCTCCAGGTCGGAGACATCGGCCGACGTCTCCAGAACATCCCCTGGTTGCATCGGTAACAACTGCTTTTCGGCCTGCCGGCCGAAGCCCTGCTCAAGCAGCGCCACCACATGCATCAGTTCTTCCGGCCGCGAGTTGCCGATATTGTAGACCCGCCAGGGCGCCTTGCTCGAACCCGGATCTGGATGTGCTCCCGACCAGTTGACGTCGCCCTCCGGCGGGCGGCCGATCAACCGCACCATCGCCTCGACCACGTCGTCGACATAGGTGAAGTCGCGCCGCATGTTGCCGTTGTTGAACAGCTGGATCGGCTTTCCCTGCGTGATCGCGTCGGCGAACGCGTAGAGCGCCATATCCGGCCGATACCACGTCCCATACACGGTGAAGAACCGCAGCCCGGTCGTCGGTATGCGATAGAGATGGCTATAGGAATGGGCGATCAGCTCGTTGGCCTTCTTGGTCGCGGCGTACAGGCTGACCGGATGATCGACGTTGTCGTGGACCGAGAACGGCAGCTTGGTGTTGGCACCATAGACCGACGACGAGGACGCAAACAGCAGATGCCGGCAGGCGGTATGCCGGCAGCCCTCGAGGATGTTAAGGAAGCCCTCGAGATTGGAATCCACGTAGGCGTGCGGATTCTGCAGGGAATAGCGCACACCGGCCTGCGCGGCGAGATGCACCACGACCTCGAAGCGATAACGTTCGAACAGCGCCTTCATCCCGGCGCGATCGGCGAGGTCGAGTTCCAGGAAGGTGAAGCCGCGGTGCTGCTTGAGCAGATCGAGCCGCGCGCGCTTCAGCGCCGGATCATAGTAGCCGTTCAGATTGTCGATGCCGATGACCGGCTGCCCTGCACGCAGCAAATGCTCCGCCAGATGAAAGCCGATAAAGCCGGCGCAGCCCGTGACGAGTAGATTGCCTGCGATCATCACGTTGTGCCTGTGCCTTTCGCCTTGCGCCGGACCAGGCCGAATGCGCCGTCACACGCAGCCGCTGCCTTCACCTACCGCCGCAGGCGCGCGTCAGTTGCTGGCGGCCGGAGCCTTATAGTCCGGAAAGCGGCTCAGCACCGCAGCCTTCATGAACTTGAAGTGCGCAATCTCGGTCGCGAGTTCCTTCAGCCGGCGCTGGCCGTTGGAGATCTCGGCGTCAAACAGGTCCTGGTGATAGTTGTCAAGCGCCTCGCGTTCCAGATATTCGTCGGTGCCGTTGCCAAGCGTCACCGCGGCGCGGGCCAGAACATCGTCGACACGGCGACCAAGGCCGGATTGCTCGCTTTCGGCCGCCTGCAACGCGGCTTCGATCGCGGCCATGATCGATCCGATCCGGGCGCGATCGGTCTCGGCATCGCGCTCGGCCGAGCGGGCCTTGAAACCTTCCTCGCCGCGCCGCGATCTGATCAAGTCATGCGCGCGAGACCGCAAAAACAGCTGAAACATCTGTCAGTATCCGGTTCGGGCCCATTCAGGCAGGATAGGCCAAGAATCGCCCGGTCTTAGTTAAAAATGGGTGAATTGCCTGCGTGCTCGGCCTGAGATCAGCCTTCCACTTGATCCAGGCCTTGTCGTGCTTGTCGTAGAGTTCGAGCCATCGCCCCTCGCCGGCTGACGGCAACGGCTGCAAACCCTGGTCTCCTCGATCCGTCAGCACCGGAAGCGAGGAGTCGAGACCCTCGAACTCCGACGTCTCTTCAAGTGTGAGACCGACCAGCACGCGCCGGCCACAGACATCGACGACATATCGCCTGGGCGATTGCCCCCTGAGATCACTCATGTTGCGTAAGTTCCCTTGCGATCCTCGGGGCCGGCGACAGGATCAGACGGGGCGCTGGCACACGACCAACCCGCCTGCCGCACGGACGGGAACACGATGACCGATTGCATGTTGTCCCGCTACCCCCAACTCACCCCACTGTCGCGCTACCTCGATCGAACTAGCCCGCTAGAATGCGCGGCGCATGTGGCCGAACGCGGTAACTGGCTGCTCTCGTCTCGACGGCTTCGCAGCTGATGGCGCCACATACGGCGCATAGATCCGATATTGCGCGCGGCGCCTGCGCGACCGCCACGAGCGCGCGGCGAAACCGGAGAAGAAGCCGGCGACGAACGCCGCCGCAAGAATCAGAACGGGAGAAAGCATCACAGTCGTCCATGTTAGTCCGAATGTTATCTAACATTCCGAGTTGTGACGACATCATGATTATGCGCGCCGAAAGATTGTTCAGCCGCTGGAATTTTTGTGCAATCAAACGGCGCAGCAATGGTCAGCTGCAACTACGGTCGTTCTCGCGTACGATCTTCGCGGGAGACAAACGTCTCAGGAGAACCACCACAGCATGAACTTGAGAAACATCGAGCTGAGAAGATAAATCCACCCCGCCATCGCCAGCACCGTCAGCCCGACGAAGACGCCTGATACGCTTTTCTCCCTGAGGCGCACCAACAACGAGTTTTTTTCTTCCTGCCGATAGAACATCTCAAGCTCGAGGCGCATCTGATTCAAATCAGCTAGCAGTCAATTTCGATGATCTCGTGACGCGCCGCGGCAGCAATTCGCCGCGCACATCACAGATCACCACTGCAAAATCTCGTGAAGCCGCGAGCCATCGTCGAAGAAATTCCACGCGGCGTGATCCGGGATGTGACTTCAACGATCGCAGCATTCGAAGGCCGGGCCGGACGCAAGCGTGACCGACCGCACGTATTCTCGCGGGGGCGCAGTGCGCGCCCGCTCTAGCCTGCGTCCCAGCCTAACATTGGAGCCCTCGGATGCGGGAGAGCAGTGCTACACGCGGAAGAAGGCGAACCAGACCACGCCGAGGATCAACACGGCGAGCCCCGTCGAGGCCGTGAGCAGCGCGAGAACCGAAGGTCCAGGCTCGGCCTGGCGCGCCTCGGTCGGGGTTTCAATGATCTGACCGTGTCGTTCCAGTGCCATCGCGACCTCATTGCTTAAGTGCCTGTAATTCCGGCGATTGCCGCTCCCCCTTCGCAAGGGCAACGCGTGATCTGGAGTGGTGTTCCGAGCGGTCCGACGGCCGTCCCGCCGCCGCGTCAAACGGGCGCAGCCCGAAGCTACGGTTAACGCCGTTACGAGATTCCCCGGGCCGTGTTGTTTCAAACTGGGGTTCCCGGTGTTATCCTTGACCGTTCCGTCGGTTGCGTAATCGGAGTTTCCCTATGGCCCCTCGCGCCAACTGGAAGGGCTTTTTGCGCCTTTCGCTCGTGACTTGCCCGGTTGCCCTGTACCCGGCGACGTCGGATACCGAAAAGGTCTCCTTCAACCAGATCAACCGCAAGACCGGCCACCGTATCAAATACGCCAAGGTCGACGCGGAAACCGGTGAGGAAGTCTCAACCGACGACATCATGAAGGGCTACAAGGTCGACACCGACACCTACATCGAGGTCACCAAGGAAGAGCTCGACGACATCGCGCTGGATTCGACCCGCACCATCGAGATCGACGAATTCGTGCCGCGCAGCGAGATCGACAGCCGCTATCTGATCCGCCCCTATTACCTCGTTCCCGACGGCAAGGTCGGCCACGACGCCTTTGCGGTGATCCGCGAGACCATCCGCAGCATGGACAAGGTCGCGATCGGCCGCGTGGTGCTGACCAACCGCGAGCACATCATCGCGCTCGAGCCACTCGACAACGGGTTGATGGGCACGCTGCTGCGCTACCCCTATGAGGTGCGCAGCGAGAAGGAATATTTCGACGACATCCAGGACGTGAAGATCACCAAGGACATGCTCGATCTCGCCAAGCACATTGTCGAGCAGAAGTCCGCCGAGTTCGATCCGGAGGAATTCGAGGACCGCTACGAGCAGGCGCTGATCGATTTGATCAACCAGAAGCGCAACGGCATCAAGATCGCCAAGCCCGCGGCAAAGGCCAGCGGCAACGTGATCAACCTGATGGACGCGCTGAAGAAGAGTCTCGCCAACGAGAAGCAGGCCGCTCCTGCCAAGGCGGAAGCAAAGGCGGCGAAGGGCAAGAAGCCGAAGAAGCGCATCGAGGGCCAGCGCGAAATGCTGCTGCCGATCTCGGGCAGCGGCAAGCGCGAGCCCAAGGAAGCCGTCAAGCCCGAGCCGAAGAAGGCCGAGAAGGCAACGCGCGCGCAAGGCACCGCGGCGCGCAAGAAGGCGGGCTGACGCCGCGGCGCGCCGGTGACGCTGCAGCAGGCCGCCGACGACATCATGAAATTATCGGAGGACGTCCAGTAAGCGGCGCGCTGGCTGATGTTCGCGCGCATCGCGATGCTTCGCGCGTTGAATGGAGACGGCGGCGGCTGAAGCGGGAATGTATGAAGCGGTGTCTCTCGGCGCTTACTGATAGCGCCTACTTGAACGCCGAGCTGACGGCACTGAATTGGCCGCTCACGCTGGTGCCGATGCCCCTGACGCCGGCGACGATCACGATACTGATACCGCCGGCGATGATGGCGTATTCGATCGCCGTCGCCCCGACCTCGTCCCGCAGAAATCTTGCCAGCAACCCGCGCATGAAAAGCTCCTGTCCGACGCTCGCGGCTTTGTCTCCCGCGCCGTAGTAATATGCCAGCAAAACTAGGCCACATTGGTTGACGGCCCATTGATGGACACGATGAACGATCGCTTAAGGGTTGCACAGAAACTCGCTGCCAGTTTTGCCTGCATCAGGGGGCCGCGGTGCGGGGCGTCCGGCCGCGTTTGGGCGTAAACGCATATCAGGACTACCCGATCCGGCCCGCAGCTCGGCTTTACCGGTCGGCGGAATCCTGTTCCTTTATCGGACAGGACGACAACGAGGCCGGAACGAACCGGCCGCATCCAAAAGGGAGTGACCGCCATGAAGCTCGGCACCGCGATCGCGGAAATCATGAAGCGCGAGGGGATCGAGATCCTCACGGGCTACCCGGTCAACCACCTGATCGAATACGCCGCCAGTGCCGACATCCGCCCCGTGATGGTGCGCCAGGAGCGCATCGGCGTGCATATGGCGGACGCGATCTCCCGCGTGACCTCGGGCGAAAAGATCGGCGCGTTCTGCATGCAGCACGGTCCGGGCGCCGAGAATGCGATGGGCGGCGTCGCGCAATGCTATGGCGAATCCGTACCCGTGCTGGTGCTGCCGATGGGCTATGCGCGCCGGTTGGCGAACATCGATCCCAACTTCAACTCCAGCCAGGCGATGAAGGCGTTTTCCAAGTCCTCGGAGCCGATCAACATCGCCGCGGAGGTCTGTAACATTTTCCGCCGCGCGTTCACCAAACTGAAGAACGGCCGCGGCGGGCCGGTGATCGTCGAGATCCCCGCCGACATGTGGAACGAGGAGGTGCCGGAGCCCCTCAACTATACGCCGGTGCTGCGCACCCGCTACGGCGCCGACCCTGTCCATGTGAAGGAAGCCGCCGCCCTGCTCGTCAACGCCAAACGTCCGGTGATCTATGCCGGCCAGGGCGTGCACTACGCGAAGGCCTGGCCGCAGTTGAAGCGCCTCGCCGAGCGGCTCGCGATCCCGGTCACCACCAGCCTCGGCGGCAAGTCGTCATTCCCCGAGACGCATCCGCTGTCGCTCGGCTCCGGCGGCCTCGCGGTGCCGCGCGCAGTGCCGAAATTTCTGGCCGACGCCGACGTGATCTTCGGCATCGGCTGCTCGTTCACCGAAACATCGTTCGGCATCGCGATGCCGAACGGCAAGACCATCATCCATTCGACGCTCGATCCGAACCAGATCAACAAGGATGTCGAGGCCAGGATCGGCCTCGTCGGCGACGCCGGCCTCGTGCTCGACGCGCTGCTCGAGGAGATCGGCAAGACCGTGACTGCGGACCGTAACGCAAGCGCGGTCGCGGAAGAGATCGCCGCGTCTCACAAGGAATGGCTAGCCAAGTGGATGCCGAAGCTGACGCACAACGACGCGCCGCTCAATCCGTACCGGGTGCTATGGGATCTGCAGCACACGGTCGACATCCACAACACCATCATCACACATGACGCCGGCAGCCCGCGCGACCAGCTCTCGCCGTTCTGGAAGTCGGTCGAGCCGCTGTCCTATATCGGCTGGGGCAAGACCACGCAGCTCGGCTATGGACTTGGCCTTGCGATGGGCGCGAAGCTCGCAAAACCGGACAAGCTCTGCATCAATGTCTGGGGCGATGCCGCGATCGGCTTCACGGGGATGGATTTCGAGACTGCGGTGCGCGAGCGGATTCCGATCATGTCGATCCTGCTCAACAATTTCTCGATGGCGATCGAGCTGAAGGTGATGCCGATCTCGACCGAGAAATACCGCTCGACCGACATCTCCGGCGATTACGCCGCAATGGCCCGTGCCTTCGGCGGCTATGGCGAGCGGGTGACGAAGCCCGAAGACATCATCCCCGCGATCAAGCGCGGCATCCAGAAGACCAGGGAAGGCGTCCCGGTGCTGCTGGAATTCATCACCAGCAAGGAGACCGAGGTGTCGCGGCCCGGCACCTGAGGGCACATCGCACACCCCTCACCCACTTGATTTGACCTCGCCCGCGCGGGCAAGCTCACTCTGACGCAACGTCGGAGGGAGAGATGGCGCGCATCCTGGTGCTGGGTGCCGGCTTTGCCGGTCTGTGGGCCGCGCTCGGTGCGGCCCGTAAGTGCGACGAGATCGGTGCACGCGCGACCAACACCGAGATTCTCGTCGTCGATCGCAACGCCTATCACAACATCCGGGTGCGCAATTACGAGGTCGATCTCGGCGATGTCGCGCTGCCGCTCAAGGATCTGCTCGATCCGGTCGGGGTCAGGCATAAGGTGGCCGACATCAAAGCGATCGATGCGGCGAAGCGCGAAGTCGTGGTCAAGACCAGCGCGGGTGCCGAACATTTGAGCTATGACCGGCTGGTGCTGACGACGGGCAGCGAGCTGGCGCGGCCCGAGATCCCGGGCCTCGCCGCGCATGGCTTCGACGTCGACACCTACCATGCGGCGATGCGGCTCAACGGGCATCTGGCGGCGCTCGGCAAAGAGCCGCCATCGCAGGCGCGTTCGACGGTCGCGGTGGTCGGCGCAGGGTTCACCGGGATCGAGGTCGCGGCCGAGATGCCGGCCAAGCTCGCACGCGCGGGCATTACAGGCGATCGTCGCGTGATCCTGATCGATCCCAATCCCGTGGTCGGCGCGACCTTCGGCGCGCATGGCCGTCCGGTCATCAACGAGGCGCTGGCCGCGCTCGGCGTCGAGACGCGGCTGAATGTCAGGGTCAGCGCCGTCGGCGCCGACAGCATCACGCTCGATAGCGGCGAGATCATTCCGGCCAAAACCGTGGTGTGGTGCGCCGGCATGCACGCCAGTCCGCTGGCCGCAGCGCTGCCAGCGAAGCGCGACCGGCTCGGCCGTCTTGCGGTGGATCACACCATGCGCGTCGAGGGTCTCGACGGCGTCTTCGCCGCCGGCGACGTCGCTTCCTGCCTGATCGACGGCGAGCATCCGACCGTGATGTCCTGCCAGTTCGCGCGGCCGATGGGCCGGTTTGCGGGACACAACGTGGTCGCCGATCTGTTCGGCGAAAAACTGCTGCCGCTCGCTATCGACTGGTACGTGACCGTGCTCGATCTCGGCGCCTGGGGCGCGCTCTACACCACCGGCTGGGATCGCGAGGTGCAAACCACGGGTGCGGCCGCAAAGCTCACCAAGCAGACCATCAACCAGCAGCGCATCTATCCGCCGCGCAACGGCGATCGCGCCGCGCTGCTCGCGGCGGCAGCGCCCACGATCCAGCCGGCACCGCCGACGCGCAAATAGCAGATGGGATGGTTGCTCTCCATGCCGTCATTGCGAGGCGCGAAGCGACGAAGCAATCCATCTATCCCAGTGCGGAGGAATGGATTGCTTCGCGGAGCCTGTCATCGGGCGCGCGTTCGCGCGACCCGTTGGCTCGCAATGACGGCGCAGTTTCGCGCCTCGCGCTTACTGCGACAGCTTCACAAAGTCCGGAAACTTCAGCTTCCCTTCCGCGATGGCCTTGGGCCAGACCGTGATCTGCTTGCCGTTCTGCCACTGGAACACAAGGCCGGTGACGGCACCCGGGCCGGACTTGATGCCGTGGGTGAACTCGTCGTTCTTGCCGTAGAACTGGATCTTGCCGATCGTGCCGTCGAAGTCGGTCTTCTCGAGCTCGGTGACCATCTTGTCCGGATCGGTCGAGCCGGCGCGCTGGATCGCCTCCGCGATGATGTAGACCTCGTCATACGCGGTGTAGCCGGTATAGGCCGGCGGCGTGCCGAACTTGGCCTTGAAGGCGGCCGCGAACGGCTTGGTCTTCGGCGTGACCGCGACATCGGGCGTCGCCACCGCGAGCGAGGGCACGCCTTCGGCGGCGCCGTTGGTGTCGCCCCAGAATGTCGGGCTCAGTGCCTGCGCGCTGATGCCGAACATCGGGATCGGCACCTGCTGGTTCTTCCACTGCACCGTCGGCTGCACGCCGACATGGGAGATGCCGGTGACGATCACGTCGGGCTTCGCGGCTTCCATCTTGTTGAAGATCGGCGTGAAGTCGGTGGTGTCGGGCGAGAAGCGGATATGCTCGACCACCTTGAGGCCGGCCTTGGGCAGGCAGGCCTCGTAGCCGACGTCGAGCGGCTTGGTCCAGGCCGCATCCTCGCTCATGATCGCAACCGACTTGAACTTGAGTTGATCGACCAAGAGCTCCTTGGCCGCATCACAGACCAGCTGCGCCTGCGCGGCCGAAGTCAGGTAGCCGTGGAAGGTGTACTTGTTCTTCTCATAGTCGTTATGAACAGCCTTGGTGATCTCGTTAGAGGCGGCACCGGGCGTGATCAGCGGCATCTTCAGCCGCGAAGCCCACGGCTCCAGCGCCAGCACAACCTCGCTGATGTAGCTCGCGATCACGGCGGACACCTTGTCCTCGCTCACCGCGCGCTGGAAGGCGCGCACTGAATCGGCCGACGAGCTCTTGTTGTCGTAGGTGACGATCTCGATCTTGCGGCCCATCACGCCGCCCTTGGCGTTGATCTCGTCGGCCGCGATCTGCGCGCCGCCCGGGGTCGCCGCGCCGGCGATCGACTGCACCTCGGCGATCACGCCGATCTTGATCGGATCGCTGGACTGCGCATAGGCCGGCGCCGCGAGGCACAGCGTGAGCGCCGAGGCCAGCAGGCTGACGCGGGTGGCGGTTGAATGTCCTGACATCATGATCTCCCTTATTTTGCTTTCTTGTTCTTGAATTTTTGGAACTTCAGAGAAAATCGGCGCCGGCCTCCGCGGCGAATCGGCCCGGATCGCCCTCCCAGACGATCCGCGCGTGCTCCAGCACATAGACGCGGTCGGCATGCGGAAGCGCGAACGTCACGTTCTGCTCGCCGAGCAGCACCGTGATCTTGGTGGTCTGGCGCAGCTTCTCCAGCGCCTTCGACAACAGTTCGAGGATGACCGGCGCCAGGCCCAGCGTCGGCTCGTCCAGGATCAGGATCAGCGGCTGCATCATCAGCGCGCGGCCGATCGCCAGCATCTGCTGCTCGCCGCCGGACAGCGTCTGCGCCATCTGGCCCTGACGTTCCTTCAGGATCGGAAACAGCTCGAACAGCCAGGCCAGCTGTTTCGCCCGCGCCGCGTCGTCGAGATGCTGGCCGCCGAGGTCGAGGTTTTCGCGCACCGTCATCTCGCCGAACAGCTCGCGCGATTCCGGGCACTGCACGAGGCCGGAGCGGGCGATCTTGGCCGGCCCGGTGCCGCGCAGCTTCTCGCCACCACGAAGGATCTCGCCGCTATAGGGCAGGAAGCCCGAGATGGTGTTGAACAGCGTGGTCTTGCCGGCGCCGTTGAGGCCGACGACGGAGACGAACTCGCCCTCATGGACGTGGATCGAGACGTTCTCCAGCGCCTGCGCCTTGCCGTAATGCACGCTGACATTCTCGACCTGCAGCAGCGGCACCTTGTCCTTGAACGAGGTCTCGGGCCGCGCATGGGTTTCGATCGCGCCGCCGAGATAGACCCGCCGCACGGTCTCGTTCTTCATCACGTCCTCGGCGCGGCCGGTCGTGATCTCCTCGCCGAGATACATCGCGAGCACGCGGTCGACCAGCGCCGCGACGCTCTTGACGTTGTGGTCGACCAGCATCACGGCGCGCCCTTCGTCGCGGAAGCTGCGGATCAGTTGCGAGAACACGCCGACCTCGGTGCTGGTCAATCCAGCGAAGGGCTCGTCGACCAGCACCACCTTCGGGTCGCGCGCGATCGCCTTCGCCAATTCCAGCCGGCGCAGATCGGCGAACGGCAGCGTCGGCGGACGGCGGTCCATCACCGCCCCGAGGCCAACGCGCTCGGCAATCCATTTGGCGCGCTCGGTCAGCGCCTTGTCGGGAAACAGCATGAACAGGCTGTCGGGCAGCAGCGCGACCATGATGTTTTCCAGCACGGTCTGCCGGTTCAGCGGCCGCGAATGCTGGAACACCATGCCAAAGCCCTTGCGCGCGATCTTGTGCGCGGGCAGCCCAGCAACGTTCTCGCCCTCGAACAGCACTTCGCCCGCGGTCGGGCGCTCGATGCCCATCACGCTCTTCATCGCGGTCGATTTGCCCGAACCGTTTGGCCCGATCAGGCCGAGGATCTCGCCGGGGCGCAGCTCGAAGCTCAGATTCTTCACCGCGGTCAGGCCGCCGAATCGCTTGGTCAGGCCGCGAACCGCGAGCGTCGGAGTTTTGGTCACAATCTGATCCATCAGGAGCGCGCCTCGCGTGACAGGGCCGCTCCGAGGAAACCGCCGGGGAAGAACAGCACGACGAGCAGCGCCACCGCCGAGACGATGAAGGTCGCAAGCTCGCCGGTCGGGCGCAGGAATTCGCCGGCCACGATCAGGAAGATCGCGCCGAGCGCCGCTCCCAGCACCGTGCGCCGGCCGCCGAGCACGGCGGAGACGATCACGTTCACGCCGACCGCGACGTCGACCACGGTGCCGACCGAGGCGGTGCCGAAGTAGAACACCAGCAGCGCCCCCGACAGGCCCGAGAAGAAGGCGCTGACGATGAAGGCCGCGAGCTTGTGCTTGACGATGTTGAAGCCGAGCGCGCCGGCCTGCACCGGGTCCTGCCCGCTCGCCTGCAGCACGAGGCCGACCGGCGATTGCGACAGGCCGTAAAGAATGGCCGCGCTGATCGTCATGAAACCGAGCGCGATCCAGTAATTGGCGCCGGCATTGATGGTGATGACGTCGGGGATGGTGAGCCCGATCTCGCCGCCGGTCAGGTCGGCAAACACCACGACGAAGTTCTGCAGCATCAGCACCGCGACCAGCGTGGTCAGGCCGAAATACGGTCCCCTCACCCGCAGCGCCGGCAGCGCCAGCACGAAGCCCGCGACCACCGAGGCCAGCGCGCCGAGCAGGATGCAGACATAGACCGACCAGCCGTACTGGTTGTTGAGGATGCCGGCCGTGTAGGCGCCGGTACCGATCAGGAAGGTCGGGCCGAAATTGACCTCGCCGGCGAAGCCGAACAGCAGGTCCCAGGCCATCGCGAACACGCCGAAATAGAACGCGACGGTAAGCAGTCCGAGGATGTAGCCCGAGACGTAGAGCGGCAGCGTCGCCGCAACCGCCACGCAGGCCAGCGAGATGAAGAACAGGCGTGACGTGAAGAAATTGGCCATCTCAGCGCCTCCCGAGCAGGCCTTGAGGCCGGATATACATCACGAACACCAGGAGCAGCAGCGCCGGAATGGTGCGGTAGGCCGGCGAGATCATGTAGGCCGTGATGGTCTCGAGATAGCCGACGACGAAGGCCGCGATCAGCGAGCCCGAGACGCTGCCGAGACCGCCGAGCACCACGATCGAGAACGCGCTCGCGGTCAGCGGCCCGACACTGTAGGAGCTGACGCCGAGGAACATGCCGAGCAGCACGCCGGCGATGCCGGCCAAAATGCCGTAGATGCCCCACACCACAATGTAGATCTGGGTGAGCTCGAGTCCGAGCAAGGTGACGCCGCGCGGGTTCATCGAGGCCGCCAGCACCGCCTTGCCGGTCCGCGTGCGGTTCACCAGAAGCCACAGCAGGCCGATCACGAGGCAGCACACCAGCGCGGTGAAGATATTGTTGCGCGGCGTGCGGTTGCCGAAGATATCGACGACGCCCTCGACGATCGGCAGCACCGTCTTGGCGTTGTTGGTGAAGAAATAGGCGATCAGCTCCTGGATCATGATGCCCCACAGCAAGGTGCCGGTGAGGACGAAGATTTCCTTCTCCTCATTGGGGATCCGACTGGAATTCTGGATCGGCTTGACGACCGCGAAATAGGTCGCGAACGACACGATCAGCGCCACGCCAACGCCGAACAGCGCGCCGGTGTAGATGTCGAGGTGCAGCACGCTGGCCGCGGCCCAGGCCGCGACCGCTGCGGCCACCATGATGGCACCGTGGGAGAGGTTGAGAACGCCGGAGACACCGAAGATCAGGGTGAAGCCGGTCGCGCCGAGCGCATAGAGCGCACTGATGGCGAAGCCATCGATCAGGATCTGTAGGGCAAGCATCTCAAATCGGCCGCGGCAGCAGGGCTGCCTGTTGTGGAGCACGCGGAACTGAATAGCGATGCTCCCGGGACCGGCCCGGGAGCATGATCATCAGTCAGTTGGTGGTGAGCTTGATGAAGCTCGGGAACTTGAGATCGCTCTTGGCGACCTCCTTCGGCCAGACCGCGACCTGCTTGCCGCCCTGCCACTGCAGCATCAGTCCGGTGATCAGGCCCTTGCCGTACTTGATCGAATGGGTGAACGGATCGTCCTTACCGTAGAACTGGACGCGTCCGATGGTGCCTTCCCAATCGGTCTTCTCCAGCGCATCGACCATCTTGTCGGCCTCGACCGAGCCGGCGCGCTTCACCGCATCCGCGATGTAGTAGACCTCGTCATAGGCGGTGTAGCCCGCGTAGGACGGATAGTTGCCGTAGCGCTTCTTGAAGTCCTCCGCGAACGGTACCGACTTCGGCGTCACCGCGACGTTCGGGCCCGACACGCCCTGATACAGCACGCCTTCCGCCGCATCGTTGGTGTCCTTGCCGAAGGTCTCGTTGGTGGCCTGCGAGGAAATGCCGAACATCGGGATCGGCACCTGCTGGTTCTTCCACTGCACCGTCGGCTGCACACCGACATGCGAGATGCCGGTGATGATCACGTCGGGCTTGGCGGCTTCGACCTTGTTGAAGATCGGCGTGAAGTCGGTGGTGTCGGGCGAGAAGCGGATATGGTCGACGACCTTGAGCCCGATCTTGGGCAGGCACTCCTCGTAGCCGACGTCGAGCGGCTTGGTCCAGGCCGCGTCCTCGCTCATGATGACCGCGGTCTTCATGTGCTTCTGATCGACCAGAAGCTCCTTGGCGGCGTCGCAGACCGAAAGCGCCAGCGCCGCCGAGGTCAGATAGCCGTGGAAGGTGTACTTGTTCTTCTCGTAATCGGCGTGAACGCTCTTGCTGATCTCGTTGGAGGCCGCGCCGGGCGTGACGAACGGCGTCTTCAGGCGCGAGGCCCAGGGCTCGAGCGCCAGCACCACTTCGCTGATGTAGCTCGAAATGACGACGTTGACCTTGTCTTCGTTGACGGCGCGCTGGAATGCGCGGACCGAATCCGCCGAGGACGAGTGATTATCGTAAGAGACGATTTCGATCTTGCGGCCGTCGATGCCGCCCTTGGCGTTGATCTCGTCGGCGGCCAGCTGCGCCGCCTGCGGGATCGACGCGCCGGCAATCGCCTGCGCTTCGGCGATCACGCCGATCTTGAGGGTGTCGGCGGCCAGCGCTCCGCTGGGGGCCGCAGCCAAGATGCCCAACACGGCCGCTCCGGCGATTTGCTGCATCGCATGAACAGGCAGTCGCGATGTTCTTTTCACCCTGTTTCTCTCCTCTTTTTGCGTTTTGTTCGGCTGCTTCGAGCTCTTGGGGCCGGACTATAGCCGCGACAAAATGCGCAGCAAGTGAAACTGCGCGCAGATCGCCATGCGTCGACGACAACTAAAGTAGTGGGTCGGCGTGAGGTGGCTGAATAAATATGAGGCAGCGCGGGAATAAAATGGTGGGGCGCCGCGAGCCCCGCAACAAACTCGGTGTCGTCCCTGCGAAAGCAGGGACCCATAACCACAAATACTCATTATTGAAACGATGCTGGAACGACGAGTCCCTTCGACAATGATGATCACGGCGTT